>NZ_JBFEFI010000005.1:0-300000 GCF_040717535.1 Thalassoglobus sp. JC818
CTCAGATGGTTGTCCCTCAGATGGTTGTCCCTCAGATGGTTGTCCCTCAGATGGTTGTCCCTCTGACGGTTGTCCTTCTGACGGTTGACCCTCTTGGGGAGCGTCGCCTTCCTTCGGCTGAGACTCCGTTCCCGGACCATCACTCTTCATATCAGCGTTCTGCGTCTCCTGTGGATTTCCATCCTGACCGCTCTCGGAATTGCTTGTGTCCGTGGATGGTGAATTCTCTTGAGCAGGATTTCCCTTTTCATTTGCTGGTCCTTTTTCATCTCCCGGTTTTGAGGGATCAGAATTCTCATTCGGAGCAGGTTGATCGTCCGATGCTGCGCTTCCAGGTTGATTCTTTTCTCCAGCTTCGGAAGCAGATGGGTCGCTCGACGTGTTCTCGCCTTGAGAGGTGTCTGGTGAACCTGAATTCATCTCCGGGTTCGACTCGCCAGCTTCAGACATGGAATCTTGCGGTGTCCCGTCTTGCGGAGACTGTGATTCGGAAGACGCGTTCTCCGCACCGTTGGCGGAATCGGGTCCGTTTTCCTGTTGCTCGTTGCGACCGGTCTGCTGGGTGGCATCGGGAGTATTCGTACCGGAAGGACTGTTCGGAGATTGTTCCGATGGATTCTGCTGACCTGCAGGATTGGTTGGCTCTGGTGAAGTCTCCTGACTTGGGGTCGAAGTTCCTTGTTCCTCTGGACTGCTTTGATTTTCGCCACTGTTGGAAGAAGGAGAATCTCCCGACATTGGATCGTTTTGCGATCCTTGATCCGCCGAAGTCTGATCGTTTCGAGACTCACTCTGCTGATTTTCAGACGTTTGATTTGATTCTGAAGTTTCTCCGGTCGATTCTTCTGAAGCTGTGGATTGTTGATCGCGAGGTTGAGCCTGCTGATCTGGTGATTCTTCGTTCGAAGATGGCTCCTGAGGATTCTCTTCGCTCCACTTCAGGAGTTCCCGAAGAGCTTCATCATCCTCTGCTCGTTTTCGATTCTCTTGTCTACGTCCCTCTGACTCTGAACCGTTCTGCCCGCCCTGCTCCTGGCTACCGGTCTGCTGCCCGGTCGAGCGGTCAGACTGGTTGCCTTCTCCGCCAGTTTCAGTCCCACCCTCTTCGGAAGGTCGGTCATCGGCATTGTCACTTGGAGGGGACTTCTCAGTCGATTGGGTTGGCTCCCCCTGCCCGGTGTTGGAGCTCTCGGAACCTGCCGAGTCGCCGTTTCTCTGGCCAGAATTTCCATCTGAGGACTGGTCACCTTGATTCGACTCCCCTTGCTCAGTCTGTTCTGATTCTCCGGTTTCGGTTTCAGTCGAACCACCCTCAGACTTCGAACCTTCTTCGCCGCTTTCCTCTTCGTTCTGTGGATCGCGCGGCTGTTGATCTTGCGGATTTTCTTGTGTCGAACCGTTCTCATCCTGCATTGAGTTTTCGAGTTGCTGCTCCTGTTGTTCCTGCATCTGCTGAACTTGTTCTTCTGGAACAGGCTCGATAATCCGGACGCGAACTTTTGAAGTACGCGTCAAATGTTTCGGGAGTGAGTCGAACGGCTCGAAGTTGTCTTCTGCCTCAAGGAAGAAGAACAATTCATCGCCGGCATTCAGTCGAAAGTCACTCAAGTCCAGGTCGTAGCGAGACTTCACCTCCGGGCGGTCCGGGCCATCGAACAAATGTGGAGCAACCGGCAGAAGTTCTCCCTCTCGCTCGAATCGAAGGACAACCCTTCGCAGCATGAAGTCAGGATCATTGGCCTGAAAAGCGATGGGAATGACCGCATTCGCAGGAAGTTCCAGCTCATTTTGAGTCGGATAGGTCAACGTAATCTGAGGATGTTCATCCGGACGAATGACAATCCGGTGCATCGTGGGCTGAGGATCAGTCTGATCCGCATCGTTGGTCACTTGAATGAAGTAATTGCTGGCGAACGTTCCATCTTCTCGAAATTTCAGTCTCCATCTGGCACGGAGTTCTCCATCACCGGTTTTGACCATCTCGATAAAGTCAGCAGTCTCATCGGCAGAATCGAAATCTGTGCGGTACAAACGCGCTGATGTGACAGGCATATTCGTCTGCGCGCTGACGGTGACGAACGTCCCCTCCCAAGCATCAATCGTGGAACTTTGCTGAGTGGTATCTTCCAGCAGCATGTAATCCGGGTAATCGTACTCAACGGAAGTCACCGTCGCTGTCGGAGGTTGATTGATCCGAACTCGATACGTATCGGAAGTCGCATCCCCTGCTTCAATTCGATAGGTGAAGTCTTTGAGGAGCCCTTCTCCATTCGCCCCGACCAGACGCACTCGAAATCGTGGAAGACCCTCCCCGGTGTTCTTCATCACGACTGGTTCGTCGACGAACCTCCGATCCGAAGTCGTGAAGAGCAAACGTACATCCTCAGGAATGACTCCCCCGAGATCGGTGGTCACATCGAGATGATCACGAGCGAGGACCTCATAGTCCCCGGGAACGACATCCAGAATTTCAGTTCGCGTCGAGGCAGCAACGGAAGTCGTTGGGAACAAGGCTCTCCAGACCGAAGTCGAGAGTTTCTTAGGGGAAAAGATCGTGTACAGACACATCAACACGACGATCCCGAGCAGCAGATACGATCCTCGCATGAGCGTTTTTCGATCGACAGCTTCATCGACATCGGACTGCTTGATTTGCAGTGCCGTTCTCTTCTCGAGAGCTTTCATCAAGTCCGGAGGGATTTCGCGCCCCGACTGGCCATGCAACTGCACCCAGGAAAGAAGACTGCTCTTCAGTTCGGGATAAGCTTCCTCAATCTCCCGTGCGGCATACAGAACATTCACTTCTCGCCACAACGGGATGAGAATCTGAACGACCAGCCAACTGAGCGATGCCACCAGAACAGCTCCGGAGAGAATCATCCGTGTCACTTCGCCAAAGCCACCGGGAATCACCCAGTGATCGAAAATCACGAAGAGCAGCAGGTATCCCAGAACGAACGACAGGAGAATGACGCTGGAGGTGAGAAGGTCTGTCTGGTGAATTCCGGACCGCGTCTTCTTGAGCTGATAGTCGATGAATTCATCAAAGTCGACGTACTTCGATGACTTCGTCGATTTCTTTTTCTTCTCGTCAGCAACAGCCATGATTGGATTCTCTCTGTTCGCCATCCTGGTTCCCATCTTGAGACCATTTGGTCGACAGTTGTCGGAAGGTCACATCGCAGCAGGTACTTGAGCTTCCTGGCTCTCGTGTGAGTTCACATTCTCACCGGCAGATCACTCCGCATTCGCGGTTGAACATTCGGATTGTGAACTTTTCCAAGTCTTCGCGCGACAACGACCGCTCTGCATATGATACTCGACGGAGATCAGTTAGAAAATGTTTGGAAAGTTCTCGGACAATTCGGAAATCCCCAACATTCCGATTCATCAGCCGACATGAACCGTATTGGGGAAGAGAATCGCACGGATTATTTCAAGGATGACGACCGATGAAGGATTTGTCACAGTTTCTCGCAACTGCGGAAGAAGCAGCTCGAAATGGCGGCCGCGTCCTCGAAGAGTGGGCGGGAAAATTCACCGCTCGAGAGAAGAGCCCCGCCAATCTGGTCACGGAAGCTGACCTCGCCTCCGAACAGGCAATCTACGAAACAATTCGCTCTCGCTATCCGGATCACGGATTCCTCGGAGAAGAAGGACTTTCCGAGGATCAGGGTGATTCGCCCTACCGATGGATCATCGATCCGCTCGACGGAACGTCCAACTACGTCCATCGCTTCCCGTACTACGCGGTTTCGATCGGCCTGGAGCGTGCTGGGGAGCTCGTTCTCGGCGTTATTTACGATCCCACACGCGACGAAATGTACTCTGCTGTGACTGGTGGAGGAGCGAATCTGAATCAAAAACCAATTTCAGTCTCGGAGATTGTTGAGCTCCCTCAAGCCATGTGTATGGCGAGTCTTCCGATCAAGGCTGACCGCAACGATGTTGCCATCCGTCGATTCCTCGACATGATCCAGAAGGCCCAAACCGTTCAGCGGACCGGTTCCGCAGCCCTCAATTTGTGTGCTGTGGCGTGCGGCCGGATCGAAGCCTTTTGGTCGACCAGCCTCAAGCCATGGGATATGGCTGCCGGTGTCGTCATTGTGAGGGAAGCTGGTGGAATTGTTACAACCTGTTCGGATGAGGACTTTTCCGTCTACGAGCCCAACTTGCTCGCGACGAATGGTGCTCCACTGCACCAGAATATTACAGAGGCACTCTGCGTCGCGTCCGAGCCGATCTGACGACTCGCCTGTCAGTGAAAACTGACGAGGAGAGTCTGCTTTGGTTTCTTTTTTTCGGAGAAGGCAACTTGGTTCGCATCAACGTTTCAGGATATGATCCAGTTGCCATCAAGACCGATGCTTTTCATTCAACGGTCGCTCTTCTGAAGAAAAACAACGATCCATCGGAAAAATTCAGTTCCCACCGCGGTCGATTCATAAAATGATCAAGCGACGGGACTTCTGAGTCTCTTCGACTCCAAGGCGACGCGATTTCCCGAGGACAAGATTGCAAGAACGTGATCTCCGAAGCATGCATTCAAACTGACGCAAGCCATTCCGGTCGCAGCACCGGAACCGAAGTGGTTGCGTTTAGATTGAATGAACAGTGCACAGCGAATGAGATTATCACTCGTGTCCCGAAAGATTGCCCGAGTTCTCTTGAGCAGTTCGACCGACACTCTCCGCCGAGCGAGCAATCAGTATCTCGACCTCTCAACATTGCTTTTCTGTTTTGCTTGTTGACAAACCTCCTTTCATCTTTCGCAAACGCTCAGCCGGATAGCCAGAAACTTCCCGAACCATTGCCGACGACCGCGATCGGCTCTGAATCAGAAGGAACGCTGGAGCGTTCTTCAGAGGGTTCCCAAGCAGCCCCGATGATTCCGGACTATCACATCACCCGTGTTGACTTTGACGGGTACGTCGCGGATGACCGACTTTGGATCGATGCGACGATCGAAATCCTCGTGAACATCGATTCGGGTTGGCACAGTGTCCCTCTTCGGTTCGATCAAGCGAGCATCCTCAGCCGCACGTATGAAGGCCCCGGTGAAGAATTCCCGGACTTGAGTTCGCCATCACCCGATGGCGGTGTAACGTGGATGGTAAAGGGAAAAGGAAAACACGTTTTGAAATTCAAAATGTGGGTTCCCGTTCGACAGACTGTTCTCGGATCGCAGGTGCAAATCACGCTGCCACCGCTTCCGAAACAGTTCGTGGCGAGCGCATCGATCCGGATTCCAGAACCGAATGCCGTTGTTCGAGCAAACGTGAATGGCACCGTGTTCGACGTGAGTCGCGACGGTCAGGCAACACACGTTGATGTGACCGTTTCAAATTCTCGACTCGACCTCGCATGGTCGGTCCCGAAAAATGATGCGGAAACCATTGCTCAAGTCACAACTCGAATTCATCTCAAGCCAACTTCGGATGCGCACATTCTGGTCGCGGATCAATCGATTGACTTACAGCAACAGGTGAAGGAAGAACTTCACATTCGACTCCCGACAGACTTCGAACTGCTGGAAGTCAGCGGAGCCAATTTCGAATCTTATACGGATGACCCCGAACGCGATGGCTGGATCGTCATCCCTCTCAGCGGTTCAGTCACCGGCAAGCTGGAGTTGCACTGGATTCTCAGACGACCGCTTAACGCAGATGGCGATCGAATTCTCATCGATGGTTTCGAAGTCGAAGGTGCCACACGTCAGGAAGGGCTGATTCGCGTCGATCGAACCGTCGGATACCGCACGATCCCGCGAACGACAGAGTCAGAACAGGTTTATCGAATTGGAATCGACCAGCTTAAGGGAACCGGTGCGGGCAGCCTGCTGAGCGCTTACGAATTCTTTCGCCAACCGTTTCGGCTCGTTCAACAAATCGTTCCGGACTTGCCCTCGTACTCCGTCACACCTGTCTTTCGATTGTCGGTCAATCGTCAGTCGACCACGCTTCAGGTGCATCAATTCATACAAGTCGATCGGGGAAGTGCCGATGCTTTCAATCTGCTTTGGGACAATTTCCGGTCGGATGGCTGGGAATTTGAAGCGGCCTATTGCACTCCCGATCAGACCGGAAGCATCACGCCATCGATCGACCATCGCGCTGGACAGGTCAATCTGACCCTCAACCGCAGCATCGAATTCCCATCGCGAATCTGTCTGACGACTGTCTTCCGTAAGCCATTTCCAGTTGAAAAGGTCACGACGACGGAACTGACACTCCCTCAAGTCGAGGGCAACAGCTCCGGCCTGTCGACTCTGTTGATCGACAATGCTGAAGACATTGAACTCAAACTCAAGTCCGATGCATCACTCGTTGAACTAAACAACATTGAAGAAGATGTGATCGCCGGCCTGTCACAACGCTGGATTCTTCCGAAGTCCCTCGACCGAATCCCAGCGACAGCGACCGCCATTCAATTTGACGACCTGTCAGCGAGGTCGATGAGCGCGACCGTGATTCCACACGAACGCAAAGTCACTTCGTCAACATCAGTCGAAATCGTCGATATCCGTCCGCACGAATTGATCGTCCATCAGCGAATCGCACTCGACGTTCGTTATGGCAAGCTCGATCGAGTCGAACTCATTCTGCCAAAAGAACTGCGCGATCTTATTCCCGAATTCGCCATTCAGGAAAGCCTGGAGATTCGCAGCGGAAATGAATTCTTGTCGGTGTTTCTCAGCCCCGAGTCACTGACTGCCCTCTTGCCGAAACCCACATCCGGGCTGATCGAAATTGATGTCGATTATGGTTTTCCGGTCACTTCTGCAGACGAACTCGCGGAGATGGACCTACCGATTCTGGGACTTCTCGACTATCCGTATGAACGTGCGGAGTGTCTCGTTACGCCGTTTGAATCGATTCAGGTTCGTGAAGAAGCTGGCGGTTGGACTGCATTGAGAACGTCACCACGCGGTCCACTTTGGGTCACTCCAGGAATCGACGGGGCGATTTCATCAGTACCACTCACTTTCGGTCGGGAACTCGCCGACTCAACACAGCAGTACATCGTTGATGAGTTGTCGCTCTTCACCCGGTTCCGAGAAGATGGCTCTTCAGAGACTGTGGCGACGATGATCGCTCTTTCGCCTCCTGTGCGAATGGTGATTCAATTCCCGGAGAATACCGAACTGAAGTCGGTCAGTGTCGACGGCGACATTTTGGAGCCCAGCACCTACACCTTTCGCAAAGAAAGTCCGGGAGAACTGACAATCACTCTCCCGATCGACTTGTTGGAGCGCCGACAAATCCAGGTGGTTTATCGAACTCCGTCTACCACTCCGTTCGGACACACCAGCCAACAACGATTCCAGTTCCCGACCTTCAAGAAGAGTGTCTGGGTCGACTCGACGACTTGGGAGGTCCAATTGCCCAAGGGTCATCACCTGTTCGTTTACCCACAGGTGGAACCGGAGTTTGAATGGACTCGAGATGGCCTCTTTTGGTCCAGAACGGTTCGGCCCTCCTTCGAAGCGGAACGGGAGACGCTTCTTCAGCAAGTCCCTGACGAGTTTCACTTCGCTTCAAATTACTACTCATTCAGCGGATTCGGTCCGGAAATCGAAGTCAAGTTCCGATCGATGAACCGCTCGTTGATTCTCCTCATCGGAGCTGGTTTCGCCCTGCTCTTAGGATTCGTTTTTTACAGATTTCCTGTCACGCGAAATGTCTTTTCACTGGTGGTGATTGGCTTCCTGTTCGCCCTGATCAGCGTCTGGTATCCGGAACCGCTTCTGTTGCTGTTACAGCCTGCGATCTTCGGAGTGGTGCTCGCACTGACAGCGACGTTTATCGATACACGTTCGCATCAGATTCAGAAGGCTTCGAATTCACGCTGGGGACAGACCAGCGACCACGCGCTACGTGACAGTCGAGAGGAAGAAGTCGACGTGGCCGCGTCCACGAAGCTGTATGCTCCCGCACAGTCAGACAGTTCTCACATGTCCCAAAATGCGGAGTAAGTCGATGGTGGGAAATCGTCGACAGCTCCGATTTTGCGTCCCGGCATTCGCCTTCTGGCTCACGTGGCAACTCGTTAGCGCAGTCGCAGTTGCACAAGTTTCTGAACTCGAGTCTGACTCATTTCAAAGCTCGCAAAACGTCAGCGCCGTCATCGAATCTGCCAAATACTCGGCGAGATTTCAGGACACTGATCTCGTTGATGGACAGTTTGAGTGGAAGATTGCCCGCTTAGGTGATCGGCCTACTCCCGTTGATCTGACTTCGTCGAACCTCGCGATGTCGCCGGAGAACGCCGACTCCGCAGCCTGGGGAACGACGCCCGATGGCAGGCAAATCGTTCTGGTGAACAAATCCAAATCGATAATCAGCGGCACATGGTCTCGCCGGGGAGACGAAGCACGCGACGTTGTTTTCATTACGTGTCAGTTTCCAGAAGCTCTCGATTCACAGTTGAGACTGGAATTACCTCACGGATTTGAATTGCAGTCTTCATCGGGAATAGTCACCTCATCAGAAGGGAATGAGGACTACCGAATCTGGTCCATTGATCTTGGTCGAGTCACTAAGACAGTGCTCACGATTCGTCGGAGCGATTTCACTGCGAGTCAACGTCCGGTTGTTTACACAGCTGATTCGGTTTATGTGGCTCGTCGAGCGGGACTTTTTGTGCAAACCGATCTTTTGATTTCCGGGATCGGCGTCATTCCGGACCGGATCACCCTGGAAGTTCCTCGGCAGTTTGCGATTCAGGCAGTCACAGTCGCAGGCGGAACACTCAGTTTTCAACGCGTGCCCGAACGTCCGCACTTAATCGAAGTCGATCTTCCAAAATCGTTTTCGAACGATCGCATTGCCCTTCGAGTGCAGGGACTTTATCCGCTTCTGATCGGTCAAATGCGATCGCTTCCGCTGATCCGAACACTCGTTGGTCGGGAGACATCACACAAAATCAGCCTGCGCGTCGATCCTCCGCTGGAACTTCAACAACTCAGACTCGACGGGTTTGTGCAGACCGATCTCGTTTCCGAACAAGGGACTGAAGTTTGGAAGTTCCAATCATTCGCCCAAGACAAATCAATTCGGTCTGTCATCGCGATGCCCAGACAGTCGGTCAGACTTTCAGTTCATCAACTGATTCAATCTGATGTACCGCTTCCCTGGTGCCTCATCATGCTGTCGCTGAGCGCCGAATCCGGAGCAGCTTTTGAAGCTTCGTTGAACCTTCCTGAAGGACTGGAAATTCTAAGTGTCGGAGCGAATCAACCATCCGCGCAAGTCGCTTCCTGGAATGTGGTCGGAGATCTGCTGCAGATTGACTTCCAGACTCCGCTGTCGACGACAACGCCCCGCAAAGTTGCTGTCTTCGCAAGATGTCCGGGACTAAAACCGAATACCGAGTTCACACCGCCTCTGTTGACCAATGCAGATGGACTGACAGTTGAGGCGAAGATCGACTGGGTGATTCCGAGCGATCTGGATGTTGAAGTGAGCGAACCAGCAAACTGGAACCGCTCAACGACCGAATACGTTCCGTCCCCTGAAACTTTAATCCTCGACATCGATTCTCTACCTAAGTCCGGGCAACCGCTGCTCACGTTGGCGCGCAGAAATGTCTCAACAGACGATGCTCCCAAATTCTTCGTTCGATCAAAGTCCGACGAGATATTTCCTGACGACGACCTGTCTCCACTCTCGGAGTTTCCTGCCGTCGAGCCGTTTGAGGAAGCGTATTCCGATACTGAAAGAGTGCAAGGAGATCTGCGAGTCGTTTCACAACTTGTCGAGACCAACGATTCTCAGCAAGTTCAATTGGTGCAGCATACGCTCCTAAGGTTCAACCGACCGGTTAGCGTCGATCAGCTGAACCTGACTCTAGACAGCAATTGTCGAATCTCGGCTGCTTCCATCGACCGCCAGGCGTTGACGGTGTTCCGCGATGGAAGCAAAGTCCTCTTTCCGCAGGAGATTCAGCAGATCACAGAAGTTGAACTCGTGTACCTCGTCGAATCCGAGACGATGTCGCTGACGCAACAATTTCAAGTCCCATTGCCGGAGACTGCGGTTCCGCTCAATGGTCTGGAATGGAAGCTTGTGACAACGGACAACTTTGAGTTCGTCCAAGCGAAACTTCCTGGATTCACTTCGAAGGTCAATTCGCAGCGATTCTTTTTTGGTCCATTAACGGATCTCTGGATGCGAACCGTCACCGATTCTGAAAAAGAGCGCGCCTATCAGCCTCAGAGTTCACTGACAACACCGACTCGTACTCTGATTCCGAACGATGAACTGACATTCCGAAGTGTCAAAACAGGTCGGGAAGTCACTTTCGTTGCCTGGAATCTCGGGATGACATGGAACCTCGCGTGGACCGGATTCTTCTTGAGTCTTCTGATCGGGGTCGGGGGACGCATGCAATCGATCGTGCAAGTGAAACATGCTGCTCCGTTTTGGATTGCAACACTGATGATCGCGCTCCTCTTCTTCGACAATGCACTGTCGATGATCCTGGGCGCCATGTTCATTGGCAGCGTGATTTCAAGTCTCATTCCCCTGCAATTTCGCCCCGTCAGTCCCAATGCGAGTCGTCGACCTCAGAAGAGCAAACAAAGAAGCAGAGCCCAAACCGTTACGGTTCTTCTCGTCATGGCACTCTTCACGTCTCGAGTGAGCTTCGCCCAACCCCAGCCGACGACAAATACCAACAACGGAAATCTCAATTCGTCAACCACCTCTGTTGGCACCGAGAGGCCATCTGAATATCTGCTCAAATCGTCTCACTATGAACTTGTTCAGACCTATCCGAATTACTTCGTCGACGCACGTCTGACCGTTTTGGTTCCGGACCGACAGCTTGAAACGTTCGTCTGGCTGCCGTTCGAAAACGTCATTTTCCCTCGCGGCGCTCAGTGCGAGGTAGACGGACGACCTGAGCCGTTGATTCCTCATCTTTCCGGGCGAGGAGTAGTTGTGCGAATCGAGCAAGTGACTCCTCCGATCAGGAACACAAACTTGGAGTCCTGGACTGAACACGAAATTCGCCTCGAATGGATGATTCAGGAATTCGCAGACAATCCGCCTCATGCCGGTATCCCAGAGGTTCTCGACACGCGGTTGACCATTCCGGGTCGTTCAGGTCTGAATGCGATTGAGCGCGATGGCCGCGTCTACGAGTTCGAAGATGAATCTTCGAGCCTCGACTTGGGAGGCGTAGGGCAATTGACGTTCGAAGGGACACTGCGAGCTGCTTCAACTTCGGATTCACCATTGCGCGCCGCGACCATGTTGACTGTTTCGCCTCAGGATTTTGATGGCCAAACAGTTTTAAGCGGTTTCGAAGACCTTTCCGATCGATTTCTCTACCTTGAGATCCCGGACGAAGTGACGATCGAACGAACGACCGGACGGGTGTTGAAAAACTCATTTCTGAGCCACGACACACAAGGGCAGGCATCCCTTGCACTCGAACTGAATCAGGACAGAACCAGCGACGATACGATTCAAATTGACTTCTCGCTGCCTGCTCCTCCGACTGGGAATGAACAACTTCTGGTTGTCCCGGAAATCGATTGGGGAGCGAATGTCGGCGAGCATCTGATCGGAGTACGACCACCAACTGGCTTCGAGATTCAGCTGAGTGAGAATTCGACAGGCATTGAGTTTGCGCTGCCGACAGAGTTCTTGAAGCTCAACAAATTCGCTGGCGGCCCTCCATCGATCGTTCTGCTTCAACAAGCAGACGCGAAAATCTCGGTCGACTTTTTCGCAAAACAGTCTCAAACAATCGCTGAGTTTCGCGATGTCCTCACCGTTCGATCAGACAGTGCCGAATGGGAGTCATTCGCTGAGTTGACGACTTCCGGACTCCCTTCGTTTCGTCAGGAGTTCGATATCACTGGCGGGGTAGTAATCTCCTCAGTGGTCGATGCCAGTCCTTCAGGAGATTCACCTCTCCGCTTCCATCAAGCTGGTTCGCGGCTGACGGTCTTCCTCTCCAAAGGACAACTCGGAAAGAGATCCTTGCAGCTACAGGGTACGATTCCACTCGAAGCAGCGAAGTGGGCACCAGTTCCGCAGGCGAGTTTGACCACCGGGATCAATCAGTCGCGCGACCTGACGGTAGTCGACTACACCAACTGGAGCTTCGAAATTCGAAACGCCAGTAAGCAACTGCTGCTTGAAAACCCCATCCCCGACTTTGATCCTTCCCACCCCCGAATTATCGCAGTCAACATTCCAGAATCAGATGAGTCACCCCTTCGCTTTCAGGTGACCCCGCCGGTGGGAGAACTCTCTGCTGAATGTGCTGTCCGCATGAGGTATTCCGGGCGGTCTCTGGTTGGGATGACACACATTTTTCGAGTGCAAACCGAAACCGCAGCGACGAGTCAAGTCGTCCTGACAATTCCCAAAACGCTCGGAAGCTTTCGAATTCCGTCGGGACAGCGACGAGAGTCAGTCATCGACACCGGTGACGAGACAGAACTTTCGCTCTTATTCAACTCAAATCGACTCAACGACGCTGTGATCACGGTCGAAACACAGTTCGCAGAGCCAATTTCATTTCCCAGGCAAAACCAGCTCGAGGAAGATGAGAGCCTGCAGATTCCGATGATTCGAGTGAATGAGCGGTCTCCCGAAAAGAAGATCCTGGTCATTCCTCAGCGTCGACAGCAGGGAATGACCATTCGATCGGGAACTCTCATCTCGCCGAAGCAGTATCCGTCATGGCTTCCGAACAACTGGTGGTCCGCGACTGGCCCAGCAGCTGTTGTTGCGTATGAGCTCTTGAGTTCAGAAATTGTCCTCGACCCGATTCGAACGAATCCGACAAACGAACTCGTCAGCCCCAGTTACGCGGAAACTATCGTCTGGCCGCAGGGAACTGAAGAAAGAATCCTGGCGAACTCGAGCTATTGGCTTCGCGTTGAACATCTCAAATCTCTCAAGTGGAGACTCGACGAAGGAACCATGATTGATTCGGTGACAGCTCGTGGAGGAACAGTTCTTGAGACGGAACAGTCAGAGAACAGCTTCCGCGTTACAGTCGAATCGGATCAGCCGGTGGTGATCGTCGACGTTCGATGGACAGCCAATCCAAACCCGGACGGAACATTCGCACTCCTGTCCGCCGAAAGTTCAGAGCCGTTCACTCATCTGATCGGAGTCGTTGAAACAAGTGCGGCTGTCCTCGATCCTCATTCGATCGATCGATCGAAGCGAATTGGAAAGCTAATGGCAAGATGGGATGCGTTGGTTGAACTGATCCCCGAATCACCATCAACCATTTCCATTGATCATGTTTTGATCCGTAATCTGAATGAAACTCGGCAGGCGATTCTCCACCTGTCGGAAAGTGGAGCACTCTCCGAAGCTGACGAAGTTATTGCAGTTCAAGTTCGTGAGGAATGGGATCGGGTTCAGGATCAACTCATCGTCACTTCGGATTTGACTGAGGAGGGAAGCGGAGCGACCTCTCAACAATGGGGAATTGAGGTTGCGAGTCCAACAGAATCGAACAACTCGATTGATTGGTTCTCTGCGTCTGAGGGCACAACGTTTCGACTGAAACGGATCCGTTGGTGGTCCAACTCCGGAATTACGTTCGCGGCTATCTGGCTCTTTCTGGCTGCTGCCATTTTTCTGCTTGGGCTGAAATCGAACGTCATCGCGAAGGCTGGCAAGTTTCTCGATCAGAACCCAGAAATCGCTCTCGTAACCCTCGGATTTCTGTGGGCTCTGCTGCTGACTCCCCCGATTTTCAGCCTTCTCTTCGTTCTCCCCGCTGCGGCTTTGGGAATTCGCCGGCTGATCCGAAAGTCATCGCGTACCGCTTAAGCACCAAGCGAGCCCTGAGTCGCCATGCATCCCATCTGAGGACTCTACGCCTCCTCATCGATGGCTATTTTGGGCTGTCCGTACCTGTCCATCGACGAATCAAGATCAGCTGATTTCTTCACAGCGTAAGAATCTGGCGAAGCTCTGTGCTGGTGATGACTTCGCGAGCACGGAGATCTGGGTATTTGTGCAACCGTTAAGAAGTCATTGAGTTTGCAGCATTTTGTCGCTTTGAAACGGGTGCATGAACGAGCGACAACCCTCTCGTCAGCCGGCCTGATGCTTAGTCATTAAGCGCGATTTGCAGGCAGAACGTGCTTCAATTGCTGGCATTCCAAGACATGAGATGAGCCCTGAATTGGTCGAATTCTCTCTTTTTTCATGGATTTTCATGCAGTTGCCAAACTCAATAACGGATGTGCACACAATCGGCACAGTGATTGCCTAATGACCAAATAGAGAATGTTGAGCGTTACAAATTCCGTCAGCGAGCAGTGCAGCCGCTGAACACTTTTTATCCAAATCAACTACGGGCAGGTCATCGCGCTCAAACACTGTCCACCGTTTGATGAATGTACAGATTGGGGATCATGATGAAGCGTTGGATTGCGCTCAGTCCGCTACTACTCTTGCTCGCGATGTTTGTTGTGTCAGTGCCGTCCACGAGTTGGGCTCAAGACTCCGAGGAAGAGACAGTTGCTGCGGAAGTCGAAGTAGAAGAAGCGGAAGTTGAAGAGGCAGAAGAAGAAGTTCCAATGACAGTCGATGGTCTCAAGGCTGACCTCGACTACACGATCAACACATTGATCATGATGCTCTGTGCGGTGCTCGTCCTCTTCATGCAGGCCGGGTTCGCGATGGTCGAAGTTGGGTTAAACTCTCAAAAGAACACCGTCAACATCCTGTTTAAGAACCTGATGGACCTGTGTATCGGCGTGATGTTGTTCTGGCTGTTCGGATTCAACCTGATGTATCCCGGAGATGACTACGCCGGTGAATGGTTGACCAAATTCACACCGTTCGTGGCACTTCAGGAAACACCAGACTACGACTATGGCTTCAGTGCATCTGCCGACTTCCTGTTCCAGGTCGCATTTGCTGCAACCGCAGCGACAATTGTTTCAGGTGCTGTTGCTGGTCGAATGAAGTTCACTGCTTACCTCGTCTACAGTGCGATCCTGACAGGATTCATTTACCCAATCAGCGGAATGTGGAAGTGGGGTGGAGGTGCTCTTGCTGAAATGGGCTTCCAGGACTTCGCTGGTTCGGTTGTTGTGCACGCAGTCGGCGGATTTGCAGGACTCGCTGGAGCAATTGCTCTTGGACCACGTCTGGGACGTTTCGGTTCGGATGGTTCTTCGAAACCAATTCCAGGACACAACCTTGCATTCGCTGCTCTTGGCGTCTTCATCCTGTGGGTCGGCTGGTACGGATTTAATCCTGGTTCACAGCTCACTTACTCAGGAGCATTGAACGCACAAGCCACCACCTACATCGCACTGACCACAACACTGGCCGCTGCTGCAGGATCTCTGACTTCCATGATCCTTGCCTGGGCGATGTTCGGAAAGCCTGATCTGACGATGGCGTTGAACGGTGCACTAGCTGGCTTGGTGGGAATCACCGCAAACTGTGACCGTGTCAGCCAGATCGAATCTGTCATCATCGGTGCTGTCGCTGGTCTTCTCGTAGTCCTGGCGATCGTTGCTCTGGAGAAGTTTAAAATCGACGATCCCGTTGGTGCCTTCCCTGTTCACGGCGTCTGCGGTGTCTGGGGTGGTCTGGCGACCGGAATCTTCGGCGACATTCCTTCTGACGACTTCCCGGACATGACTCAAGTTGGCTTCTTCATGGTCCAGCTCAAGTCGACAGCCATCATCTGTGTCTGGGCATTCGTGACAATGGCCATTGTCTTCTATGCACTCAAAGCGACTGGAAGTCTCCGAGTCACTGAAGAAGAAGAAGTGCAAGGTCTCGACATCAACGAGCACGGAATGCACGCTTACACGACGACTTAATTGAACGCAGTCTCAGCAGCAAGAGGCATCACGCTGAACCCGTTTATGCCGCCTCTGGACATGGATTGTCCAGAGGCGGTTATTTTTATTTCTGGCTCGCAGTATTTGCTGCCAGATAGGGAAACGCTAAGAACGAAACACACTCAGCGAAATCATTTCAGCTGAAACATCATCTTGGCGTTCTCTGATCATGCGAATCGAGAGAACAGTACGAGTTGTTCAACCGAGATGGTGAACCCAGCCTCCGGGAGACAACGCTGACAATTCGTTTCCAAGCTGGATTTGGATCTGAGTTCCCGCAACACACCTTCCGAGACGAGTGACCGGGGTCCCCAGCAACTCTCCCGCTTCCTCTAACCGCTCAGCAGCTTCGGAGTCGACGGTGAAGAGAAGTTCGAAGTCTTCCCCGTCAGTCAAAGCATGTGCGAGCCGTTTCTCGAACGAGAGGCTGTCATCAACGTCTTCGTGAATGGGAACGCGGTCCGCCTCCATGACAAATCCAACTCCGCTACGTCGGGAGATGTGCAGAAGATCGCCAGCTAATCCATCGCTCACATCAAGCATCGAAGTCGGTTGGTAAATTGCGAGAAGTTCTCTCGCTTCTGCGATGCGAGGAGTGAACGACAAGTGCCGCCCGGACTCCAAAGATCCGCCCAATCGACCGGTCACGAACAACGCGTCGCCGACTTTCGCGCCCGACCGCAAGACGGCCCCTCCGGACTCAACTCGGCCAAACACAGTCACGCTGATCATCAAAGGCCCGTCACAGGAATTCGTGTCTCCCCCAGCGATACTGACATTCCAGGTCTCTGCAAGTTCAAAGATCCCGGAGCACAAACGCTCAACATCCGCGCGTCTCAAGCTTTTGGGAATCACGAGACCGAGCAATGCCGAAACGGGAACAGCTCCCATGGCAGCCATATCGCTCAGATTCACTGCGAGTGATTTACGTCCGACGAGATCGAGTGAAGTTTCCCGAAGAAAGTGTGTTCCCTCGACAAGGCAGTCGACAGCGGTGACCCACTCCCAGCCTGACTCCGGACTGAGAATCGCTGCATCATCTCCGATCCCAAGCTTCAAACCATGGGTCGATGACGACTGTTTGGCGATCCAGTCAATCAGATCAAATTCTGGCCGATTTGATGACTTGGGTTTGTCGCTCATTTTCCGCCTGCAGATCACTGAGGTCAAAGAACGCGACACTCACCGGACGACGCGCTGAGTCCTCCAGTTCAGGGATCAAGGGACTCAATCGCAGCTTGACGCTCTACTCTTTCGCGCTGGCGACATTGACGTACACTTTCAACGCGGATCGATCGTTGGAGAGTTTGTCCATGATCGCTGCAGGGTCGTCGAAGCCGTCGATCGGCGTCGTCAGAATTCGCTCTGTCACTCCGGGGAACATCACCTCCGCAAGAGCGAGATCGGCGATTCCCTGATTAAAGTGGTCACGGTTTCCATTCACGCTTCCCACGAGAAGCTTGTTTCCGAGAACCCACTCAAGGTTGACCGCGTCCGAAGGATAATCGTGCAGGAGGTTCTTCCCACCGGTCACACTCGTCCAGACCAGTGCACCATTGCGAGCCAGAAATCGCATCGCATCGAAAGCAACGCGGCTACTGCCTGTTGCTTCAACGACGAGATCAGGAGATCCGACGCGTGATACGAGCTGCTCCATCGTTTCCTTCTGCGTACTCACGTATTCCGCGCCGTATCCGTTGGCGATTTCTTCCTTAAGCCCCGGATTGGGAGTTCTCGCGATCACGTAAACTTCCAAACCTCGCAGGCGAAGCATCATCGCTGTCAACAAGCCGATCTGCCCTGCCCCTGTGACAAATGCGAGACGAGGTTTCCAGACCTGTAAGCGAGTCTGTGCCAAGTAAGCCTGTTCGATGGCTTTCGCACACACACTCACCGGCTCAGCCAAAACTCCCAGCTTTCGCAATCCCACAGGAACCTTGACGACGAACTCACAATCGTCGACGACTTTTTCAGTCATGAACCCGTGACGCAGGTTGATTCCGCGCTCGTAATATTCGTCGTGGCTTGTGATGTCGTTCCGACCGATTTTGTCGAACAAGCTCGGGCCGGGACGTCGAACGGTACACGAACAAAAATCGCCGGGCTGAACGTTTGTGACGTTCTCTCCGACTGCTTCGACAATCCCGAAAAACTCGTGGCCAATGACCAGATGGCTGTCTCCTTGCGGAGCTTGGCCATATAAGCCTTCGTTGATTTCAGCGTCGGTGGCATCGACCCCGACCTGCAGAGTTTTCATCAGCACCCCACGTCCCCCGGGAATGAGATCAAGACGTGGTTCTGGGATTTCGGTCACATGAGCGCTGTTCTCCCGACCTGGTGTGACAGCAAGAGCTTTCATAGATGAATAATCCGGAAATATCTGTAGTGTGTTCCGTCGTATTGAAAATGATTGAAACGCAACAGCATCGCAGTGCATGGCAGTTCGTGTCAATTGTTCGGCGAAGATTCACTCTGAATAAACCGAAACGTCTCATTGTTCAGAAGTGGGGGTTGTTCCTATAATTTGCCTTTCCACCCTCCCAGCAGAGGGTCAATACGACTGCATCCGGGAAAAGATCCGTCCGATTCCATTCCATTGGGAAATCTTCCGGGGCTGACGAACCGGACCTGCCACACTATGAAACCTGAATTTATCCGCAACTTTTCGATCATCGCGCACATCGACCACGGAAAGAGCACGCTGGCCGATCAGCTTCTTCTCAAAAGTGGAGCCATTACCGCACGCGAATTCCATGAACAGTTGCTGGACGACCTCGATGTCGAACGGGAACGCGGAATTACAGTCAAAGCACGGGCAGTTGCAATCGACTACACCTACAAAGGCGACACGTATCAGCTCAATTTTATTGATACGCCCGGACATGTCGACTTTCACTACGAAGTTTCTCGAAGTCTGGCTGCGTGTGAAGGTGCGCTCCTCGTCGTTGATGCATTTCAGGGAGTCCAGGCCCAGACAGTTGCGAATGCATACGCTGCGATTGAAGCTGATCTCGAAATTATTCCGGTCGTTAACAAAATCGACTTGCCGGTCACACGTGTCGAAGAGGTGCTGGAAGAAGTCGAGAACATCATCGGTCTCGATTCGTCCGATGCCATCAAAGTCAGCGCGAAGCAGGGAATCGGCATCGAAGACTGTATCGAAGCCATCATTAAGAAAATTCCCGCTCCGAAAGGGAATCCGGATGCCCCGCTCAAAGCACTTGTCTTCGATAGTAAGTACGACCCATTCCGCGGCGTGGTGACTTATGTTCGTATCGTGGAAGGAACGCTCCGTAAAGGAGATAAGATTCGTTTCATGAAGAAGAAGTCCGTTCAGGATGCGAATGAAATCGGACAGTTCCGCCCCAACATGACAGCCTGCCAGTCTCTCGGCCCCGGTCAAGCTGGCTACATCATTACCGGCGAAAAAGTTGTCGGCAATATCTCCGTCGGGGATACGGTCACACTGCAGGGCGAGCCAGCGACCGAAGCTCTTCCCGGGTACAAGTCACCAAAGCAGATGGTGTACTGCGGAATGTATCCAATTGACTCGAAGGACTTCGAAAAGCTTCGAGACGAACTCGAACGCATGTCATTGAATGACGCGAGTTTTTCGTTCCTGCCGGAAACCAGTGACGCTCTCGGATTCGGGTTTCGTTGCGGGTTTCTTGGAATGCTGCATATGGAGATCATTCAACAGCGACTCGAACGCGAAGCTGATGTCGGTCTGATTCAAACTGCACCGAACGTCACGTACGAGCTCAAACTGAAGTCCGGCGAGGTTGTGAAACTTGACAATCCCGCCGATGTCCCCGATTCCGGGCAGATCGAAGAGTTTCGAGAACCAATCGCGCGAGTCACGTTCATTCTTCCAGCATCCAACATCGGAAGCGTGATGCAGCTTTGTGCTGATCGTCGAGGGGAATACAAAAACACTGAATACCTCGGAACAGACCGGGCTCAGCTCAGCTATGAATTGCCGCTCGCGGAAATCATCTACGATATGCACGACAAGCTGAAGTCGATCACGCGCGGCTACGGAACGATGGACTATGAAGTCATTGGTTTCCGCGACAGTGACCTCGTCAAGCTGGACATTCTTGTTAAAGGCATGCTGGTCGAAGCACTCGCACAAGTTGTTCACCGCAGCACAGCTGAGCGACGAGGTCGTGCAACGGTGAAGAAGCTGAAAGAAGAGATCCCGAAACACCAATTCGAAGTCGCACTGCAAGCTGCAATCGGCGCACGAGTTATCGCCCGCGAGACGATTTCCGCACTTCGAAAGAACGTGACGGCCAAATGTTACGGGGGCGATATTACCCGAAAACGCAAGCTTCTTGAAAAGCAGAAAGAGGGTAAGAAGCGAATGAAACAGTTCGGACAGGTCGAAATTCCTCAGAAGGCATTCCTGTCTGTTCTCGAAGCTGGCAAGGACGGATAACGGACAGAGAATCGCTAAGTCTCGATCGTCGACTCGAATTCCCGTTAGAAGTCGATCGACGTGTTCAGGCTTGGCGTGATGCTCACGTGGCTGCAAGAAATTTGAATAATGTCTCGCCAGATCCTACTTGTCGACAATTACGACAGCTTCGTTTTCAACCTGTCGAGATATTTTCAGGAGTTGGGCTGCGATACAGTCGTTGTTCGCAACGATCGACTCGATTGGAATGAGCTTGATTCCAACCCTCCGGCAGCCATCGTCATATCTCCGGGACCATGTTCGCCGAGCGAGGCAGGCCAATCGGTTGAGCTTGTCGAGCGGTACTCAGCAAAGATTCCGATTCTCGGCGTATGCCTCGGGCATCAGGTCATTGCGAGCGCTTTTCATGGGAAAGTCGTCCGTGCTCCGAAGCCGATTCATGGCCAGGCATCATGGATTCACCATGACCAAACCGAACTCTTCGAAGGCTGTCCCGATCCATTAAGAGTTGCGCGGTATCACTCTCTAATCGTCGACTCCGCTTCTCTTCCGAGCGAATTGACTGTCACATCGACCACGGAAGATGGCCTGATCATGTCGTTCAAGCATCGCGAACACCCAGTCTACGGTGTTCAGTTTCACCCCGAATCGGTGCTCACCTCGTGCGGACACCGGCTTCTCGTGAACTTCCTGAATCTGGCCAAAATCGAATCGTCTCTGCCGGATGCGATGAGAGATCACGACTCCGAACTTGGAATCAACTCAGACTTCTTCAGTCGTGAAATCGCCGGAGAACTCGGACGCCCGATGTAAAACGGGAGCAGCACTCCATAAGGATGTTCTCTCGGGACGATGACTTCACCGAACGGATTGCATGAGATGGCGGCGCAGGGCATCGATGGCTGTCTTGGCAGCCTTGCTCTTTGTAATCGCTGGATTGCCGGACCATTCCATGATCTCAGATCGTTCGAGATCCGGGCCAAGCAACAGCAACGGAATTTTAGAACTCATTCTGCCGGTTCCGTCTGTGGTGACCGCTTCTGATCCAATCGCGATCACGAAGTCAGCATTCGTTCTCGAGCGAATCGACTCCGCTTCCTGTTTGAGTGAGTCTTCCGAAATGACTGCAACAGCCCCGCCGCGATAACATTCGGCCGCATCGACAACATGAGCAATTCGCTGAGCGAGCAAGCCGGCAGTGGCGTGTTCGACCGTTGCGAAAGTCAGATCAGATTTGAGGAGAAGTCGAATCACGGCATCTTCTAACTCTTCGTCCTCGACGCCGAACACGAAGTCGCCAAGCCGATCGCGAATAACACTCTCGACCGACTCGATCTTCTTCAGACATTCATTTTCAGTCGTGCCGTGAGCGTTAATGCGAAGAGTGATCGTCGCTTCGTGAGCTGTGATCCCCACTTCCGGATCGCTTCCTCGTTCGGTCAAAGTGCCGAGAATCTCCTCAACGGCTGACTCTCCCAGTCCAAAGCAGTTAATGCGTGCCCGACGAATGACGGTTTCTCCACCCGGCAAGCGTGGCCGAACCTGTTCGAGAAACATCTTCTTCATCTCGGATGGAACTCCCGGAAATGCAGCGATGAAACAGTTCGGTTGGTCATCTCGCGGAACCTCAGCCCAAATTCCAGGAGCAGTGCCGACAGGATTCACGATGGGCTCGCTCCCCATCGGAAACATCGCCTGAATACGATTTCGTTCCGGCATTTCGCGTCCACGAGATTGGAAGAACGACTCGAGGTGCTGCATCGACTCCGCGTGTTCGACCAGATCAACATCCATCAGCCCCGCCATGGCGTGCCGTGTTAAGTCGTCGAGCGTCGGTCCCAGACCGCCGGTAATACAAATCAGGTCCGCCCGGCTGACAGCGATCTTCAACGCTTCCACATTCGCGTTTAAATCATCAGCGATAGTCGTGTGATACAGACACGAAATCCCAATTTCTGCGAGCCGAAGACTGAGCCACTGGCTGTTCGTGTCCAACTTTGCACCAGAGGTCAGTTCAGATCCGATCGCAATGATCTCAGCATTCATTTTTATTCTTTCAGTAGTGCGGCTGCCGATGTTCGAACTTCATCCATGAGTTCGTTCAAGTCGTCTTCAGTTGTCAGCGGGTTCATCAATGTCGTGCGAAGCGCTGCCCGTCCATCCAGATGTGTTTGAACAATATAGAACTTTCCGGACTCAATCAGTTTCCATCGGATGCGTCGATTCAGTTCACCGACCTCCGCGTCATTCAAACCGTAGGACGCAGACGGGAGATACTGAAAAACCTGAATATTGGCTTGAGGCTGATGCAGCGGGACAAAATCCTCCGCAGCTTCCAGCTTCCGGTTGAAGATCTGCGTCATCTCAAAAGTAACGTCAACGAGATCCGAAAAGATTTGCGTGCCGAAGAGCGACCATACTCCCCAAAGTCCGTAAACGGCGGCTCGCTTTGTACATTCGACGGTACTCACACCGCTGTCGATCTCTGCCATTCCCGGAGTCGACGGATCGAAGAGATAAGGCGCGTCCTGCTGGAACGCGGCATATCGATGAGCCTTCTCGCGGTAAAAGACGAAAGCACACAGCGCTGGAACGAACATCATTTTGTGTGCATCACAAATGAAGCTGTCCGATCGTTCGATTCCGGCAATCAAATGTCGATGTCGCTTGCTCATCGAGACTGCCCCCCCGTGAGCTGCATCGACATGCATCCAGACGTCGTGTCGACGACAGACATCGGCGATGTCGTTTAATTGATCGAAGGCACCAATCGGAGTTGCACACGCCGCCGCAGAAACCGCAAGGATGGGACGGTTGTCTCTCCGAAGCTGGGCGAGTTGCTCATCAAGAGCTTGCGGGTCAATCCGTCGTTGCTGATCGAGCTTCGCTTTCAGACAGTTCTCTGTCCCGATTCCCAGAATGCCTGCCGACCGTGTGACACAATAGTGCGAATCAGCATGTGCAACGAGAACCGGCAGTTGCTTGCCGTCAAAAACTCCTCGCTGCCACGATTCCGGAAAAACCGTATTCCTCGCTGTCAGCAATGCAGTCAAGTTTGCCAGCGATCCACCGTGAGTAACGAGCCCGTCGAATGTCCCGGGAGTGAGACCAATTTCTGCTCCCCAACGTTCAACGAGCGCCCGCTCAATCGATGTGATCCACGGTCCCATCTCGTAAATCGCCATCACCTGATTCGTGATTGCTCCGAGCGCATCAAACAGCCCGGCAATTGGAATCGAGGCTGGGACCTGATGGCCGATATAGCGAGGATGGTGGAGGTTATGACCTCGGCCGATTGCGAGATCGATGAGCTCTTGAAAGCGTTCAGAGAGTGACTCTTGTGAAAGCTCCGTCTGAGAATTCAACGTCTCACGGGCCACTGGCAAGTTGTCTGCGGGTGGAGCCCAGTTGAGTACAGAATGCTCTCTCCGCTGCAGCTCCGCCAGGTGCGAACTTAATCGTTCGATGAGATCAGTTCCCAGCGACCTGACTGAGTCGGGCGAATACGCAGCCGCGATACGACTTCGCGCATCATCGAACGCGTCTGGATTCATTGTCTCACTCTGTTCAGTAGACTTCGATGAAGTCATGTCAATCTCTTCGACGCGGTTTCTTACCTGCTTCCAGCTCTCTCAGCGATGCAATCAGTAATCGCTGAATTGCTCAACAATGGGCACGCATTCAATTTCGGAGACGATTTTCTTGGACGTCGGCCAGTCCGCTGAACGTCCATCCAAGAACTGCAAAGACATTTGCAGGTACCACCGAAATTGTTTCAGAACGAACTCAATCTTCTAGCGGCGCTCTCCAGTAGTGACCGTTGCGAGACAACAACTGATTGGCTCCCTTAGGCCCCCACGTCCCAGCTGGGTAAAGTTCAGGACGGTGATCCGGTTGAGCCCATCGATCGAGAATGGGATCCACAAACTTCCAGGCTGCTTCCAGTTCATCGCTTCTGGTGAAGAGTGTTGAATCGGCACGCATGACATCGAGCAAGAGACGCTCATAAGCTTCCGGCAGCGAAACTGCGAGTTGCTCTTCGAAGTCGAAGTCCATCTCGACTGGCTGCACCTGATACTGCATTCCCGGCCGCTTGGTTGAGAACGTCAGCGAAATTGCTTCATGCGGCTGGATACGGAACACCAGCGTGTTCGGATGAGCTTTCGCAGGCTCACACAGCGAACCTTCACATTCAACAGTGTCAAACAATTGCAGCGGAGGAAGCTTGAACTGAATTGCAATTTCAGTCACTCGTGATGGCATTCGCTTTCCAGTTCGGAGATAGAATGGAACCCCTGCCCAACGCCAGTTGTCAATCGCTGCCTCCACCGCAACAAACGATTCTGTTCGCGAGTCCGGATCGATGCGGTCTTCATCGAGATAGGCTTTGACCTTCTCTCCCTTGATCGAACTGGCAGCATACTGGCCAGCGACTGCCCAAGAGTCGACTGATCCGGAACGTCCTGGTTGAAGAATCTGCAGGACTTTCAGCTTCTCATCGCGAATGTGTTCTGCCTCGAAAAGCGACGGAGGTTCCATGGCGACCAGACACAAGAGTTGGAGCGCGTGGTTCTGAAGCACATCTCGGAGTGCACCGGATTGGTCATAGTAACCACCGCGCCCTCCTTCGATTCCCTGAGTCTCCGCCACGGTGATCTGAACATGCTCGATATGATTGCGATTGAAGAGTGGCTCAAAAATCGCATTGCCGAATCGAAACAGCAGGATGTTCTGAACGGTCTCTTTTCCGAGGTAGTGATCGATTCGATAGATCTGATCTTCTTTTAACAACTTGTTGAGATCAGCACTGAGTTGTTTGGCCGACTCCAGATCACGACCAAATGGCTTCTCGATCACCACTCGCATCTTCGATGCATCAGGTGGGACTAACCCAGCCTCGGACAGATTTTCGACCGACGGCAGGAACAAATTCGGCGATGTCGCAAGGTAGACCACTCGATTGCCCGGGAGTTCTCGCTGTTGCTCCAACTCCTCAATCGTCGACTTCAGCTTGACGTAGTCTGCTTGAGTGGTGAGATCCGTTTCGACGTAGAACAACATCGAAGCAAACGCGTCCCAGTACTCATTGAGCACATTCTCAGCGACCTGTTCACCTACCTCGGAACGCATCTCTTCTCGAAACTGGTCGTGTGTCTTTTCTCTGCGAGCGACGCCCACAATCAGACACTTCTGGGCGAGGTAACCTTCCCGGAAAAGCTTGAACAGCGCCGGAACCAGTTTCCGACCTGTCAGATCTCCAGATGCTCCGAAGATCATCAATGTGGAGTCGTCAATCTGAAGCTGTGGGACTGGTGTGTCTGACATTGTGTCTTCAATTCTCACTGGTAGGTAGAAATTCCTGTCCGAAAGACGATATCTTCCTTTATTCGCATTCATTTGTCAGTCGACTTCTCAAGGAAAATCGAGATCCTGAGAGAGCCTTTCAATTCACGTCTGCCAATATGTTTCTTCATCTTCAACCTGCTTTGAGAGATTCGATGAGAGAGGGTGTTCGGTTGATCCGCATGTTCAAATGGGGTTTCAGTCTGATCTTGGTCATCGGCATCACTGGGTGCGGATTAGGTACGTATGAAGAGCGACTGGCTGCGTCTTCGGATTTCAATTCCTACCTGCAGCGAGTGGACGCCAACCTGACATCTCCAATCTGGGAACGGGCAGATCTGGGCATCAAAATGCGGTTGCCGCTGCCTTTCGAAGCTCCGATGAGTCCTCCCCCGATGATCACAGATCAGGACGGAAATTCGACATACGGACCGGATGACCGTCAGCCACCGAGACTGGGCGTGGCACTTCCTGGAATTGTTGATGCCTGGAAGGCAGACCTCCCCGGCGAAGGGGGAGGCATGACCGAAGCAAGAATTTTCGTTCTCTCCAACCACTCCCGCTTTCGAAAGATTGAAGGCGCCTTCGCCGAAGCTCCCAACGAATTTTTGAATGACGTCGAAGCCGCCCTCGAACTCGCCTTCAACGTGTCACTCCCTGAAGGGGAAGCCAACAGCCCGGTCGACAATCTCCGCTATCGCTACACTGTGCCGCAGCCGCAGAGCGATTCTCTCAAATACGTCTCAAAGAAAGACTTCACAGCAGTCCGATTTGCATCTGATCAACCGGTACAAGCCCAGTTGTACGAGCTAACATCAGGTGATATTCAGGTCGCTGTCGTTATCGTCGGCCCTACATCGTTTACTCCGCGTTTTCGACAACGTCTCGAAATGGCATTGCAGACGCTGCAAGTTCGTCCTGGAACCGGTGAATCCGCTGCGAAAGAATCAGGTGGCCGACGAGGCGGAGTCTCCGGCTTCTGACGGATTTTACAACAGCCGCTTCACGCTGTGCCTCGCCGACAGCAAGACCTTGGATACGGCACGGGCATTTCAAATTTGATGACGCGAAGCCTGAATTCGCGATCTGCAATCTGTTTCAATACTGCTTCACTCCGGAATGAAGCGTCTCTCCGGGTGAATGAGTCTCTGTCGGTGGACGCACATTGATTTAATCCGAACCCGAGTTAAAAAAGTTCATGCACAAATCAATCAAATTCATCCTTTGCGGATTACTCCTCTTCACCACAGCTGGCACATCTTACGGTCAGGAGACTGAACAAGCTGCCGACGATCGCCCGACCCCGAACATCGTGATTGTCTTCACCGACGATCAAGGATACGCGGACCTTGGCTGTTTCGGAGCGACCGAATTTGAAACCCCCAACATCGACCAGATGGCACGTGAAGGTCGCCGATTCACAAGCTTCTATGTTTCCCAGGCAGTCTGCGGAGCATCTCGTGCTTCTTTACTGACCGGTTGCTATGCGAATCGAATTGGGATGTTGGGAGCCCCCAGCCATTCTGCTCGCCATGGAATCAACCCGAACGAGGTTTTGATCCCTGAACTCTGCAAGCAACAAGGGTATCGAACTGCGATGTTTGGCAAATGGCACTTGGGCCATCACTTGCAGTCACTTCCTCTACAGAACGGCTTCGATGAATACTTCGGCCTGCCATATTCGAACGACATGTGGCCGTACCATCCAACGAGCAAAGCGTTTCCAGACCTTCCGCTCTATGAAGGCAACGAGATTATCAATCCCAAGGTCACACCAGACGATCAGGTCTTCTTAACAACCTGGTACACAGAACGGGCTGTCGACTTCATTGACCGGAATCCATCCAACCCATTCTTCCTGTACGTTGCTCATTCTATGCCACACGTTCCACTCTTTGTCTCCGAGAAATTCGAAGGTAAAAGTGAACAGGGGCTTTATGGAGATGTCATCTCTGAGATCGACTGGTCCGTCGGTGAAATCCTAAAAGCACTGAAAAGAAACAACATCGACCGCAACACGCTTGTCATCTTCACATCTGACAACGGTCCCTGGCTCAGCTATGGAAATCACGCAGGCTCTGCTGGCGTACTCCGAGAAGGAAAAGGAACGAGTTGGGAAGGTGGCGTTCGAGAGCCATGCGTAATGCGATGGCCCGGCCAAATCCCAGCTGGCACCGAATGTCATGAACTCGCTGCGACGATCGATCTCTTCCCGACGATTGCCGACCTCATTGGGGCGAAACTTCCTGAGCATCCCATCGACGGGAAAAACATCTGGCCACTCATGTCAGGTGTAGAAGATGCCCAAACACCTCACGAATATTACTGCTATTACTGGGGGAATCACCTTCACTGCATCCGCTCCGGCCCATGGAAGCTTCACTTCCCTCACAGCTACAGAAGCCTAAAAGACCACCCCGGAAAAGATGGAACTCCCAGCGAGTACTATCAGGCAGAGACTGATCTGGCGCTCTATAACCTCGACTCGGATCTCGAGGAACAAAACGACGTCAAAGAGCAACATCCGGAGATTGTTCAGAAACTCAAGGAGTACGCCGAACAAGCTAGGGTTGAACTCGGCGACTCAGCTATGAAAGTCAAAGGCTCCGGCTATCGCGATCCTGCACGCTTCGACGGGCCACCCTCCAAGTAGTGCAAACCAACTCGACGAGAACGTCCAAACCGTTCAGCGACCTGAAAGACATCACGAGTCGCTTATTGAGATCGAGTATTAGTTTGCTGTCCCGTGAGTTGGTTATCGACTTACTGAACGACGGCAAACATACATTGCGAAGCTGAAGACCGTCTGAAAACAGCCTCGACTCTGCCCAAAATCGTTATGCTTGTTTAGAAAGTTCTTCGTGAGCAGGCGCGATTCAACCCGAAATACCAATTCAAGAGTCGTCTACGAGCCTTTGAAAGCAGTTGAGTAGCAATTTTATTGCCATTAGCCCATTTATAAGTTGAATATTGATTGACAGATCACTAACTTCCATACACAACGAGTCGATGCGGGCGCAGACAAGACTTCGTTCACAGACAACTTATACGTCAACACACCTC
Source organism: Thalassoglobus sp. JC818 (assembly GCF_040717535.1). Lineage (NCBI taxonomy): Bacteria > Pseudomonadati > Planctomycetota > Planctomycetia > Planctomycetales > Planctomycetaceae > Thalassoglobus > Thalassoglobus sp. JC818. The sequence continues at coordinate 28,677 of NZ_JBFEFI010000005.1, forward strand.
AACGGAACGTTGACATTAGTACAGTAACACTCTCGAAGTGCTACCCGTGAACGTTGAACAATTTTATGTCGAGTGAAAACAAGGGCTTTTGGCGCATCGCCAGGAGCCCTTTTTTCTTTATGAAATTTTCCAGTTGGTGTCGAAAGACATCCCAAGAACAAGCTTAACTGAATTGAGCAGGAAGAGTCACAATGGCTAAGAAGAAAGCATCCCAGGGAGCGTTTGTCATGTCGGCCGAAATGCGAAAGGTCGTCAGCGAAAACCCCGAAATCAAAGGCAAAGACGCAATCGCACTTCTCAAGAAGCGATTCCCCGGCGAGAAGATCAACGAGAACTCCGCAAACGTTGCGTTCTCGAACGCACGTAAGGCCATCGGAGTCTCCGGAAAATCCACCGCACCTGCTGCCTCCAGCACTCCAACTCGACGACCAGCAGCTGCTAAGACGCAGACCGCTAAGACACAGACTGGCAACTTCAGCGTTCTCGAAGCTGCTAAGGATCTCGTCGAAGCGGCTGGCGACTCGCAGACCGCAATCGAAGCACTGAAGCAACTCGATAAACTGCAGGTTGGCAAGTAAAAAACGTGGTGACCTGGTTTTCGACTCCTGTACAAGCAGTTGAACCGAAAACCACGACAAACAGTCCAAGCGAGTGGACCGGTTAGAGCAACGCGCTCGAGACCAGTTTAATGGTCTCCCGGCACTCGCCTGTACTGGTGACTTCTTTGCGCGAAACCGCTACGCGTGCCATTCTCGACACGCCGTCTCGACGACTTCATGGCCACTCACCACGCTTATGAGCACTTGGTGATTAAAGCGTTGCTGATTGTGGGAAACTCTGTGAACGCCGCCCTTACTGATCCCTCGACATCCCAATCTGCTTGACGCAGTATCTCTATCTGCAATGATCAACTTGGCCACTCGATCGTTCTTCCGAAAGTAACTCGAAAGCTACTTTCAACGATTCAACTCTTCTGAAGCGTTCGGTCAATCGCCTCGCGAGTTACGTCCCGCATCTCTATTTGAACTGCGATCAGCCTCACGATTCAAGCTGTTCCAAAGCGGATAGAACAATAGAAATTGTATGCTTATCAGCGTCGCCAAAATGGAAACTCCGAGGAGCCCAGTACCGATCGCTCCATAAAGTAGAAAGAGAAACGGAATCCCGCCCAGCAGAACGATCACTACACAACTGCATAGAAGAATTCCAACATTCAGTCGAGACTCTTTCGCAGGATGACCATCGTTAGCAAACTGTCGATCGAGGTTGTTCATGACTCATTCTCCCGAAGCACACCATCCAGTTAAGCTTCCAGATCACACTAAGAATGACTTCCTTAATCGTATGACCTCCAACTAAATTGGACAACGAGGTCTTAAATCAATCATGCTCAAGTTGTGACTGCTTATTGTCATTCCTTGAGATGAGAAACCCAACAATCACAACCGTGATCAGCGACAGGACGCACTTCAGGACATAAGGGTAAATAGGAGCTTCGTCGCCTAAAGTCGAGAATAGTCGATTCTTCAAGTCGAAGAACAGTAATACCAGCAGATAGCTCGATGGAAGAGTCATCAACGACACACGAATCGAACGAGGTATTTTCATTTCATTCCCTATTTCAAACTATTTGGCTGATTCGTGCTCACTTCATTCGTTCGATTTGTCGTTCAGTTCGTCATCGACTATTTGTCCGTGTTCTTAGCGTCTCCGGAAATTGCCCTTCCTGGAATGTGTTCTCGCTTGGCTATCCACAATGCAATGCCACAACTGAAGCGAGACCGATGATAAAAACGAGAGACCTAGACTTCGAGGTCAATTCATCGCAGCGAAAAACATGAGCATCCCGAAAACAAACCAGACGGCTTGAACGTCTGATTCTTCCATTTACTAGCCCCGTCGCTTCACGTCTAGGTGTTCCTGCCAAGTCAATCGGCCGTCAGCTGCCTCTTCATCTCGCCTTCTGTAAATTCAGTTCATGGGGAGCATCCAATGCGTGACGAGAAAGTGCGTCCCTAACTCGAAAAAGCCAGCCGGTATAGCTGAACCCCCGTACCGAATTGTCCACTTTGGTGAAAGGGCTCAATGACTCCTGAATTGGCCAGACGTTCCAGAGTCTGCTTCCAGTCATCAAAGTCTTCATTCGTTTTGAACCTGGACTCTCAATATTGGACCAAGCGCCATACGTCGATTCCATCAGGATGGTACAGGAACCCAACGTGAACATTACCCCCCCGCCGTGATACATCGTGGACCAATCTTCTCCATCGACTCGGACAGAAACGGGCAACGTGTCTCTAAACGTGAATTCACTCGCTGAGGGGTCAATGTGTGAATGCGCTTCCAGAACCAGTTTCTGCTGAATTGCGACGTACTCTCGCATGATTTCAAAAACTCTCGTATCAGAAGAGTCAGCATCGGGATTCATCACATTTCTCGATCAAGCAGCTTCGAAGTCGTAGAGGCCGAAAACACATCCGAACGATATCAGAGATACAAAGAGACTGCCGCTCTGCTCAGAATGTTCACATGAAAGCCCCCCTCAAAGCGGTCATTTGTAGTTATTGAATCCATCGAGGCGACGGATATGCCGGTCACTCAATGCAGCGACACCCAGTAGATCAAGATTCGCGAGAGAGAGTGAATACTGGAAAGTCCAGAGTCGTCGTAGAAGAACTCGACACCCCAATCGCCCCTAAACCGGGGGTTCTTCGTACCAACAGCCCAGTTAGTTTTACTTCCTCCAGGTACCCAAACCTGAAGGGTCAGTAGAAGTCGTGTCACCTTCCAGCGAATTGGAAGAAGAGAGCGGAGAGAGGGGGATTCGAACCCCCGGTCCTGTTTCCAGGACACAGCATTTCCAGTGCTGCACAATCGGCCACTCTGCCATCTCTCCGAAGAAAACAGACCAAGCGGGCCTGTCCATCTTTTTCCGCCGCGATGTCGGCGATCCACCTGTTCGGCGGTCGTCGCTTTTCGAGAGTGAGACTCAAGAATCTCGCTCCCAGCTGGCGGAAGTGAAAAACTTAGTTCTCGCGAGGGATGTTGTCAATCAGGTTCGGCCATTCACGTCGAATCTCCCTCAGACTGGAAGATTTGGGCCGGATTTTCCCCTTGAGGAGAATGTTTGCGTCGACCAAAACGATTCCAAATGTGTTGCGTTCGATGGCCAACGGAATTTGGATCGTGTTGCTTCTCGAGTTCTGCGAGCATGGCACACTCGCTTACTCTTTGGGAACCCTGAAGAACTGCAGCTTCGAAATCTGTAGGGAGACTTCGGCTGGTTACAGTTTTCAAATTGGCTTCGATCGAAAGAAACTGCACGAAATGTTCGCAACCGTTCGATGATATTCAATGATAATCTCTATGTCGCAATCCGGATTTGGGCTGCGCGTATGTGTGAGTTCACACGCTTAGAGAAATCGGAATCTTGAAAAATGGAGGATTTCGAAGAGAGTCGCCCCAATTGACGCGGTGACGGACGTTGATCATCCATTTTCTCGTGATATTTGGCGAATGGAGAACAAAGATGGGGCGAAACTCAGCAGCTGGTTGCGGGATGAATGCATCGCACCAGAAGATCTTCTTCCAGGTTGCTCGTTCGCTGAAAGTCTGGATTCTAGTCCGGGCGACGAACCCAGAGTCGTTGCAATTCATCGGTCCAGATTACCCGGACGTCGTTCCGAAACCCCTGCTCTGCAAGGCGAAGACGGCTGAGAAAGGTCCGCATGCCGGTCTCGTCGTTTGCCCCATGATGGTGCCTGATTCCTTTTCGATTCCTCGCTATGATCGAGCGGTGAGCACCTGGAATTCGTGGGCTCCGCATTGGGTTTCGTCGACGATGGAGCAGTCGTTCCGAAAAGACCGTGACTTTGGTGCTCCGATCGATTTCATGCAGAAGCTCTATCCCGGAATCCGAAGAGATGGACTTCCTGATTCATACGGAGTGATCGACTCGACACACGACCCGCGATATGGATGCGTGGTTCTGCTCGAAGGCGGTAGGCGTTTTCTGATTCACGGAGACTACGACCTGTACGACGTCATCGATCCGGAAGATCCTCGCGACGTTTCCCTGTTCATTCGAAAAGTGAACGGGGCCAAGTCCGCTTACGGGCGACGCACGCACGAAGTGCAGAAACTTCTCAATCAGGGGCTGGGGGCAGAGATGGTCCAACACGGCGAAGACCTTGCTTGGTACGGATCTCACAGCAACGACATGATTCTCGCATTCAGCCCGGACCCATCCGGCGGCGGCCTGCTGGTCGTTCATTCGTTTGGGCAGGGTCCGCGTGCGATTGAGCGTGTCTTTCGTGAAGCATTCGAAGGCCGTAAACCGGGCGGAAGTCATTCTCGCGACTGAGGATGCGTCGCTGAGAGTCTTCGCCTTCACACTCTAGTGGTTGCCCTGAACTCGCTTGATCGTGTTTCGGTTAATGAGAGTTGCATCACCTCGTTGGAATTGATGCAAGCTTTTGACGAGACGCGTGATGCGATCGAAAGAGCTCTCAGAATTCGATCGAAAATCGGGACGCAGAATCGAGCTGCGTCTGAGATAGTCGTGAGATCGATCTCGCGAACACATTGCCTGTGGGTAGAGGTTCGCGACGAGAGTTTTTGAATTGAGCCCGGCGTCGTAGCGATCAGCCGCCAATCAATACGGTCGGAAGGCCGAAGACGATTGAGCCACCGTGAGCTGTCATGTCGCCCATTCTCGCGGCCGGCTTTTTGCCGATCAGACAGGTGACTGAACCCTTGATGATCACGTCTGGAGGTCCGACGCAGGTGGCCATGTCGCCCATTCTCGCAGCTGGAATTCCGCCGATCAAACAGGGCAGTCCCCCTGGCGGGAGAATTGGCCCGCCAACATGGGGGACGACTCCCGTGACCATCGGGCAAACATGCATATCTGTCACACGTGCTGCGGGCTGTCCCATTGCGCTTCTCCTCGATGTTTTAACTGCGGCTTCATTGTCGATCGCTGACTCGGATTGATCAACAGGATTGTCTTTAAAGACTTAAAAAGGCTCTTTGCAGTGTCTCAATGGTCAATCCGGTCCATTTCGTGGGATTCTGCGAGCAGCCGCACCTGAAAAGACTCTCCAGGACGCGATTCTCGTGGAATCCTCAGACTCTCGGCGCACGAATTTCCCGCCAAGACACATACCAGTATCGTGGCAGTCGAAGCAACGTTTCGTACTTTCTTCTAAGATCCGGCCAGAAATCGACAACTTCTTTCAGAATGCCGATCCATCGCTCGTCGAGCTGCCTGAAATCAGCGGTGAAACAGAAATTTCGATTTTCACCCAGAAACCACGCAACCCATTCGAGGAATCTTCGAGAATAGGGGTGTCAGCATCAAGCGGGCAACAAAAAACTGGACGCAAACGCGACCGGTTGCACCTGAATCACTCACCTTTTCACTTTCACTCAGGAGACGTTCACATGGCAGCTTTCATGAAACTCGGCGACATCAAGGGCGAAGCAACAGACAACGATCACAAGGACTGGATCATCATTCAGTCGATGAGTTCTCCGATCTATCGCTCGATCCCTGAAGGTGCCAAAGACTCACAGCGAACAAAAGGGGAAACGACTCTCGGAGACGTTGTTGTCGTTCGCGAACTCGACAAGTCGTCCACCAAACTTCAGGAAGCTTGTGCCAACGGAACGTTCTTCGACGAAGTGGAAATCCACTTCTGTACGACCGTCAAAAACAAGCAACAGCCTTATCTGACTTACAAACTCAAAGACGTCGTCGTCACCAGCTACAGCTTCCACGGAAACTCAGCAGGCGACCCGATTCCGAGCGAAGAAATCACACTCGGTTACACCGAAGTCGAATGGACCTACATCACTGTCGATCCTAAGACTGGCGACAAGAGCGGCAACGTTCCTGCGAAGTACAACCCTGGAAAAGGAGCGTCGTAGGGTCACGAACATGGTCCTCACGGGGCCAGTTCGGCGACATCCTCATCCGGTCCTTCAGCTCTCGCGTGAGCCTGCTGCATTCGATGAAATGAGCATTCACTCTCGCGAATCGCTGAAAACCGGAGGGGAAGACGTTCGAAGAGTGTTCTTGAAACCTGATTACCAAGTCGTTTCTCGATACACTCGTCGAGACGCAAAGAATTTCGGAAGAGTTCTCATGCACCGGATTGCTGTGTCCTTCGACCGCTCGTCTCTGGATTTGCGGTTGAAGCCACAGCTTTTTTTGTGGTCACATTAAGCCGGTCCAAGATCGGTCAGGCAGAACTGAAGTCATCAAGTTTGAAAGCGATTGCCGGTGGACGTTAAAAATAAGAAGTCCCGCTGGGTCGTGCCGTACGAAAAAGGTGTGAAATGATCGAGTTGAAACAAGATGATCGACCGCTGCAGATGACGAGCCCATTCGGAAGCGATGCCGTCGCTGAGTCTTTTAGTGGCGAAGAAATGGTGAACGGGCTGTTCCATTTCGATATCGAAGTCCTCTCCAGGAAGGATGACCTCGATCCAGCTGCCGTCCTCTTGAAACCGATCGACATCAAAGTTCGGACGGCTGACGATGATTGGCGGTTCTTTAACGGAATCGTCAAGTCGTTCCGATACAGCGGCGGAGACGACCGTGTCCATTACTATCACATGGAAATCGTCCCCTGGTTCTGGCAATTGACGAAGTCGATGAACTGCAAAGTTCATGAATCGGCCGGTGGAAAATCGGTCAAGGAGATCGTTTCGGGTGTCTTCGACGAAAGCGGCTTTACTGACTATGAATGGAACTTGAGAGGTACTCCACCCAATCGCGACTACTGCCTTCAGTACCGCGAGACCGATTTCGAGTTCGTCAGCCGTCTGTTGGCTGAGGAAGGAATCTTCTACTTCTTCACACATGAAGAGGGAAAACACACGCTCCACCTGGTCGACAGTGCTGCTGACTGCAGCGACTGCCCAGAGAGCGAAGTAAGACTGAACTTTCTGCTTTCAACCACAGATTCCCTCGATCATCTCGCCAGTTGGCAGCATATCCGCGAGGTAACGACCTCTGAATTCAAGCTGACGGATTATGACTTCGAAGATCCACAAGCCACGGAAAACTTTCTGACCGAGGAACAGACCGTTGTCGAAACGATGAGCTCAGCCGGCTCAACTGTTTACGATCATTCTTCATCCTCAGCAGCTGTCAAACCGAACTCCGCTTTGCTCAAGACTCGCGTTCAAAATCGAATCGAAGCTGAAGAAGCTGACCACGAGACACTCTTCAGTTCCAGCGATCGCAGAACGTTCTATGCAGGAGGGAAGTTCACAGTCACCGAACACTTCGCCAAAGCTGAGGCCGGTACGAATTGGCTGTTGCTGAATGTTCAACACCGTGCTCACAGCGGCGGATACCTCGCCGGAGCTGGCGCGATCTCAGGTGTCTACTCAAACACGTTTCGTGCGATTCCCAGCGACAAAAATCCGCGGCCCCGCTACGCTCGCACCAAACCGATGATTCATGGGATTCAGTCAGCAGTCGTCGTCGGCCCTAGCGGTGACGAAATTCATACCGACGAATACGGTAGAGTCCGAATCCAGTTCCACTGGGACCTTGAAGGTGGAAAAGACGAATCGAGTTCGTGCTGGGTTCGAACGGTGACTCCGTGGGCGGGCACGAACTGGGGAATGATCGCGATTCCACGTATTGGACAGGAAGTCGTCGTAAACTTTCTGAATGGCGACATCGACAGTCCGGTCGTGATGGGCATGCTCTACAACAAGGACAACATGCCTCCGTACGCCTTGGATGACAACAAGACTCAGTCCGGAATTAAGACTCACAGTACCGTCGGCGGCGGGGACGACAATTTCAATGAACTTCGTTTCGAGGATAAGATCAACGAGGAAGAGGTTTACCTTCACGCGGAACGCGACTTCAATTGCGTGATCGAGAACAACGAAACTCGAGAAGTCGGCTACGAAAAGTCCGAAGAAGGAAACCAGGAAGTAAAAATCTACAACAATCAAGAGCTGACAGTCGGGGTTGGCAACTCCAACGGTGGAAGTCAAACGATCAAGATTGGCAAAGACCGTACGGTAACGCTCAACACCGGTGACGACTCACTCACGATTTCTCAGGGAAATCAGAAAACTAAGGTCTCACTCGGGAAGATTGAAACCGAAGCCATGCAATCGATCGAGCTGAAAGTCGGCTCGAACAGCATCAAGATTGACCAAACAGGCATTACACTCAAAGGAGTGATGGTCAAAATCAAAGGCGATGCCATGGTCGAGGCGAGTGCCCCAATGACAAATGTGAAAGCTGACGGAATCCTGGTCGTCAAAGGCGGAATGACCATGATTAACTAGCGCCGTCTGAATCGGTTCACCGAGAGACTTCAGACCGAGACCTCAATCCAAATGCCGTGAGAGATTCATCTGATCGGCCGTTCACAATGCCCTTATCGAGAAAAAAGCAAATCCTTGGTCAATCATTCGAGCGAGTTCACGAGAGCAATAACTGCTTTCCTGAATTCGCCCGAATTGATTTCGTAACCGAGCAAACTGCTTGAAGATGGAAGGATCAGACATGCCCGTTCAGCTCCATGTTGCCGCGGGGGATCACACTCACTGGCTTGTCGATCTGGTTGAGGGCCAAAAACTTGTGATTGGTCGGAGCCCTGACGTGGATCTCTCCTTCGAAGCCGATTCACAAATGTCGGGCAGACATCTCCAGATTTCCTGTTCAGGTGAAACGGCACTGATCGAAGACTTGGGAAGCACGAACGGAACATTCGTCCGTGACAACCTCGTGACTTCTTCAACGCTGGCAAACGGTGATACGTTTCGCTGCGGGATCACAGAGTTCGTCATCAAAACAGTTACCAACGATGCAGCTGAAGCTTCCGCCCCAGCTGCGCAAACCGTCGTCCCCGCAGCAGCCGGTGGAGGCGCCGCAGCTGCTGCCCCGCCAAAGTCGGCCGCTCCGGTTTTCGTGGGTGTGTCGCTGCAGGTTGAGGGTTTCATCGAAGAGACCGCACCGCAAATTCTGGAACGGTTTCAGCTCGCCGATGCTTTTCCTATCGCACCAAATCCCGATGAAACTCCCGAGAGCTTTGCAACCCGACTTGTTGAAACTGAAGAAGCCAATCACTGCGTCACTTTCATGGCTTACGCTCTGCCGAAGCGAGCAGCCGTCTGGTGGCTGACGAAGTGCATTGAAGAAGTCGAAAGCATTCATGGTGAAGAAGATCAGAAGCTTCTCGAACACGTTCAAAAATGGGTCCTCGATCCGAGCGATGAACTCCGCCGTCACGGAATGCAGCAGGCAGAACTTCTCGAAATGTCCACACCTGCCAGTTGGGCTGCGGTGGGAGCGTTCTGGTCAGGAGGAAGTATGGGGCCAGTCGACACTCCGGTTGTCGAACCGAAGGACGAGCTCTTTGGAAAAGCAATCTCTGGCGGGACAATTCTGGCTTCTGTCTTTCAAAAACCGGAGATGGCGTTCGAGAAACAGAAGTACTTCACAGAGCTTGGATTGAAAATCGCATCCGGCGAGATGAGCCTGTAAGCCAATTGGGATCACGCCGCTGATTTGCAGTTACTGATTGTGTACACGAATTCGTGACATGCCATGCGAGAGTGCGGATTCAGAATCTCGGCGTTGGAAAATCCTCGGATTGTGATTACGCTCTGCGTATTTCCCGGGCGTTTGACACGAGTATGATATGAGTTCTCATTCAATTCATTGGGGTGAAGGGGTCTTCCTTCGTCCCCAGCACTTCCAGCTTGCTGATCAGCTTCAGCGCGAGGCATTGTCGATGTCTTGCCGCTGGGAGAACGCGTATCACTATGGCATTCATCATCTCGTGATTGATCGCGACTCGCTTGCTAACTGGCGTGTCTCAATTTCGGAATGCCAGGTTCGTCTGCCCGATGGAACTTCGGTTCGAATGCCGGAAGACTCCCATCTGGCTGCCGAGGCAATTCCAAGAGACGCGCTGCCGAACGCAGAAGCCCGTGTCAAAGTCTATGTCGGAATTCGTGAAATTCGACGCGGAGCCAACAATGCAGAAGGAGACGGGCCAGATGTCGAATCCCGCTATCTGAAACGAGAAACGGAAGTCGCCGACGAAAATAGCGCTGGCAACGTCGAACAAATCGGGGTGCGTGTCCTCAATCCTCGCATCTTGATTGGCGACGAAGCAGCTCGTGGTTACGACGCTGTTCCCATCATGCAATTGAAACTCGGAGCTGCTGCGGAATCACCTCCTGAAATCGATCCCGACTATATCCCCCCCACGATCACTACTGAGTCGTCTTCCCAGATTTCTTACATCCTTCGCTCGATCTGTGATCAGCTGGGAGCAGAGTCGCAGCAACTTTCGCAACAAATTCGAGATCGTGGCGTCGCCTTCTCGAGCGGACACCGTGAAGATCTGGAAATGATTTCACGGCTTCAAGCTGTGAACGCCAGCCTCGGGGGAATCGCTCATCTGCCGACAAGCCGAGGGCTGCATCCCTTCCATGTTTATTCCGAACTCTGCCGGGCAGCTGGGATCACAGCCATTTTCCGTGGGAATCGAAGCTATCCGCAAATCCCAGCCTACGATCATGACAATTTGATTCTCAGCTTTCAGTTCCTGTTCCAATTGCTGTCGACCGGCGAGAAGAAAGAGCGCTCATATGTTCGCGAGCCGTTCCGGGCTCAAGGGCTCCTCATGATGGTCCGACTCAACCCCGAGTGGCTCCAACCCGATTGGAGATTCTACATTGGCGTCGAGTGTGATCTTCCAACGGCGAATGTTTCGGAACTACTTTCCGAACGAGCTCTCGGCATGAAAGTCGGAAGCACCGACGACGTCGATCAGATCTACAAAATGGGCCGTAAGGGTGTTCGCATCGCTCCCGTGGCTGATCCTCCGCGACTCTTTCCACGAGCGAACTGGCACTATTACCGTGTCGAACGGGACACCGTCTGGGCAGATGTTGAACGCACGCTCAATCTCGGCATTCGCTTCAACGAAAAGTTCGTTGAAAGTCAAATCGCAGGCGAAGACAGAATCGATGTCTTGAACCGCGACACGAACGAGAACAAGACGATGGCGTTTTCTCTGTTCGCGATGCGTCACGTCGAATCCTGAATCAGTTTGCAAGTCCGAACGCTGCCTGACATCGTGTGCGTGATGAACGAGTCAATTCTCGTTCGGATCAAATCGAATTCGGCGTGACAGTCGATGATGAATCACTCGCGACTTGGATTTGACACAGACAACTGACTCGACGATCATTCGGAAACTGAATGCAGCAAACAGGTTGAGCTTGACCCACGATTCATTCAGGTTGCAACGAAAGCTGGCTAGCAACCTGTCGTCACAGAGTCATTTCATTCCATGAAAACGAGGCTATGGCAGAAACTCTGATTACTTTGACTCAACCGTTCTTTCTAAAGTCACTCAATCTCATTAGTGATCGCAGCCACGACTCGGCTCGTGATTTGTCGCGCCTCCAGAAAGAGCTGTCTGCCGAATTGCAGGCGCTCGAGCACAAAGTCAATTCAGGACAAGCCCGGGTCTCCCCGGAAGACTGGCAGTTGGCGAAACGTGGACTCATCTACTGGGTCGACGAAATTCTCGTTCAACACATCGACGACTGGGAAGACTTCGTTCTTGAACACGTCTTCTACGACGAACGAAACCGTGCATGGAAATTCTACCTGCAAGGCGAGAACAGCCTCGTCACAGGATCTCCAGACGTAGCAGAGCTCTATTATCTGGCCGTTGTGCTTGGCTTCGTCGGTGACATTCAGGGAGCTTTTCAGGAAAAGAACACCGACATGCCCGGACACAAGACTGATCCGGATGAAGCCAGAAAGTTCTGGGCGCAGCAACTCCAATCACGATTGCATCAACACGCGTCACCGGAACTTCAAGGAAGCAAGCTGGAAGGTCACATCGATCCCTTGCCCGGCAGCAGCGGATTGACAACAGCGAGTGCAATTTTCTGTGTGATGCTTCTCTGCATGCTCGTTCTACTCTCGTGGTATCTGCTAGACCAGTAGAACGTCATGCGAAACTCGTTCACTTCCAGTTTGTCAATCGCGAGATGAACGACTGCCTTGGTGCTTGAGGCACGGTCTGCCTTGCTCTCTCTGCTTCAGCAGTTGACGTCTCTTGCCCTGGGCTGGATTCGAGACTCATCGAAACGACTTGCTCTTCAGCAGCGGGAGCAATCGTCGCTGAAGCGTCCTGATACTCTGCTGTCACGATTGTTGCGGGACTTCCTTCGGTTGCGCTCGTCTGAATGATCGCTGATTGTTTTACGCCGTCTGTCGAAACCGGAGCACTCTTGAAGGTCGACGTGACGTCTTCATCGACCGGAAGTGGCATGCTGTCAATTTGCTCCAGTTCAGCAGGTGCCGGTTCCTGATCGTAGGTGACCATTTGAAAATTGGCGTACGTTAACAACGTTCCCTTTTCGAACTGAACGTTCTTCAATGCCACCGCATACTCCGAACGAGTGCGGAACAATCGAATCTCCGCATCGACGACGCGAGTTTGAGCATCGAGAATCAGGTCGACCGGATCGTTGAGCCCTTCTCGCTGACGACGTTCGAGAGCGTCGAGGTACTCTTTCGCAGCGAGGTACTGGTTCATCGCATTCGTAATTGACCGATGGGCGCGAACCGCTTCTGCGACAGCTCCGGACAGATTGCTAATAACATCTCGTTGTTGTTCTTTGAAAATCGCACGAGCCCGCGCAACCCGGAATTCAGCGTTGTCGACGGCAGCATGCCCTCGTCGATATCCGAGAGGAACTTCAAGCTCGAAGCCCAGCATGTATTCCTGGTGATCTCCCGTCATCATGTTTCCAAACGACGAAGCTGGTGTATCGCCCCTGTTGAAACCGCCTGAAAAGAGATCGTCTCCCAATCCTCGGACGCGGTATCGGGCCACGGCATCCAGTCGAGGATTCAGGAAGTTCTCAGCAGCGAGCAGCTCCATTTCATTCTTCTTCACGACAAGCTGTTGCTTGCGAAGCTCGATTCGCTGCGTCAGTGCCTCTTGAGAAATGGTCGCCCAGTCATACTGAACTTCCGCGAGTGGAGGTTCGTCGCTCGGTCGGAGCAAGTTCCCATCCGCAGCTGGCAATCCGATCAACAGTCGCAAGCGCCGTTCCGCAGCCAAAACTCCGCCCTGCCCATGCAGAGTTCCCCCGCCACTCCCGTTGCGAGTTTGTGTTCCCTGAATCAAGCGACCACTTAGCGAGTCTTCAACATCTGACTTGAATTCAAAGTACTGCTGTCGGGCAAGTGCTTCTTCCGGAGCTTTGTCGATTCCGACACCGGCGGTGGCCTTCTTGATGTTCCAGACTCGCAGCGCCTCTTCCATTCCCTTTTTCTGAGCATCAAGCAAGCGGTATCCGAAATACAAATCCCAGTAGGCGTTTTCGACATTGCTCAGAAAGTCGCGAACAGCGAGCTGAAACTCGTGATAGTCGATGTCCGTATTCACTTTCGCAATTAACAGACCATTGTAGATTCCCGGCACGGACCCTGGTCCGGCAATGCGGTTGAACTCCAGCCCTGCCCCCTGAAGCAATGGCTGACGCACTTCTGCCTCGATGATGGATTCCCAGTAGCTGGGAAAGTTGTTGGCGGGTGCGTTGTTGGCATCATAAACGGTTCGGTTTCGCAGACTGATCTGTGAACCGGTCGCCGATCGCTTCGTCAATCCGACATCGTACTCGTGAAGGTCCTGGACGAACGCAGAAGTTCCCCCAGCGAAGAACGAGTTATTGAAGAGTCGATCGTTATCACTCAACATCGCTGACGCTGTGAATTGAGCATCAAACGCACTCAACGCTGCTTCCATCCCGAATCGCGGATCAGACTCTGCAAGCGCGGAAGAGAATCGTGTTTTAACTGTGTCGGGGTTGATCAGAACGACCCCACCGAGTTCTCGAATCACTGTCGAGTTCTCAAGGGCAATCCGAAACACCTCCTCCAAAGGAATATCGCGGAAGTTCTCGAACTCTCCGCTCGTCAAAGTGTCAGCAGTCACCGGAGGCCCTGAGTAGCTCGTCGGATAGATCTCAGGCACGGGGTTGTCGACGGTCGCGGAAATTTGATCAATTTCGCAGGTGTCATTGCAGACTGTCTTGTCCCAAACGTCCGGACTGGAAGCGCAGCCAACGATCCCAGCCGTCGAAGCAGCGAGGACAACGGTCCGAAAGAGAGAAGCAGCCCGTGACTTTTTCGACGAGAGATATTGATTGAGTCGAGTCCGTCGCTTCAAATATTTTGGCATTGTTATTAATCCACTTAGACCGTAGTAAGAAACACTCAGCGGTCGTTTGCCCCCGAAGTGTGGATGTGCCCTTTAGAGTTCAAACAGACTGTCGAACTGGCATGATCCCATTTGCTAGATCGGCACAACTCGCACATCCGTTAAAGACAAACTGACCGGGGGGACGGGAAAACTTCAGGAAGAATGCAAAACTTCCCATTTCAGCGGCAACTTCTGCCGTCATCCGTCGCTGCAGCAGCCTTCCTAACTCTCGATAACACCCTAATCTCACATCGGACGAAAGTTCACCTTTACATGCCGGACCAGATTCTGTGTTCTTCCCCTGTCGCAAACGCTTGTGGGCAGCAGTTCTCCGAAATTGACAACACCACAAAGTGTGTGTTCACATGGAGATTCAATCCGCATCGCGAAATTGAATCGCTGTCAATCTCAATCGAACGACAAAGCTCACTCTCAATTTGAGAATGCAGCGACGACATGTTGAACGGCGAAGAGACCACTCACTGAAATTTTCTATCCTCATTTGTACTTCGAGAGATCGGCGTTCGAGTAATGTTTTCGGAAGCTGAATTGGCTGACGTTCTTGAGTCATCCTTCGAGGAGCATGCTCAGCTTAGAGATCAGCGCCGCAGCCTCATTCCGATCATTGCGAACAACGTCTCACAAAGACTGAATACTTCGATCATTGGACTCTGGCAGGTGGAGGGCCAACGCTGCGTTCGCTTATGGCCTGTCGAATCGACTCCGGAAAGCCAGCGACTCGAAGCGGAAATCTCTCAGATTCAACCCGGAACCGCCGTCCAGGCAGTCCTTCAAAATGCATCTAAAGCTTCGGACTGCAAGATCGTTTGTGCTGCGAGTCCACTTGCGGGAGCAATGTCCGTCGTCGTCGCGCTCGATTCAAAAGGTCGAGTGATTAACGAAGCATCGGCGCTGCAACTCTCGGATCTTCTCGCGGATCTACGACGCCGGGAACTGCTCACCACGCTTTCGACGAGTTCACAGAAGTCCGCTCAAATCGTCAATTGGATTATGCAGATCCATGCCGATCGCTCGGAAACAGAAAAGCTTCATGCGTTCGCGACCGATGGAGCACTTCTCTCTGGAGCGGACCGAATCGCATTGTTCAAAAGAAGATCGACACGCGATTGGGAATTCTGCTGTTCCACAGGCACTGATTCGTCTGCATCTCGCTCATCCGAAGTCAATGGCCTGCGTGCTCGCCTGATCGAAGCACAGGAGAAAGATGAGGCAACGGACAATCTCTTTCCAATGGGCCCGTCCGGAAGTTGGGAAGACGCGACATATGCGTGCGTTGTCGACACGGCTTCGGAGGACTCGAGCTACGAACCTAAGATATTGAGACTCCTCGCTGATCAGTTTTCGATGGCGATCGATCAACCCGATCGGAAAGCAAAATCTCGCCAGCAGGCCCGTAGCAGACTTCTTAAGAGTACACTGACTGCAGCCTCAATCGTTCTCGCGGGCTTATTCGCGGTCTCTCTCATGTCGATGAAAACCGACCTCAAGATTCGAGTCCTCGGCGAGATTTATCCGGTCGTCCGACAGCAGATTTTCTCACCCGAAACAGGTGTCATCACCGAAGTTCTCGTTGAACATGGCCAGCATGTGCAACAAGGAGATCTGATCTGCCAGTTGAGAAGTGATCGTCTGGAGGTCCTTCGAGAACAAACCCGAGAGGAATTGATCTCGACGCAAGCTCGGCTCGCAGCGCTACAAACAATCTCACCGCGATTGAATTCATCATCGACTAACGGCGGCTTGCCCGTCACAGTCGAACAGTCCGAACTGACCGAACGAGTTTCTTCACTCGAAGAACAACTGAAGCTGATCACCGATCAAATTGAAACGCTAAGTATACAGGCCCCATTTGACGGACAGGTGATCCGAGAACGGTTGCGCGAAGAACTTCTTGGGCGTCCCGTTCAGCAAGGTCAGTTTCTGTTTCAATTGATTGATCCTGAATCAGACTGGCAAGTGGTCGTCCGGATTCCAGAGCGGGAAGTTCGACATGTCCTCGAAGCTCAAACCACCGAAGAGACTGTTCCGCTGACTTATCTGCTCGAGACTTCGCCCGAACACGAGCACACATCAGAGATCACTCGGATTTCCAACGCAACCGAAATGGACTCCACTGGCAATCTATCAACACGGGCATGGGCTCCGGTTCAAGATGAAAAACCGTTCGAGCGACGGCTCGGAGCGGGCGTGTTAGGCAGGGTTCACTGTGGACAGCGAACATGGTTCAGCGTGCTCACACGAGGAATCTCGGAATTCTGGTTGCGATATTCACCGTTTTAGTAGCTCAACAAACCACTTCCTGAAGGACAGACAACGGGTCATCACGAGCAAAATCTGAATCAGCGAAGGCAAGCAGGTTTCACAACGTATCATGGCATGGATGGATTCGCAGAACGCGAAGCAAGGGACAGTCGCATGAGACAACACACTGAACTCAAAATCGGTTTACAAAAATTCAGAATCGCCGCTTTCGGCGTTCTGCTCGCGATTCCGGTTGCTGTCATCCCTGCCGCTGATCCTCCCGCAGATCCGATCGTCGCCACTAATTGTTTCGTTCGAGTTTATGAAGAAGCAGACATCCCCGCTTTGGAACGCGGGGCCATTACTGACGTCCTTTGTGAAATCGGCGATCACGTAAGTGCAGGCGGTGTTCTCGCAAAACTTGACGATTCGGAAGCTGCCATAGAAGTCAGCTTGAGCGAACTGGAACTCGCGATTGCCAAACAGCGGCACGCCCAGTCACTCGCCGAAGAAATCGCAGCTGCGAAGATTCTGGAGACGGAACAACTCATTGAACAGTCCCAGACCAAGCGACGAATTGCTCAGGAGAACGCGAACTCAACAGTGGCTGTCGAAAAGGCCATTAAGTCGAGAGACACCGCGCAGGTCGAACTGAATCGAGCACAGGCAGCACGAGACGGATTTTCCGGAAGTGTTTCTGATTCGGAACTAGACCGCCTCAAGTATCTTCGCGACCAGTCTGAACTCGAAATCATCGCAGCTCGTGAAGCTCAGGCCATCGCTGCTCTGCAGATCCAGGTCGAAGAAGCATCGGTCGGCACAGCTTCTGCCACATTAAAACGCTTGCAACACGAACTGAGACTCGCTCAATCAGAACATCTGATTCAGGAACTTGAAATCGACAAACTTGTTCAGCAGGTCAAGCTGGCTCAGATTCGACAACAACGTCGCATGCTCACTGCTCCATTCTCAGGAGTCCTGACCGAACAATATCATCGACTTGGCGAA
Organism: Thalassoglobus sp. JC818; assembly: GCF_040717535.1. Classification (NCBI taxonomy): domain Bacteria; kingdom Pseudomonadati; phylum Planctomycetota; class Planctomycetia; order Planctomycetales; family Planctomycetaceae; genus Thalassoglobus; species Thalassoglobus sp. JC818. Next base: position 46,232 of record NZ_JBFEFI010000005.1, read on the forward strand.
TGGCTCGAACCGGGTGAGCCTGTCTTTCACGTCATGCGGCTCGATCGATTGCTCGTCGAAGGTTACGTCGACGCGGACCAGATTCATCATTCCATGCGAGGAATTCCCGCTGTCGTCACGTTTTACGAAAGCGGAACGAGCCAAACTGTGAAGGGCACGTTGACCTATGTCAGCCCGAAAGTCGACCCGGTCAATCAGCAAGTTCAAATTCAGGTGATTGTCGACAACACCGACGGTCGCATGCGTCCGGGGCAATCTGTGGAAATCACCCTGGCACCAACCCCCACAATCCAGAATTAAATCAGTTCACCTGCCTGCTCAATCGAAGAACGAATTCAAAACGACTTTAAGTGCCTCTCGGTGCTCATCGAAATCCTTAGCTCGCAGATCTCGTGTGAATGGATACTGACCGTCCTATCCCCTGGAAAATGCGATTCGATTTGCAAGTCAGCGAATCGATCACTGGTGGACGTTTGGTCTTTGTCGTGAAAGATCCGATCACTCTCCAGTACTTCAGTCTGACGCAACACGAGTACGACCTGCTTTCGAACATGAACGGTCAGCTGACGACAAACGACGCTTATCGCCAATATAACGCAGGGGAAAGTTTCGAAGAGTTCACAGCAGAGCTGAAAGAATTTCTGAAGAAGCTGGTTTCGCAAAATCTCGTCGTTAGTACTCTTCCAGGCTACAGCCAACTCGTTGCCCGCCGAGCGACGGCGAAGACATCTCAGCCGGCGAAATTGCTCGCACGGCTGAACGTTATCACGATCCGCTGGCGAGGGCTTGACCCTCAATCGTTTCTCCAGTGGCTCGATCGATGGATCGGCTGGATCTTCCGCCCATCGATGCTCGTGCTGAGTCTGATTTTTGTCTTCGTTGCAGTTCTGTTAGCATCACTTCACACGTCGCAGGTCGGATTGAATTCATTCGACTTCTCCCAAATTTTCACGGTCCAGAATATCCCGGTCATTATCATCTCGATGGTGCTCGTTAAAGTTCTGCACGAGATGGCCCATGGTCTGGCCTGTGTTCATCACGGGGGAGAATGTCACGAACTGGGCGTGCTTCTAATCGCATTCTTTCCCCTGCTCTATTGTGACACGACCGATTCCTGGCGACAGAATCGATGGCAGCGAGCGCAAGTTGCCGGTGCGGGAATTTATGTCGAACTGATGATTGCCAGTGTTTGTTGTTTGCTGTGGGTCGCCAGTTCGCCGGGCATTCTGAATCTCGTTTTTCTCAACCTGATGTTGATTTGTTCGATCAACACCCTGTTTGTGAATGGAAATCCCTTGTTGCGCTACGACGGGTATTACATTCTTTCAGATCTGTGCGATTACCCAAACCTCGGGCCCGAATCGCGCCAGTTGGCCGGTTCATGGATGCGGCGAGTAATTTTCGGCCCGACAGCTCAAGACGATGACTCGCTCTCTGCCGAACGTCTGCCTCTGGCGGTCTATGGGTTGGCATCGAGTTTGTATCGCATTGTTGTTCTGGTCATGATCGTTTGGGCTGTCCATCAGTTTCTAAAGCAGTATGGATTAGAGAATCTTACGTTCCTGGTTGTGGCCCCCATGTTAATTGGCTTGGTCGTCTCTCTTCTTTCCATTCTGACACGCAAGTTGCGAAGCTTGAAAGGCGGCGTCACGCCAGCTCAATCTATTCGACCGGTTTTGGGAACACTCACAACAGTTGGGATTCTCGCGCTGTTGTTTCTGATCCCCCTTCCCCGATCAACGAATGCTCCGTTCGTATTGGAACCGGGTAAGTGTCGACCGGTATACGTCACCGTGCCAGGTCGACTGACGGAAACGTTTCTTTCGACTGAGGACCTTCTTTCGCGAGACGTTCAGGCAGGAGATCTGATTGTCGCACTTGTAAATGAAGGCCTTCAGCTCTCGCTCGCTCAGTCGGAAGCACAAGTCCGGGAACGTGAGAACCATCTTGCGAACCTTGAGAAGTTCAGGTCGACTTCGAAGGTTGCCAATTCGACAATTCCTACAATTAGAAACTCACTGGAAGCAGCTTCCGATCGACTCGATACGGAACGCCTTCAACAACAGCGGCTGCGAATTGAAAGTCCAATTGACGGAACTTACTTTCCGCCGCGAAACACTCCGAAAGCTCAATCAACTGATCGAGGTGTGAGCACCTGGTCCGGTTGTCCCCTGGACAAGGAAAACGACGGAGCCTGGGTGCAGGAACAGACCGTGCTGGGCTGGGTAGGAGATCAGGAAGACTTGCGAGTGGTCGCTTATGTTCCGCAAGCAGAAATGGAATTAATTCGCGTCGGTAATCCAGTGAGGATCGTTTCCTCTTCAGCCCCTGGAACCGTTTGCCGCGGGAAGGTAAGCGAGATCGGAGCTGAAGTCGTCCGCGAAGTCCCTCGTGAATTGATCCACAATCAATATCTCATCGTCGAACCACGCGACGGAACGTACGCTCCAGTTGAAACGCTTTATCGAGTATCGATTGAAATCGAATTAGGCAATCCAGGTGCCTTATACTCCACTGGAATTGTGAAAATCGACGGATTGAAGATGTCCATCGCAGACAGGCTGATGCGGCTGTTGCGTCAGACGTTTGCCTGGCATGCGACTTAACCCCACTGTCGTAAATCGGACTTCGGTAGCCCGACAAGACGACTATTGGATCTCAGTTGGAAGCGGCCAGAAGCAAACGTATCCATCTTCGGCAGTCGACACGATGTCTCCGTTGTTTGAAACATCGATCGATGTCACAGATGCTTCGTGAGCCGATTGATCACTTCGCCCTGGATAGGAATAGATTCGTTCTCCGCGTGATGGCGGGTCACTTTCCGAATCGCGATCAATCCAATCCCATTCCAGTACTGAACCGTCAGCTCCGCCCGTCAGCAATCCGAATCCTTCTTGTGTCACAAACTGGATCGCTGTAATTCCGACGCGATCGTTGAACACCTGAGATGAATGTTCGCCATCGAACTCCGCTTCAAGGAGAAACTTTCCTTCGGGGTTTCGTCGCCAGACACAGGCAAAACTACCTTGTGGCCGCCCGTCTGCTCCCAGTCGAACACCCCCAGCTGCGATCGATTGCTCGTCTTTGGAGATCGCACAACAGTAGAACTCAACCTTCTCTCGAGGAGTTTCAAGCTCTGCAACCTTAAATTCTGGCGGCGCATCCCGGTTGAAAGACATTGCTTCCAAAACCGTCAGTTTGCCATCAAAAGTCGCGCACAACGTTTCCATTGAGTGTGACCAATCCAGATCCGACTTCCAGCTATCGACATCGCCTTTCGAACCAGAAAGCCCATGGATGACGACCGAATCCGACGGTGGAGCACTATTGACTCCGGGATTCCATGCCCAGAATTTGACCAGTCCATCCCCGCCGAGTGTGACGAAGTCGTAAGAATCATCAGCTTGCGAGAAGCGAATGTCATCGACGCGGCCACTGTGCGCTGATCCCATTCTGAAGATGGTCAAACCAAGATTAGGATTGTCTTCGTCAGCACTGAAAACGCGGACAGATTCACTTGCCGTCGCGACATATTTGCGGTCATGTGAAAAGTCAGCTGCGTAGACCGTTTCGTGAGATCGAAATTCCGTTTGATGAGCCCCGGACTCCAAACTCCACAGGTGAGCCACACGTCCGTCGAATGTTGCGAGCAGTTCTTCTCCGCTTTCCGATTTCGACGGCGCGAATGCAATTCGCGAAGAAGATTGCATCAAACCTTTCGGGCTGAGACGACGAGCCACGGCCCAATCCGAAGTTTGATACAAGTTGAGAATACTCGCTTCACCATCCGGCGAATTAACCGTGTAGAGATGCGCAAGCTGTTGGCCGTCACTCGACCACGACAGCCCTTGCAGAAATTCTTCGCCACGTTTCTGGGAGATCCATGTTTCCAAAGTGATCGGAACGTGGGGTGTGTCGGCGGACCAAACCATCAGTCGCAGACGTTTTGGCCGGGCGGCGTACTCGGACTTCGCCACCTCTTCGGTCGAAACCTCGTGTTTGGTCTTCACAACACTCAACGTGGCAAACTGTTTGCGATCGGGAGACATCGACAGCGCGATCACGTAGTCGCCGATGTTCGACAGAAGAGTTTCGCTCGGTTCGCCTTCTGGAGTTTGCCCATCGAGTCGAATACGAAACTGCTGAGCTTCTGGAGATGCTTCGAGTTGATCACCTCGAATCACCCACCGCTGAATCGTTCCGTCGTAGCCGGTGGTGATAAACTCATCCTCGCTGAGAAATGAGAGCCCCGAAACCTGATCTCGCCCGTGCTCGCCCTCTGCCCGAGCCACGACGCTTCCCGTCTCCACATTCCAGACCACAATCGTCCCGCGACGATCAGCTGTTCCGATTCGCTGACTCGATGGCGAAAACTCTGCAGCTGTCAAGAAGTGGCTGTGCTCGCCCGCAAGTTGAAGTGTTGGATGCGGAATAACGCTCTCCTCCAAAGAAGAGGTTCGCCACAAGTTTCCGATAAACTTGGTCAATTCGACTTCTTCGTTCTCCGCATTCAGGCGAATCCTCACCTCTCTTCCGGAGGCGAAAATCCACTCTCCGTCGGGAGAGACTGCGAAACCAAAGTCGCTACTCAGCAAACGGGAAATCTCGCGAGCGACACCGTCTTCATCCTTTGTCGCATCCCACACAGAGATCGAGCCGAAGAAATCTCTCGTGATCAAACGGTTGCCTTCCGGAGGCAGAAACAGAATCTGTGACAGTTCTGGAATGTGACCTTCTTCGAAGACATTCTGAGACTGATAAAAATTGGATTGGCGACCGCCCATCATCCACATGAAGGTACCGCTGCCGCGTTCGTACACGTGTGCAGCACGGTCATCAGCACCGACGATGATGCGTTCACCATCACGGCTAAACCGTGCCGATTGAGTCGAACGAGCCACTTTCCATTGTTTGTTGAATGTCCCGTTCGCACTCTCATCATCCGTCTCCTGAATGAGTGCGGTCGGAATCAGTTCTGAAAAGTTAATTGCTTCGGTTGCTGTCTCGTTTCGCGAAACGTGAGCACTCGTCGCTGGCTCGTTCAACGGTGCCTCCAACTGACTTGTCGACGAATCGTCATCGATTTTGGCCCCGTCACCTTTCTCGAGTTTTGCGAGTTCATTCGCGACTGTCGTGTAGACGGTTCGATAGTCGGCGTACTCAGGCAGTGACCACTGCACGATAGAGTTGACGGTCTCGTCTTTGCTGTCGACGCCACCAATGGCAATCACTTTATCCGCATTCCCGTTCACAAATCCCACAGCGAGGACATCACGAGAGAAACCGGCGATGCGGTAGGACAACTGCCGATCTCCGTCTCCAGCTCGACTGTCGAAACTCCAAAGCTCGACGCTTTTCTCGGGGAGATAGCTGCCAACTTGCTCGTCCCAGTCCCAGACTTCAATTAAGCCAATCTGAAGCCCGAGGAGCACGCGTTCTGAGTTACTCGAGAATGTGAAAGATCGAATCTTTCCATCAGTTTTCAGCGCAGCGATCTGAGTTTCTTTGGAATCTTCAAGCACATTCTCGAACGGGTTCTCGCTGTTCGGGTCGACGGGGAAGATGAAAACTCGATCTCCACCCATTCCGACAGCAAGTCTTCGCGAATCCTGCGACAAGGAAAAGAACTCAATCGGCAACGCCCGATTTCTTTCGTCGTGGCGGGTGAGCCCTTTCGCATCGGTCAGAGAAGTTGACTGCCGATTCAGCAGGTTGACGTTCGCGTATTTGCAGTTTCGAGAACCATCCATGTCCCCCAGAAACAGGATGTGAAAGAGAGACGGAGTTGCTCGATCAGCGAGAATTTGGAAGTCTTCGATCTTGTAGCTTGTACTCTTCCAGGTCTTCTGCAGAACGCTGACCGGCGGTTCTCCGCTCAGATCGAACACCTCGATGGCCATCCCATCATCGTCGCCAGCGATAAAGAGGTACTTCCCGTCACGAGAGAATGCGACGCTGTTCAACTGATCAAGTGAAGGCGAGATTTGAAGCGGAAGTTCGACCACATCTCCACTGCGAACATCCCAAAGATGGGTTTCTCCGGGGCCGATCGCTGCCACGTGCGTCTCGACAGGCGAAACGGCAAGTTTCAGATCCCGACCGTTTAGGGGAATCAAAGTCCCATTCTCGTCGCTTTCGGACTCGGAAAAAGGAGGATTAACTCCCTCGCGAACGAAGATCTCGACTCCCGAACGGATCACAGAAGCGATGACTTTTCCGGTGCGACCAATCGTCGCTTCTTCCAGAATTCCACTTTGAAGATTTCTTCTCAACGGAAGACTTCGCTGCCGGTCGAGATCGCGTTTCAGATTGAAGATCGTCCGCTTTCGTTTCTCGAACGCAGCATCTCCTGATTCCGCAGCTTTCAAAGCTTCATTGATCTCGATCTCTGCTTCTTCATAGCGACCGATTGCCGTGAACAATTCGAAGCGAGTTACAAATGATTCCCATCCTGCCCGTGTGATACGTTCCTGCACGTCGCGGAGTTGCACTTCGGAAGCTGCAACCGCCTCTTCCAGCTTCTCTTGTTTTGCGATCGCTTCTTCTGCCGCAGCGTTGGCACTGTTCGCTTTCTGCTCTGCCAGCATCTGGGCCGATTCCGCTTTACTCAATTCTGCTTCGGCAGTTTCTAACTCCATCTGAGCTTTGGCAGCATCCATCTGTGCCTGTCTGGCGGACTCTGTTGCAGTCTTCGCTTCAGCAGCGGCGACCTCAGCTTCGGAAATCGCTTTGTCTGCAATCTCACGGGCTTTCTCAGCTTCAGCCAGTTGAAGATCAGCAGTCTCTTTGGCCTCTTCCGCTTCTTTCTCAGCAATCGCTGCTGACTCCAATGCAGTTCGAGCTTTGTTTTCAGCGTCAGCAATTTCTTCGTTCTTAGTTGTGAGTTCGAGATTGGTCGACGTCAATCGCGTCTCGACTTCGTTCAATTTCTTGGCAGCGCTTCGCGTTCGAAGTTCAGTGGAGACAACCAACGCCGCCATCCCGACAATCAGAACCGCCATCACTGCCCAGGTTCGGCGGACGATTGTTCGACTTCTTCTCTTGCGACGCAATTTCCTGCGAATGTCATTGAACTCCGGACCGGTAAGTCCTTCGATGACATGTAAACCGAGATCGTAATCACCTCGGGCGAGAGCCAGCTTCGAGAAACCTTTCCGAGCCAGCTTGTTGCCGATGAGCGCTCTCTGATTCGACGGCCATTTGTGAAGCGCTTCTGTGAACAGAGCGATTGAAGATTGATAATTGTCGTAGCTCTGTTCGTCGTCCTGACTGGTCGCCTGGTGATAAAACTCCTCGGCGTTTCCTGTAATTCGATACTGACGAATCGCTTCCTGCATCGACTCGACAGATGAAAACCGTTCGTGAGGATTGGTCGACATTGCCTTCAACGCAATGTCCATGAGTTCTCCAGGATGATTGATATCCTGCTCGATTTGGTTGGTCATCACCGCATGAACGATCGACGCAAACTGTTCGTCAGGATTCTCGATCCCCCAGAATTTCCGGAGCAAGTGAGGGGGGAATCCTTCCAGGATTTCAAAAAGAATCGCGCCGAGCAGATAGATATCGGTGTGATTGCCGATCGAGTTCACATCCTCACTGACTAACTCCGGCGCCATATAAACCGGTGTCCCAGCCCCACCACGGAAGTCTTGCAGAATACTTTCATTCTTAGGAAATTCAGAAGTGGTGACCGCCAGTCCCCAGTCCAGCACAATCACTTCACCGTAGCGGCCAACGATGACATTTTCGGGCTTGAGATCTCGGTTAATGACTCCGCGAGAATGCGCATAAGCAACCGCATCACAAAGCTTCATGAAGATGTCGAGATTCTCTTCCAGCGGACGGTTACGAATTTCCTTGTCCCAAGGTTTCCCTGTGACTTTCTTCATCGAATAGAAGAGCTTGCCGTCGTCAGTGCGGCCAAGATCATGAATGGGGACGATGTTCGGATGAACTAGATTGGCAGTCACGACCGCTTCAGAAACGAACATCTCCTGCTCGTAATCAGACGGCTCCTCCGACGGCTTCAACGACTTGATTGCAAGTTCGCGATTGAGCGAGGATTGCAGGGCTTCGTACACAATCCCCATATTGCCTTTGCCGACCTCTCCGAGAATCTCGTACTCCGAGACATCAGGATTGTCGACGAGCGCCGAGAGAAAACCGAACGCTTCATCAGCGAGTTCGGGAATCCGGTTGCGAACACCGGAGACGTCTCCCTTCATGCTCCGTTCGCGAATCGAGAGCTTCCAGGTCCCCTTCCCCACCGTTGTCCCGCGACTCTTTGCAGAAACAGAACCTTGTTGCTCGCGGACCTGTTCGGATTCAGATGGCTGCTGCGAAGCTTCGTCGAGTTTACCAACAACCCGGCGGACGTCACCGTTCTTTGCAGTGCTGGTTTGATAGACGCTCTTGAAGCCTTCCGGATTCGGGAGCTGAACAGTCCCCGTAGCAGCGGACTTCGACGGCTTCGCAGTCCCGGTTCCTGAAACAGCAGATGACAGCGGGCCGGGCGGACTATACATGCCAGCGACATGCTTGCTCGGCTCGGAGGAGGAGTCGAAGACCGGCGCACCGACTGGGCCGGGCATTTGAGTCCCATAGACCTGACGGTTCTTGTTCTTGTCATCGTTAGAGCCATATGAGTCACTCACAGCCATACCCCGACTTTGTCTAATGCAAGTTGTCTTGCCAGCGCCCTCGCAAATCCATTTGATCCAGCAACTTTTTCGAACCTGTGAATCTTAACCAGATTGCTCGCGGCTCTTTTGATTATGACACGTCCCGGAGGTGCCACCAATTGCAATCTCGACTCAACGAAGAGAGTCACTCTTCAAATGCCAATCGATCAGTATCCCGTCTCATAGAAACCGACTCTCAGGACTGATGGCGCTTGCTGAAAAACCGATTCAAGAGCCGATTACTCGAAGCACGATCAGCTCCGGAAATGGTTGACTCTGCAGAAGCCCGCCGATTCGCTGCCGTGACCACGAGAGTTGCTGTCACCGATGACGCAAGCGGAGAAAATGCAGAACCCGATTTTCCATCCGAATCATCGGTCGCTCGCGTGCTCGTGGTCCGGGAAGTCGCCTCAAATCCCACGTCAGCTCGTACTATTTCATCGTTTTCAATCGACAGTTCCTGTTGATCATCTGGACTGATCCCTGACTGTTCCGACTCCTCGATCACTTCACCCTGAGCTTCCGGCTCTACGGGCTGTTCTTCAATCGCGTTTCCTTCGGAGTCGACTGGTGCCAGACGCAGTTCAGGGAATTCGCTTTCGAGTGCATCGACAGCGGGAATCGGTTCTTCGTCGATGATGTCGAATTTCAGAATGATCCGCTCAATTCGAATTGGTTCCCCGTTCTTCTGCTTACTGGTAATCAGCCACAACTCGTAGCCAACTTCATCGCCAATCCCTTTCTCGCCAATGAATTCGCGGAGTTGGACGGGGTCGAGGAGCGAGTCTCCCTGATCTTCGGAAATGAAGTCGATGATTGGCTCGTCGACACCTTCCCGACGAAGTTCAAAGAAGTCGAAGGATTGGGTCGAAATGCTGGTTCGTGATGGATAGCTTGGGATCAACGGGCTGGCTGGCAAGACCTCTTCAACTTCAACAGGCTCGAAGGTCGGTTGTGGAGCCATTGGAGTCGGAGGAGGATCTGGTTCAGCAGGTTCAAAGACGCGAGCGGGTACGGGAATCTGGAAGATGATCCGACCGTTCTGGAACCTGTCGGGATTGAAATTCACATCATCCCCGGTTCGCGTGATGTTCCCGAGATTCTCGCGAGGATCGACCTGGTCAGGAAGTTCAGGGAGTTCACCAACATCGATCACTCCGGAATCGTTCTGTTGCAGGCTTCGGCCGTTAACGACAATCGACTCATGATGAGAGACAGTAAATTCCGCTGGCACTTGATCGGTGTTGTCAACCAGAAGGAAGCTGTTCGCATCAAACTGAGAATAGATGTGGCCGAACTCATAGATTTCCCCCCCCAATGGGACTCGGATAAACTCATTCTCTGTCGGCGTGGTTTGTGGATCGGCGTCAGCATCGGAAGTCACGTAATTCAGGAAGTCTTGTGAATTCCGGTCGTTGTTTAGTCGATTCGCTGACTCATCCAGGTTGCCGATGTCATCGGTTTGAGGATCGTTCCAGCGAATGCTGATTCGCAAGTTCTCTTCAGCAACGAGCGGTCCTTCAGGTCCATCCGGGTCACCTGCTCCAATCATGAGGCTGAACGAAGCCAAGAAGAAGTTCTGCTTTGAGAGCTTCTCGAAGTTAAACTCCCGGATCAAGCCGTTGAAGAACGCGGCGTTATCCGCATGTGGACGCGGGCCGAATGTTGTTGCCACTCCGCCGTCAGTTCGAATGACGACACCCTCTGAAACAATGAACGATCCATCCAGCACACTGTCGACGCTGTCGTTGTTCGAATCCGCTTCGATCAGGATCGAGTCATCCGTCATCTCAACCGAACTCCCGGCAGTGTAGTCACCATCGGTCGAAATGCTGACATTTGCCCCCAGGGAAATGTTTCCATCCGCCGCTCGCAAGATGATTGTTTCACCATCGGCCGATTGAGAAGAGATGATGTCTCTGCGGAATGGGTTTTCCAGAACTGGGTTCGTAAAGCCGACGACATGCAGATTGCCGCCAGCTTGAATCACAATTTTGCCGCCGTTCGCGCGAATTCCGTTCACTCTCGAAAACTGAGCGTTCTGTTCGGTTTCGAGTGCCCTGACGAAATTCACATTCAATTGATCCGCAGTGTTTCCAAGCGTCCCGTCGTTGAAGTTAGTGAAGCGAATTGCGCCTTCACTCGATTCATTCTCCATCGATATCTCGTCCACTCGGTTTTCGAGTGTCAGTTCAATATCCAGGTTCGAAGACCCACTTCTCTGGTGAACCCCCAACTCGTTCGCAATCAGGATTCCATTTCCTGTTTGCGAAATGCCTCCAGTCGTCGTCAGCCGAATGTCTGCAGTTCCGTCACTCGATCCGCCGATCCCAGCGTGAATCGACTCGTTGATGACAAGACTTCCTGAGACATCAATAAGCACGTCGCCATTGATCGTGTCATTGACTTCCAGAATACCATCGACGATGTCATAACGACTTGCCTGGGCACCAGACAACAGTGTCGACGTGACACCGACCGTCGTTTCAAAATCGGAAGACTTCCGTCCGGTGCCCGCAGCCACGTCGCCGATTTCCAGATCGATATCATTGCGGAAGACAATCGTTCCGCCATCGGAGGCATTCCAAGCTGTAAACTCATCGACTGCGTTATCGAATCCTAACTCGATATGCGTTTCAGAGTCAGAAGCAACTTGCCGGACTCCAAGCTCTTGCGCAACGATCGTGCCTGCAGACGACTGACTGATGACCCCATTTGCAAGCAATCGGACTGTCCCAGAGCCTGCCACGATCTGATCGCTGAGTTCCAGCGAACCGTTGCTTCTCAGGTAAACATCACCATTGTCGGAACGGACTACTGACTCAACAGTCAACGTTCGCCCCGGTGAGGTGGTGACCTCGATATCACCCTCGATCGAGCGTACTCCATCGCCCTGGTTGAAATTCAATGTCGGTGTGAGCGTTGACAATTGTTTCGCCGTAATCGATCCAATTGTCAGATCGGTGGTTGAATGAAATCCGATGAACCCTCCGGTGGATTGATTGACAGCCGAAAACACGTCAACGACGTTATCCTCACAGAGTTCGATATTGACGTCCGTCACATCATCAATTTGCTGAACGCCGAGTTGATTAGCGGTGATCACCCCTGATGCGGTTTGCGTAATACTGCCGCGAGCAATCAGTCGCACGTCAGCTTCGTCGAACTCATTACCGACCGAAATTTCCCGCTCAATAGAGAGGCTCGCTTCCGACGCGAGTGTGATGTCATTCGCACCAAACAGCCCTGCGGTGCTCGTCACGCCTTGCGTGTCAGCAAAGTTAATCGTGTCATCATTGCATTCACTAACGACGGTCCAGGCACCGACGCTTTCAATCATCAAGTCGCGAGTCGATCGAAATGAAATCATTCCGTCTTCGTAGGCATTATAAGCAGCAAACTCATCGACCTCGTTGTTCCCAACGAGTTCGATATTGTAAGTAGACCCTTCATCCCCGCTGAAAGTGAGTTGCTGTCGAACACCAAGCTGGTTGGCAGTAATTACTCCACTGTCTTGCAGGATGTCACCGTGTGCAATCAGTCTGGTATCTGCCAAACCTGAATTCACCTGAGCATCAATCGTCATGTTCTCAACAGAAAACGCATCACCGTCAGAAGCCTGCAAAGTGATGTTGTTCCCGAGATTTTGGCTGTTCCCAGTTGTCAGAACCCCATCCGTTTCGAGGAACGTTCCAAACTTCTGAGCCCCCGGACCAACTGTCACTACAGTTAATGACTCGCTGGTATTGAAAGCAATCTCTCCGCCGACGGAAGCGTTGAAGGCAGCGAATTCGCTGACGGCATTTGTGCTGAGCGTCAGCAGCACATCCACATCGTCGACAACTGCACTCTCCTGACGAACTCCTAATGTATTGGCAGTGAGGATGCCTGTTTCAGACTGCGAGATGGCTCCGTCCGCGACGATTCGGATCGTATCCGCTGTCAGTGCGTGCTCGATCTTAAAGCCAGTTCCGACGTTAATATACAAGTCGCTATTGGGAATATTAATTGACGTGTTGAGATCGAAGGTATTCCCTGCGATGAACGCCAAACTTCCGCCATGAGAATTGATGAGCGAAAGATCTGGAAAGACCAGATCCTGGTCCGATTGGAGTTCGATCTTCCCGCCGTTCGTCATGTCATTCGCGTCAGTCGTGATGCCTGTCAACGACTCGAATCGATAAAACGGCTCCTCTCCTCTAATAAATTCTTTTCCCTCTACGGTCCCAGTCATCAGATCTTCGACACTGCGGAAGCTGATGAAGGCTTCAGGATCCGCGCCAGCGAATGAGGAATTCGAGGAGTTTTCTGCGGCAAACAGATCAACCACGTTTTCTTCGCACAGGAAAATAACAAAATCGTCGCCGGTGTTGACCTGTCGAACTCCAAGTTCGTTGGCAGTGATCACACCGATGCTGTTCTGCCGAATGCTTCCGTTGGCCTCGAGTCGGACGTCGGCAAGATCATCGGAATCGCCGACGGAAATCACCTGATTCACCAGCAAACTGTCGCCCATTGCGTTTTGGCCGGTGACGCGAATCGTGATGTCATTCGTCGACTCATCGATTGACGTTGTCTGCACACCTGTCGTCGATGCAAACGCTGCAGCTTTGCCCGTCCCTGCAGAGACAGTTGCGATGGTTAATGCGGTCGCGTTGTTGTAGGTAATCATGCCTCCGTCGGACGCATTGAATGCAGCAAATTGATTGACACGGTTGGCTGCGAAGAGAGTGAGATCGTTTCGTGAGTCATCCCCTTCGAGACGTACTCCGAGCGCTTCCCCGACAACAATGCCTGAATCGGACTGCCCGATAAAGCCGTTGGCGAGGAGACGGACCGTCCCGGAATTTGATTCGACTCGAGCTCCCAGGAACACTGATGAATTGCCGTGGAGGAGAATATCTCCGTTGTTGGAATCGACGACGGAGTTACTTTCGAGGTAGGTCTCAGATGCGACCACAATATCGCCAGCGTGGCTCGTGACTCCTGAGATTTCTCCGAACTCAGAAAATTTTCCGACACCGGTAGTAACCGTCGAAATGGTTAAACCATTGATCGATTTGAAATTTACCACTCCTTCAGAAGATGCGTTGAAAGCGGCAAAATTACTGACCGAGTTGTCCCCCATCAACGTGATATCGGTTCCTGGATCAGTCGCTTCCTGTAGGACACCAAGATACGTCGCTGTGATCAATTCCGACTGAGTAATCGCTCCATGAGCGACCAATCGAACCGTGCCTGCCTCCAAGTGATGATCGACGTTAAGGTCCCCTCCAACTTCGATATAAAGCTCGCGATCCATCGCAAGCATGATGTCGTCCGGAATGGCAAACATTCCACCAGCAATGAAAGCGAGACTACCGCCATTCGAATTCACGAGAAATGTATCATCTTGATCGACAACGATCAGATCTCCAGCTGAAGCAATAACAATACTGCCAGATTCGCTGATTACACCGTTGACCGTTTGAAAGTCGACGCTGGGTTCTCCGGATGTCACCACTTTTTCAGTAACCTCTCCGACGGTGAGGTTAGAGATACTATGAAACGTGACCTGTCCGCCAGAAGACATGTTTTCCGCTGCGAAGACACTGACGAGGTTGTCTTCACACAGTTGTATTTGCACATCTTCGGTGCCATCGTGAATCTGTCGGACTCCAAGTGCACCGGCCGAAATGATTCCCGTTTCTGATTGAGAAATCTCTCCGTTCGCGGTCAATCGGACGACTCCAGATCCAGCCACAATCGGTGAACCAATGGCCAGTGTCGCATACTCGCCATTGTCAACGAGAATTGTGACGTCGCCGTTCGTTGTTTGAATTCCGGTCGTCATTTCGAACTCAGAGAACTTTCCGACTCCGGTCATCACGGTTGAAATAGTCAAATCTTGAATTGATTTGAAAGTCACCATTCCGAGAGATGAAGCATTGAAAGCGGCAAAATTGCTGACTGAGTTGTCGCCAATCAGCGTGATATCGGTTCCAGGATCTGTCGCTTCCTGACGCACACCAAGATATGTCGCTGTGATCATTTCCGACTGAGTGATCGCTCCATGCGCGACCAGTCGAACCGTGCCTGCCTCCAAGCGATGATCGACGTTTAGGTTCTCTCCAACTTCGATATAAAGCTCGCGATTCATCGCAAGAGTGATGTCATCCGGAATGGCGAATGTTCCACCAGCGATGAATGCAAGGCTGCCGCCGGTTGAGTTGACGAGAAACGGATTCTGAAGGTCCCCAACAAACAAATCGCCATCCGAGTGAAGTCCAATCGTCCCATTATTAGTGGTGACACCGAGCACCGAAGACTCGTCGGAGTAGGAGACTTCGCCGACAGTCAATGTTTCCGTACTGTGAAAATTGATTACTCCTTCACTCGACAAATTGTTCGCTGCAAATGTACTGACGACGTTGTCAGCACAGAGATCAACGTCGAATGTCCCAGCATCATCAATCTGCTCAACAGCAAGCCCACTTGCAGTAATCACTCCCATGTCATTCTGGGTAATGTTCCCACGACTGATTAATGCAACAGTGGAACCAGTCACTTCTCCTTCAAGCGAGATATCTCGACCGGCATCTAGGCGAATTTCGTTCTGTGGAATGTCCATCGCATCGACGGCTTCTACGGTGCCTGTCACTCGGATTCCACGATTCGACTGAATGGTGATGTCACCATCTCCATCGGTAGCACCGTCGTCACCATTGTCGATGTCAGTCTGAATCCCGGTCAGTTCAATGCCCGGGCTATCCGGAGCTCCAAGGTCCGTGTCAGTGATGTCCACAAGGTCCGTGTCAGTGATGTCCACATGGGCGCGCGTCATCGCTGAAAATCGACCGAGATCAATTTTTCCCGAGTCACTGCCACTAAATTCAACGCTCTCAGCATTGGCGACATCGAGTTCAGTAATTCTGGTTTCGCCTTTATTTGTGATATTCCCAACGTCGGTCACCGTGACATTTTCAATCCCTTCGCTTGAAGTCAGAATGAGCGTGTCACCGTCTCGGTCGTTTCCGGAGTCGTTCCCACCGAAAACAACTTTGACATTGCCACCACCGTTTGTGTCGTTGATGGAAAGGTGCGTGAATGCATCCGCAGCGACAGCCAGAATTCGGTTGCTCGGATCATCTGAGCTCGGATCATCTGAGCTCGGATCATCCGAGCTCGGATCATCCGAGAGAATTTCAAAATGTTTATCATCGAGACCGCCGAGATGATTCCATGTCTCTCCATCGAGGTTGAAGAAGTAGACGTTCGTCCCCATTGCATCGGGATCGAGGTCGGCAGTCCCTTGAGTGATCTGCAGTTGAGAGACATCTCCCCCGAAATTCGAGAGGATGAGCTCCGTGCCTCCGATGAGCGTGAACTCTGCATTCAGAAGTCGGCGATCTTCCAGCTTCTTCAGCCCAAGTTTCTTCCGGGTCTGGGCTGCGGGTGTTTTTGTCCCAAAGCAGGACCGCACGAGTTTTGTGAACCAGTTGTCTGACATGAATGACTGCCCTTGGGTCCGTGATCGCTGTTCGAGAGACTCTAGATCGTTGTGAACCGTTCAATTCTGTCTGGCGTTTAGATTGTTCTTCTCAGAAACCCATTGTCTCAGAACCGTACACCAGATTCTGCCTTCATTTTCAATTTTGATCAACTCTCACCTGTAACATCCAGAGCTCGAACTGAACGTTGACGGCAACGGTGACTCCCTGATTGGAAATCAAGTCTATTGACGTAATCGACACATCTCTTACCGGACAAAAGGTTTCAACCAATCTTTGACGGAATTTACAATTAGACAAACTAGGACATTTAAGAGGGAATTGCACGTATCTTTTTCGAAAGACAGATCGGAATGGGGAGTTTTACCGGTCGGACCGCTCGAGGTGACCGATTTGACGATTATGGGGAGTTACAAATCTCTTCAGTCTCTCCACTTTCAACGGGTCACGTCCAGAACGGAGTCTGAAATGGACATTGTCAATCGGAATCAATTTCTATCATTCTCCACTATCATGGCGCTCACGCTGGGGCTCACAAGTTGCGGTCATGCTGAATGGACTGCATTCAATCCTGATAAGGGTCGGAAAGAAACTCAGTCCTCGGATCAGGAAACTCCGACGAAGGGCCAACACCAGCAAATCGATGGGCCGGAGATTCGTCCATCAAATTCGCACGCAGAATGGACGTCGACCGCTCCAGATCGCACTGGCAATATCGAAGCCAAGATCTCAATAAGCTCCGCGAGCAGCAAAGCAGCAGATCTCCCGACCATTCGTTCGAACACCGAGCGATTCTCAACGCCGCCGGTCGAATGGGAACCTGTGCAAGTCAAGGTTCAATCCGACGAAGAAGAAATCAACGAAGACGTGGATCGTCTGTTGCGACAGAGTGACGACTGGTATCCGACTCTTCAGCGCGGCAACGTTCTGAGCAATTCGTCGAACGACTCCCCTCAAACAGAGAGTTTTCTCTCTGAGCTCAAAGGGTTGATTCATGAAGACCCCATCCAGGCCTCGCCGCAGCCTATCGAGTTGAGCCGACATCTCATCGACTCAAAAATTCAGCCTGTTGCCTCTCCTGTTCAGATGAAGAGTTCGCTGATCTTTCTCGATGAACTCAACGAACTGGTTGAAGATGGAAGCATTCAGGAAGAAACCGGCGTAGTCGTCCCGAGCAAGGCCGAACTCAAAGCTCAGCCCATGAAACTCCCGTCCGAAGCGATCGAAACTCCATCTGCAATCGAACCGGAGATTCTCATCAACGAGTCTGCAGCTTCTCCGATTCCTGCAGCAACGGTCGAGGTAAAGGAAACGGTCGAAGTCGTCGCGCAGGTGTACAATCCTCCCGCCGTCCCACCGACTCCAGAAGACAATCAGGGACTTCCAACTCTTGAGGAAGAAGAGGCTCGCTATAAGTTTTCGAATCTCTTCGCACCGGTCACCAACATCGATCTTGAGGGGCCCAGCACAGAACCACCGAGAGACATCGCTGATTTCACAACACCTCAAAGCAACCCGGAATCGCGACTCAAAACCGAAGCGTATCTCGCATCAGCCACACATCCACTTTCGCCAGCCTATTTCGTGGGGCCAACTTTCTCCGCTGTTCATCCTCCCCGCAACACATACTGCTTCACACACAATCCACTCTACTTCGAAGATCCCAATCTCGAACGCTGCGGAATCGGTTGCGGATGTTTCACAACCATCAAGTCGGCAGCTTGCTTCTACGCCGATGCAGTTTTCCTGCCTTACACACTCATCGTAACACCTCCGCGGACATGCATGCCGACGCTCGGCGATTGCCCGACATGTTGCGAGTTTGATAGCGATGCCTACTTCCGCGAATGGAAGTGGTAAGCAGCCGACACCGGGAATCGCTTTCCTCTTTTCAATCTGTCGGCGATTCTGTTGGCCTCGCGACGAAGAGAAGCAATTGAGCGGCGAGGACAAGTCCGAGGGGAAGAAAGACGAGCACCCAACCGACTTTCATCATGTTCTCGTACCATGCTCCCGGAATCGCACGAACGCTGACCCGCGTGTCGACACTCCGAAGACCATCGCTTTCAATTCGCTCCACGACTTCGGATCTTCTCAGGGCAAGAACTTCTTCGGAAAGTTCATCGTCGGACTCAATGATCAGAACCGGAGACGTCGACGTCCAGTTCGACCGAATCTCCTGAAGCTGAGATTCTCCATCTGGTGTCAACGACGATGAGTCGTCAGCGAAGTCGTCGCTTCCAAGAACAAAGCCCGCTGACTTGGAAGCGATATACTCCCGGTCACGCGGGTCCATCACCGAGCCTAAAATCAAGAGGCCAATCGCACCGAACATTGTCCACAAGAGCGTTCCGCAACCGAAGGCAGCCATTTGTGATTTGAACTGGTTGCGTTCCGACGTTTCTTCGAAGTGAAGTGGAACTTTGCGCCCCTTGAGGAGCGATCGCTGGGCTGCGGCGCCAATTTCTCCGTAGCGAATCACCTTTTGCCACGACTGTTGACTGGTCTCGTTCGCAATCGCCTCCAGTTGAACGCGAAGTTCATCGACGATTGCCTGGTCGGAGTCTGCTGTAGATGACGATGCATCTCCGTTCTGGACCATGCCATCAATCGTTATTCGGTTGTTGGTATCGAGTTCCCCGACGACTTGGCCATCGGTTCCAGACAACCTGACGCGGACAATCTGCTGGTCTGACTTCTTCAGATTCCAGTTCAGTTCGATTTCATCTTCGACGACCATACGAACTGTCACCTCAACTGGCCGTTCAGAGTCCGGGCCCGTCGCGAGCATCATGACATGTTCAGGTGACGGACAGATTTCAGAGAGCGCAGCCAAATCCTGCTCCAAAGTCTCTGAAATACGATCCTTCGTAAATCCGTTCTCTGGGAAACTCGATGGATCGAACTGTCGATCGAATTCAACACGCCACAGCTTCCCGAGACTGAGGGAATGAAATCGCTCAAGTGAAGATTGGATCAGCTGATTCACGCCTGAAGCAAAGAGCGGCCGAATTAGTTCGGGTGACTCCTGCCACAAAGCTGTGTAGTCGAACAGTTCAGAAATCTGCAAAGCCGATGTCAGGATGACAACCGGTTTTCCAATGACCTGAAACTGTCTCGCTGCTGCCAGAATCTCCGGGTTTGCCCCAACGACCACAACGGCGTCGATGCTCGAATCGGAGAGCAT
Organism: Thalassoglobus sp. JC818; assembly: GCF_040717535.1. NCBI lineage: Bacteria > Pseudomonadati > Planctomycetota > Planctomycetia > Planctomycetales > Planctomycetaceae > Thalassoglobus > Thalassoglobus sp. JC818. The sequence continues at coordinate 65,593 of NZ_JBFEFI010000005.1, forward strand.
CTGATCCCAACCTGTCAGCCATTTCAGCGTCGGAAATTGCCCATTGAGTCCGTGCTGCAATCCTGAATCGGGAGTCCAGCAGCATCCGATGGTGAGTTGATCACTCTCTTCAACAGCGTGAACAATTTGGACGACATCTGGGTGAGCCGCGATGACGCTTAAATTCATTGTCAATTCAAGTCCAATCAAAACTCTCCATTGCGAGTCCGGAGAGCCAAATATTCTGAGTCCATTGCCAAGGCGGTTCTACGTTTGCCTGAATTCGTAACGTTCGGCAAATGTGAGATGCACTCGTAGCGTAGAAAGAGTTGTTGCAGGAACCAACATTCTACCTCTGCAGAATTGGCAGCGAAATGCCGGACAATTCGAGTCGATCGCGTTCTCATCCTCGAAAATCGCAATCATGAACCGGCTGAATGAGAGTGGACCGTTCGTCAGGATCGGTTATTTTGTCTTTCAAGCGATCGCAGTTCGCAAAACCGTTCTTCGCGACCGACGACAACACTCCACTTTGCTATCAATCAATGCTGCGTTTATGAAACTCCGACTGACGAATTTGAGACTCCCCGTTGAAGATCCGGAGGAAAAGCTTGGAACTGCGATCGCACGCGTCCTGAAGGTCAAACAAGAGGATGTCTCCGGCTGGCGGATTCTTCGAAAGAGTCTCGACGCCCGTTCTCGCAAAAATCTCGTTTTTGTCTATTCGGTCGCAATCGATCTGCCTGATGATGACCAACTGCGCAAGAAACTCCTAGACAAATCTCCTGCGGAAGTTTTCGAGGAGAGCCGATTCGATGATCCCAACTGCGGAGCGCAACCGCTGAAACACCGTCCCGTCGTCGTGGGGACTGGTCCTGCGGGGCTGCTGGCTGGGTACTATCTTGCGTTGAAGGGTTATCGACCGATTCTGATCGAGCGAGGTGTCGCGGTCAAAGAGCGCGTTCCGCAAATCCGTGCGTTCGATCGCAAGCACGCGGATCACGACCCTGAAAATAACTACCTGTTTGGAGAAGGCGGAGCGGGAGCTTTTTCCGATGGGAAACTCACCTGCCGCATGTCCGGTCCGGATGTCGATTGGGTTCTCGAATCGTTCGTCGACTGCGGCGGGAAAGAGTCCATTCGCTACGAACATCGACCGCACCTCGGCAGCAATAAGTTGCCCATGATCTGTCGCAACTATCGCCGAAAAATTGAAGCGTTGGGAGGCGAGTACCGCTTTCAGTGCCGACTTGAAGGTTTCAAACTCATCGATGGCCAACTCGAATCGATTCAGACATCGAGTGGATCAATCCAATGCGATCAACTGATCCTAGCCATCGGACACAGTGCACGTGACACCTACGAAATGCTGCACGAAGCTGGGCTGCCGATTCAGCCTAAGGCATTTCAATTGGGCTTCCGAATCGAACAACCACAAGAGAACGTCAATCACTGGAAGTACGGGCACGAGCGCTATCTCGACTTGCTCGGCGCAGCTGATTACTCGATCGTCGCCAAGGGGGGACGAGACTTGTACTCATTCTGTATGTGTGCTGGGGGCTACGTCATCCCAAGTGTTTCCGAACCGGGCTACTTTTGTACGAACGGTATGAGTCTGTCTCGCCATGACTCCAAATTCGCGAACAGCGGGTTGATGGTCACCATCGAACCCAACGAGTTTGGAAGCACTCATCCTCTCGCTGGGATGGAATTGCAGCGTAAGTATGAGGAAATTGCATTTCGCCTCGGTGGTGGAACGTACCAGTGCCCAATTCAAATGGCGGATGATTTTCTCAAGGGGCGTCACACATCCGGAGCGACGGATCTCCCTTCATCTTATGAGCGGGGAACCATCAGCTGCGACCTGCGGCAAGTCCTTCCACCTTCCATCCTGAAAGGAATCGAAGACGGACTGCCGATCATGAACGAGAAGATGAAGGGAGCGTTTCTGAAGGACGCGACGCTTGTCGGTCCGGAAATGCGCGGAAGTGCGCCGGTTCGATTCGAGAGAGATCGCATCACGCGACAGGTTCCCGGAGGCGGCGGGCTTTATCCCGTCGGAGAAGGTGCGGGTTACGCAGGCGGGATCATCAGTGCGGCAGTCGATGGGCTGCGAAGTGCGAGAGAAATCGTGAGAAACTTTGCTCCAACATCTGAAAGCTAAATTTCCAGTTCATCGACCAGCACTCGTCGGACAAAGACACCGACATCGCTCTGAGCAATGAAAACGAAATTCTACCCTGAGGTGACTTCACCTTCGAGAGTTTTCAAAGCCGTCATCAGAGCAGTGAATTCGTCATGGCAGCACGGACACTGCTCCAGATGAACCTGAATGTGTTTCATCGCATCCGGAATCTCGCGATTCGTCAATTCCGCTTCGGCAAACTCCGCCAGATGATCAAAGCACTTATCGCAGTCGATACAATCTTCTTCACTGGCAGCGACCATCCCAAGCAGCGTGGCAATTTGTTCTTCTGATAGTGGCATTGGGATTATTCCTCAGGCAAAAATCGTGGTGACATCGTCAGCGACGATTCCAGCTTGCTCGAACCCGTCACGAAGCTTTAATCGGGCATCATGAATCAATTTGTAAACGGCGTTTCTATTGCTTCCCGTTCGTGATGCAATTTCCTCAACAGGCATGCCTTCCAATAACGCTCGAACGGCAATCTTTTGCTTGTCGGAGAGTTCGCTGGAAATGAGGTTTTTCAGTTTCTGAGTCAAGAACTTTCGGTCCATCCTCTGTTCGGGCGAAGCTTCTTCTTCGTCCTCAACTTCAATCTTCATGCTCTCTTCGGGCTTCAGAGAATCGAGAGACACATCCTGACAATGTTTGCGACGCAGTTCGCTGATGCCAACACGTGTCGCCACGGTCATCGCCCAAGTTGTGAATCGACTTCTGCCTTCAAACCGGTCGAGTGAATCGAGGATTTTCAACAGAGCATCCTGAACGACATCCTCAGCCTGTAAGCATCCTCCATAACGATGATTCAATGAGCGGGAGAGGCCGCGCAGAATGATCCCCCTGAGTTCTTCAATTGCGGCATCGCGAACGTCTGAATCACCGCGCAAGCGCGTGACCCATTCATCACGATCTGGTTCAGCTGACACGACAAATCTCCTAGTGCCCGGCTCAGATTTTCCTTCGACAACTAAAGTGTTGCAGAATGATCAACCGAGTTCCATCAACGAGAAGATTTGCGATGCGTCTCACCCCTTAGACGACAGATGCGGACGATTTCTTACCTGAAGAAACAGTTCTCAGAAGAGGATGTTGTCTCGACTACCTCGTCCACTGCAGCCACTTTTTCATCAGGGAGGCGACGAAGGGAGTAAGCCGCGTGCGATTGTACTGGTCGGCAAGTTTCCGAATCGCATCCGTCTGTGTCGGGTAAGGATGAATCGTCGCTCCGATTTTCTTGAGCCCCAAACCATTCGTCATCGCAAGTGCGACCTCAGAGATCATCTCACCTGCGTGCTCAGCGACGATCGTCGCACCAACAATTTGATCGCTGCCGCGTTTGAGATGGACTCGTGCGAATCCTTCCGTCTGCCCTTCGAGGATCGCTCGGTCGACACCCGTGAGTTGCTGCGTGAAGGAATCAAGCTGAATTCCTTGTTCACTCGCTTGTTTCGGGGTCGAACCGACGTGAGCGATCTCCGGCGAAGTATAAGTCGCCCAAGGGATCACCAACGAACTCACTTTCTTCCGCCCCAAGAATAATGAGTTTTGAATCACAAGACGGGCCATGAAGTCCGCCGCATGCGTGAAACGAAATCGGGAAGCGACATCGCCAGCAGCGAAAATCTTCGGATTTGTCGTCCGCAGGCGGTCATCGACTCGAACGCCTGACCGAGCGTCGAATTCGACTCCGGCAGCTTCCAGCCCCATTCCATCCACATTGGGTGTTCGACCAATACCCAACAACACCTGATCACTGACAACTTCGTGTGTCGTCCCATCCTGTTCGACAATGGTGACCGTCTCATCTCCTCGTTTCTCGAATCGAATCACCTTCGCGTTGAAGAGAAACTCTACCTGATCTCGTTCCATCGAACTTTGAACGACCATTGCCGCATCAGTTTCTTCTCGCGGCAAAATGTGTGGTGACTTCTCGATGAGGGTCACTTGCGTTCCGAACCTCGCAAACGCTTGAGCCATTTCACAACCGATGGGGCCTCCGCCGATTACGACCATTCTTCGAGGCAATTCGGTGAGCGAAAACACCGTTTCGTTCGTCAGAACGTCGACCTCGCTGACACCCGGAATATCAGGCATAGCAGCGCGAGCGCCGGTAGCGATGACCGCATGTTTGAATTGAAGCGACTGACCGTTGACTTCAATTGAGTCTTCGGATGTGAAATTCCCCTGACCTAAAAAGACATCGACTCCCAGATCACGAAACCGTGCTGCGGAGTCGTGCGGACTGATGCTCGCACGCAGGCGCCGCATTCTCTCCATGACCGCTTGAAATTCCACCTGCACTTCGCCAGAAACATTCACTCCGAACTTACCTGCATCGCGCACAGAGGCAGCAGTTCGAGCAGCGCTCAATAGTGCTTTCGACGGCACACAGCCGACATTGAGACAGTCTCCCCCCATGAGATCACGTTCAATCAACGCCACCTTTGCTCCCAGCCCTGCCGCTCCAGCAGCGGTGACGAGCCCAGCCGTTCCCGCTCCGATGACGACGAGGTTATACCGCCCAGACGGTGTCGGATTGCTCCAGTCGTCCGGATGGACGTTGGCGGCCAGTTTCTGATTGTGCTCATCAAACGGCTGTAAGGTCGTCGCTGTCATCGGTGATCCAAAGATTCTGATGAATGTTGCTGCGAATTCCGTAGTCACGCTCAAAGACCGAGTAGCCTGTCGGTCGAGCTTTCAGTTCGTTGAAACCTGCTATCGCGAGTCAGTTGTCTCGGAAGGTTGCTTCTCGCCTCCTCGATACCAGCTAATGGCTTTCTTCGCGAGAAACGGAAACAGCCCCAACAACCCCATCGCAATCACGATCTGTGTCAGTTGCTCGGAGGAAAAGACAGAGTTGATGCCGTTCTCGGCGAGATTCTGAAGGCTCGGCACACTCGCCCCTGCAAACACATACAGGAACGTCCCGGCCAACATTCCAATTTGGCTCACCCACCAGAAAGTCCAGACCTTCATTTGAGTCAGCCCCATCACGACGTTGATCACGAAGAACGGAACCAGTGGGATCAGCCGGAGAGTGAACAAATAGAATGCACCTTCTCGGTCCAAATTCTCGCGAAACGATTCGAGCCGATTCCCAAATCGTTGCTCGATTGAATCGCGAAAGAGATAACGACTCAGAGTAAAGGCGAGCGTCGCTCCTGTTGTTGAAGCAAAACTCACAAGAAGCACACCAGGCAGCAGACCAAAGTACCAACCATAAACCATCGTCAGTGCTGCTGCCCCGGGTAGTGAAAGCCCCGTGACCACAACGTAAGCGAAAAACGCCAGTCCAACGAATACCAGCGGTCGTTGCTGTTGGAATTCCTTCAGACGTGACTCTTGTTTCGCGAGTTCATCAAGCGACAGATACTGCCCGAATTGGACTGACAGAAAGACGATGAAACACACGACCGCAATCGCCACGACGACCTTGACGATCAGTTGAGACGAAATTCCACGCGAGGCTTCATTCATCGTTCGTTACCAGTCCGCCTCAACACGTGCGAAGCTGATCTCGCTCCCGTGATGTTATGTCGACAACTCATGAACGTACGCCTCATGACGAACGGCATTCTGAATTCCGAGACGAATTAACAGCTTGCTGCAATCGCCTGGCAACCGTGCTTCTGACGGAGTCAAGGTTCGCACTTCCAAACCATCACTGAACGTGAGTCAATGAAGTAGCACTCAAATCATTCTTCTGCCGACTTTTCTTCTTCGAAGAGTGGAAGGAATTCCGCATACCCTTCATCGTCAAGTTCTTCGACGGAGATAAATCGCAGCGACGCGGAGTTCAGGCAATATCGCAGCCCAGTCGGAGCAGGACCGTCATTGAAGACATGTCCGAGGTGAGAGTCAGCATATCGAGACCGGACTTCCGTGCGTGGAAGAAATAACTTGTAGTCCGTTTTCTCAACAACGTTCTGTTCGACAAGCGGACGAGTAAACGATGGCCAACCGGTTCCCGATTTGAACTTGTCGAGCGAACTGAACAGCGGCTCTCCGGAAACAATGTCGACGTAGATCCCTGCCTGTTTGTTGTCCCAGTACTCGTTCTGAAACGGACGCTCCGTCCCTTCCTGTTGTGTGACATCAAACTGCAAAGGAGTCAGCTTCTCGCGAATTTCGTCCAGAGATGGTCGAGAGTAAGTCTTGCTACTCAATGCACGACCGCTCCCTGGATCGGTCGCGAGCCGTTCCGGTTGGTACTCCCGATCCGCACCCCAAAACGTATTGATAAACTGATCGCGACCTGAGAGTCCCCGGTAGTATTTGTACTTGAGCGGATTCTTGATGTAGTAGTCCTGGTGATATTCTTCGGCGAGATAGAACTCAGATGCATCTCGAATGGGGGTCACGATTGGACGATCGAACCGCCCGGACTCTTCGAGAGCTTTCTTCGATTCTTCCGCTGCAGCTCGTTGTTTTTCGTCGGCGACAAAAATTCCGGTCACGTAAGAAGAGCCCTGATCGACAAACTGACCATTCTCATCGGTCGGGTCGACGTTCCTCCAGAAGACCTCGAGCAAATCTTCATACCGAATTCGACTGGAATCGTAAGTCACGCGGACAGCTTCAACGTGACCGGTCTCTGTGTATGAGACTTCTTCGTAAGTTGGATTCTCAGTGAACCCGCCTGTATATCCGGATTCCGCAGAAATCACTCCATAGAGTTTTTCGAAGGGTGGCTCCATGCACCAGAAACAGCCTCCTGCGAAAATCGCGGTGCGGATATTCGACTCCTCAGCCTCGAAGGTCGCACTGGCCCGGACGGGGCGACTTAATTGCTGCAAGGAAACCCAGGCAACAAGTAACACGATCAGACAAAGAAAAACTGTAACCGTTTGTCGCATGATATTTGAATCCTTGCCTAACGACTCTGAAACACCTTTTTCGATACCAACGCCGGCGCGTCAACTCGGTGGCTGGACGAAACTCATCTCTTGAATTGCCGGACATTGATTTTCGTTCATGTTCTTTCAAAACAAAACTCGATCGCAAAATTCTCAGTAATGGATCGGCTCCGTTGAATGTGAATGACTTCAGCATTCCGTTCGAGTCTGATCTCCTCAAGTGAACTCTTCAAGGATCTCCCGAGTTTCGCGCAAGCGATTCGGAGTCCATAGCTTCAACTTCAGAACCGAAAAGAAGCGAGCCAAGGATCTCTCCTCAGCTCGCTGTCTCGTTTGAAATTGAGCTTCAAGTTAGTTCAGGTGAGGCTTCAAAGTTTCAAGAAGCTTTTCCTTGGTGACGACACCAACGAACTTCTCTTGAACTTCTCCCCCCTTGAGCACGACGAAGGATGGAATCGACTGAATTCCATATTTCGCAGCTGAAGACTGAGCTTCGTCGACGTTCACTTTGACGACTTTCGCTCGACCTGAAACTTCTTCTGCGACTTCGTCCACAACTGGTCCCATGACACGACATGGACCACACCACGGAGCCCAGAAGTCAACCAGGACTGGGGCGTCTGCATTCAGAACTGTGGTGTCGAAGTCTTGATCATTAACATGCAACGTAGCCATGTTCATCTCCTTGTTTGAGGCAAATTCTGTTCGCTGAAATTGAGAGCGAAATGCTCTCACTTGTTGATAGGTGCAAGTTCGACAATTCAAACAAATGACCACATCTCAGTGCTTGGTCGTTGATGAAGTCTTGTTTGCTTGTCCTCTCCATATCAGACGCGTTCGCGATGAGATTTCTTACCTTGGCAGAGAAATTTCTGAGCGCGGGATCGAAAGAATGAACCGATCGAGTGAATGAGTTCGCATCAAGACACTGAGCACAAGTCGATGACGCGCAGCTCATTCCACAGCGGAGGGGAATCAAGACTCGAGATTCAGAAGCCCAAGATGGTCGAAGTCGAAGTGAAGAGACCTTCGATGAGCCCCATCGACAGCACAATTTGAAATGATCGAGAGTTCACAACTCAATGGGCAGCGACGTGAGACTGGGAAGGCTCGTCCTGCGAAGTCGCATCATGCCGCATACCCACAGGAACCACAGCATCTTCTTGTCCAAGAACTTCAGCGGCGACGTCTTGAACAAAGTCGTTCACATCATGTGACTTCTCAACCGCAGGAGCTGGAGCGCCGGCATTCATTCCAACACCGGGATTGAAAACCATCGAAGGCACGAGATCAGCGATCGCAGCCCAATAGCTTTGAAACACGGGGTACGACAGTTCAGGGTGTTCCTGCTGGTACTGGTCCATCCGCTCACAGAGAGCTTCGTGGCGATATCGAGGGTGACGATGATGTGGCCCATGCACGAAAATATCAAAGTTGAAATACGAGCTGACTTGAGTGATGAAATTCGATCCGATCACTGTCCGTGTTCCCAGTAGCGGATCGTAGCTCTGCATTCCGAGATGCTCAGTAAACTTGCGGAAGGTCTGAAAGACTCCGGCAATGGCGTGCGGAATCACCCAAGCGAACAGAAACATTCTCCAGGTCGAAGTCAAAGCAACCGTCGTCAGAATCGCCGTCCATGTGACAGCGATGATCAGATATTCATTTCGGATCTTTCGACGGACTTCCGGATTCGTGAGTGGCGAATCGGACCGAAAGAAGAGCCGGGCGTAAACATAGGGGGATGTGAAAATCCCAAATGGAATTTCCAGCCAGCAGAAAATTCTTCGAAACCACAGCGACGAGTTCGGATCAGAATACGGCCACAGTTCCCAGTCGCTTGGCTTATTCAGATAAGCATGGTGACGGATGTGGCTCTCACGATAGACATGATAGGGAACGAAAATCATCGTTCCGATGAACCGACCAACAAGGATACTAAACCACTTCGATCCGCAGAGCGTTTGATGAGCTGCTTCGTGGAAGCAACTCGTCCAGCAGAAGAACGAGTAAGAGGCGATCAACGTCCAGAACGTCATCATCAGCCAATGGTCCGATGGCCAGCCAACAGCCAGACCAAAGATTGCCAGCGTTCCCAGAACTGCATGCAGAAATCGGGGAATGGTGTTGAAAACAATCGGATTGTTATCGATGAATTTTGCTATCGCCTGATTCGACATCTCTCTGACTCTTTCAGCGCGCCACGCGAAACGATCCTCCCTGTCACTTGAAATAGAGGCATCCCACACTCTCAATCTTACAAACCTCTACGAATTTACCAAGCTCTCTAGCCTTTGTGATTGTCATTCACGGCAAACTCGACTCATTTCGCCAAACAACCTTCCGCGTCTGTTTTCCCGAAATCTGCCTCCGTTCAGGCCATTCAACACGGATCACCTTCGGTTTTCGCTGAGTTTCCATCCTTGCTGAAAGTCGAGGCTTCCCTTGTCCCATCAGCAACAGCTAATATAAAATCGCGACTCCTGCCTGAAATCGATCCCTGCATCGATCCCACCCATAACACAACAACCTGCCGTCGATTCGACAGATTCACAGTCGCTCACAATTCATGAGACAGCAGCAGAGCCAAACACCTCTGCAGCAATCTCGGGCAAATAAGAACTTGAGTGCGAAATCTTCGAACCATCGCCTTCACCCACCATACCCTCGACAGGTCACCATCGCATGACTTCGAATCGCCTCATGAGCCGAGCCAAACCACACGGACTTCATGACCATGCAGTCGAGAACTCATTCAGCTCCGGGAGTTTCAGCATGACGAAATCGCAACTCTCAAGAGTTCGAAGGGCTTTCTTATTCGTTACCGCGATATTGATGCTCGAGAGCCCGCAGTTCGCCTCAGCCGGAGACCTTGATTTTGCTGACGACGTACAGCCAATTCTCGCGATGCGATGCGTCGAGTGTCACAACGATCAGATCTCAGAGGGCGGACTCAATCTCGCGTCGAATCACTTTCAAGAAGCCGGAAGCGATTCCGGAGAAGTCATCGTTCCCCGCAGTGCTGATGAAAGCTACCTGCTCGATCGCATCGTTTCCGGGGAAATGCCTCCTCCTGCACGAGGTCAAAGCCAGAAACTCCCGGACGCCGAAATTGCAGTCATCAGAGAATGGATTCAACAAGGTGCGAACTGGCCTGAAGATGTCGTCATCGATCCATTCGCCACAACGAACAAAGTTCGGGCAGGTCGAGACTGGTGGGCTCTGCAACCCATCTCCAAACCCGACATTCCAGAAGTTGAAGGCCACGACGGTCACGTCAATCCGATTGACGCGTTCGTCCTCGATCGACTCACTGAAAATAGTTTGACCCCAACTCCGAGAGCATCGAAAAGAGTCCTACTTCGCCGCCTCTACTACGACGTGATCGGGCTACCTCCGACGGAAAAACAGCTGCGGCAATTCGAGAACGATGGAAGCCCGGATGCCTGGGAAAAACAAGTCGACTCGCTCCTCGCCAGCCCACATTACGGGGAACGCTGGGGACGCTACTGGCTTGATCTCGCACGTTTCGCAGAAACAAGCGGATACGAACGTGACCAAGTTAAACCGTTCGCCTGGAAATACCGGGACTGGGTTGTGGATGCCTTGAACAAAGACATGGCCTACTCCCAGTTCATCCGTCACCAATTGGCCGGAGACGAAATCGAATCTCCCACTGAAGACTCAGCCATCGCCACCGGATTTCTTCGACTCGGAACCTGGAACGATGAGCCGAACGATCCACTCGATTATCAGTACGATCGCCTCGAAGATCTGGTCCACACAACGTCTTCCGCTTTCCTCGGCCTGACTGTGAAGTGTGCTCGCTGCCACAATCACAAGTTCGACCCAATTCTTCAGGAGGACTACTACCGCATGGCGTCAGTCTTTTGGGCTGGCCCAATCGCCGCCAGAGATCGGAACCTACTCGGCGGTCCATCAACTGAGGAACTTGGTTTCCAAGATGTGCTGGGTTGGACCGATTTGACAGATTCCCCGGCACCGATCTTCCTCCTGAAAAACGGAGAAAGAGAAGCACCGCAAGACGAAGTTGTCCCTGCCACACTTTCTTCAATCCCCGCTTTGGAGCGAAAACTTCATACGCCCGAATCAGAGACGAAAACCTCTCAGAGAAGGCTTCAACTCGCCGAATGGATCGCCGATCCGGAAAACCCGCTGACGCCGCGCGTGCTGGTCAATCGCATCTGGCAGCATCACTTCGGAAAAGCAATTGTACGGACTCCGAACAATTTCGGTTTTCTCTCAGACCCACCAACGCATCCCAAACTTCTCGACTGGCTCGCTTCGACGTTCATAGAAAACGGAGGACACCAGAAGCCGATTCACAAACTCATCCTGATGTCTGACACGTGGTGTCAGGGATCGATTCATCCCGAACAAGAACGCTACTCCGATATCGACGCTGGGAATCGATTCTGGTGGCGAGCCGAACGCCAACGACTCGATGCCGAAGCGATGAGAGACTCGATGCTGGCAGTCACTGGAGAACTCGATTTGAAAATGGGAGGAGAAAGCTTTCGTGAAACTGTCAGTCAGGAAGCACTCGAAGGACTCTCGCAAAAAGACGCTGCCTGGACTCCTTCGCCAGCCAACGAGCAAAATCGCAGAAGCCTTTACATGTTCGTAAAGCGAGGACTTCTCCCGCCGACAATGACGGCATTCGACATGTGCGACGCCACACAATCCTGTGCTCAACGAGATGTGACAACAGTCCCAACTCAGGCTCTCGCGCTGATGAACAATCCATTCGTTCACGACAGAAGCATGCATCTCGCTCAGACGCTGACCAGCGAGACTCAAGCGATCACCGAACAGATTAAGCGTACTTGGAAAGCGATTCTCGGAAGGCCGCCGACTGCGGAAGAACTTGAATTGGGACGGCAGCATCTGATGATGCAACAGGCACGCTTCAAAGAGGAGCTGCAACGAATTCACGATCCAGAGATAGACAAGCTGGCCCCCGAATTGCATGTTGAACCGCCAGTTCTTCACCTCCGCGCCGACGCTGCTGAACTCGATTCAAAATCTCAACACGTCCTAAAACTGCCCGACCTGAGTGGACATGGGCACGACGCCATCCCAGCTTCTGAAGCTCCGATTCGCCAACAAATCGAAGCCCGCTCAGGCAGACCAGTCCTCGAATTTGATGGTCGCCAGCAGTATCTCAAGATCAACGAAGTTCCAATTGACGATTCGACGTTTTCAATCGTTTGCGTCGTTCAAGATCAGGGCGAATCGGGCTTGCGGGAAATTATCTCGAACTGGCGTTTGTCCGAGAACGTCGGGACTTCGGTGTTCTTCGGCCTCGCAGACGAGAGTCGCGTCCGCTTCTCGGATCACTTCCTTCCCGCCGGAACACTCAAAAACCAGGACGAACTCTTCATCCTCACCGCAGTCAGCGGTGAACATCATGTCGAAGTATTTCAAAATGGCCGGTCGCTGGGACGTCGCAATTCACCACTTGCGTCGCGAAAGTTCGACACCCCCTGGGTCATCGGTCAGCAGGGGAATCTCAACCACGAATTTTGGACCGGTGCCATCGCAGAAGTGCAGGTCTTCAGCCATTCGCTCACCGACTCCGGTCGAATGAGTGTCGAAGCCGAACTCGCCGAACAGTATTCGATTCCACTGCAGCCCAAAACTTCAGAGCCAAAGTACGCGACTCCCGATGTTCTGGCACTCGCCTCATTGTGCCATGTCCTATTGAATTCCAACGAGTTCATCATGGTCGATTAACACCTGTTCAAACTCATCATCAAGTGGAGACCAAATCCTCCTGATGATGCGATCGCGCACAAGAAAAACTCCACGCAGAAGTCACAGATCCTCAAAACAAAACGGCAACAATCGCGAAGGTGACCACATGGGACTCAGAAAATTTCCTTGCGGACAAACTCGACGAGAATTCGTCTGGGAAATGGGGAACGGGTTCGCAGGAGTCGCGCTGGCCAGCCTCCTCGGTGGATCTGGTTTCGGGCAACGTAGCTCCTACGCAGAATCCGGCACCGATTCCTCGAACCCTCTGGCAAGTCGCCCTGGTCAAATCACAGCCAAAGCAAAGTCATGCATCTTCCTCATGATGAACGGCGCACCGTCTCAAGTGGACACGTTCGACTACAAACCCGAACTCGAAAAGTACGCCGGAAAGCAACTTCCCGAAGACAAAAACTTCATCAACTCCGGCGGGAGAAAAGTTGGCTTTCTGACACCTGCTTGGCGTCCTTTTCGTCCCGGAGGAGAGAGCGGCATGCTGATTTCCGACTATTTTCCCAACATCCGCAAGCATGCTGACAAGCTATGCGTTCTGAATTCCTGTCATACCGACAGCCACGCTCACGGCTCAGCACTCGTCGCGATGAACACCGGGATGACGCAAATTGGACGTCCCTCACTCGGCAGCTGGACTGTCTACGGACTCGGAACTGAGAACGAAAATCTGCCTGGCTATGTCGTGATGCTCGACAAACGCGGCGGCCCCATCAGCGGTCAGCCCAACTGGTCGAGTGGATTCATGCCCGCCAGCTATTCGGGAACTTTATTCAGACCCGTTGGCAATCCCATCCTGAATCTCGAGCGACCACCGATGGTCACTTCAGAGATTCAACGTGAACAATTGGATCTTTTAAGTGCACTAAACGAAAACCATCTGAACGCTCGAAAGAATGGTGCAGACCTCGCTGCCCGCATTACGAATTACGAACTCGCTTACCGCATGCAATCTGCTGCACCGGAAGCAGTCGACCTCAGCGAAGAATCCCAATCAACACTCGAGATGTACGGAGTCGGTCAGGAGCCGACGAATGAATATGGACGCAATTGCCTCGTCGCTCGTCGCCTTGTTGAGCGCGGCGTGAGGTTCATTCAGCTCTACTCGGGTGGTGGACACCTCGAAGAAACTTGGGACGCTCACGAAAGCATCGAAAAGAATCACGGCCAGCACGGCGCCGAAGTCGATCAGCCAATCTCTGCCCTTCTCACCGACCTCGAACAACGTGGTCTTCTCGACGAAACGCTCGTCGTATGGGGTGGAGAATTCGGCCGCATGCCTTTCAGCGAAGGCCCGGGCGCTCCCGGCCGAAACCACAATCCTTACGGCTTCAGCATGTGGATGGCGGGTGGAGGAATCCGCGGAGGTCAAACATTCGGCTCCACCGACGAACTCGGATTTGCCGCGGTCGAAGATAAAGTTCACCTGCACGATCTGCATGCGACAATTCTTCACCAGATGGGACTCGATCACGAGCTTCTCAGCTACTTCCATCAGGGACGTGACGAAACACTGACCGACGTCGGAGGACGAGTCATTCGAGAGATCATCGCCTAGTGTTTCTGCGATGCCAGAAGAACGAGCTCAAAAAGAATAAGATCCGCCCTGATCACTCAGGACGGATCTTTTCGATTGTGACGTAATCTCGAAATTCGATTTAGACTGGACTCGCCCGATGAACTGATGTCAGGCGAGTAACAAGCGTTTGTCTGAATCGCTTAGAGCATTTTCTGATTTCGTGTGCACGATCTCGCACGAGCAAGCACAGCCTTTTAATTTATGAAACAGTGAAAGCGAGTGCACAGGAACGAACAACTTGCTCTAGTTTCCGCGGAATGGGAAACTTGCGAGTGGAATCAAGTCGCGAGGTGGACCACCCTGACCTGCTGGTGACATTGTGAACCCGTACATGAAGACAACCCCAGCATTCAATTCAGCGACGTAAATCGCCCCCTGTGCTGGCGGTGCTGATCCGCCGCCGCCCCCGGTCTGAATGTCGCCAGAAACCATCACGTATCTCGCATTGTCAGTCACCCCAAAGTCTGCTGCGAGATTCCGTTGATACAACTGGTGAAACGCTTGCCGCTGGAGGCTGTGTTGAGCTCCGAGCAGTCGTCCTGTCACCTGGTCGAGAACGAAAATCGCTTCGCTCGCACCCACTGAAGTTCTGACAGTACACATCGAGAACTTGTCGCCGGAATTGGCAGTCGCTGCGAAAGCGGGTTCCGTCGGCAGGTAATAAATCACGACGCTACCGAAGATGGCGCCCACCACAAACCAGAATAAGTTTCGCTCAGTCATGCGATTCTTCACCGCGTTCACTCCTACTCATCGGGACTTGAAAACGACTCATGCACGCCAGATTCGGTTGCGATGAAAGTCGCATTGCCAAGTCCGTCAACGACGCATGATTTCCAATCATCGGATGCGACAAAATGCGCGCACCGAAGTCGCTGTTCAGGTTACCGAATCCCTACCGCCTCCGCCAGTTCCTTCAAGAAGGATCGATGCGTTGGCTACGGCGTCGAACACTCTCGTTTCTCAAACGGTCGAACGTTCTGGAGCAGAAACCTCTGGGAGGTGTTTCGGTTTCTCCGGAAGTCGTCCACCAGACATCATGGCCGTCATGCGAGGAAACATCTGACTCAAAACTTCGTAAACGCCGACCGAAACTGCAATCACGAACAGCGGAATAAGAAAGTAAAGCAAGAGAATTGAAGAACCTGATTGCGGGTTCACCGCCGCAAACACAACCTTCTTCACAATCATCAGCAACGGCTGGTGCATGGCGAACACAAAGAACGAAACGCCAGCCAGCCACTTGAGCACAACCGCGGTCCGACTGTCGGATTTCTTAGAATTTGAAAGACACCAGACCGTCAAAATCATTCCGTTGCTCTTGAAAGGCTAAGTCCTCAATCCAGCAGTCCACCACTGGATCTATTTTTGCGCAGCCTGAACTCCCATAATAGTCGGACGAGTTTTGAGGGCTTTTCTACCGGTTTGGTAGCGTGAACTAACTGAAGTCAAGGCACTTGAAACAAACAGAGCATTGGCAGAAAAGGAATGTGAGAATTTCAGTGCGAAACGAGCAAGAACTGAATTGGAGAAAAATGTCCGCTGTTTCATCGATCAAACGGGCCAGATTTTCTAATTCAGTGACTGAAACACGAGAATCAAAACGGTTATCTAATAGCCGACTGAACCAACCTCCGTCGTTTCCTGTTGATAACGGGAATCCGGCACGTAGACATGCTGCTGAGCCATCTGCATCATCGACTCTCTCTTGGCACACGTGTACATCGACGGAATCGCTGCTAGTGACATGAAGTAAAGGGTGGTAATTTGACCGAAGTAGGAAATCCCAAAGAAGTTCGCCGTATGCACGAGCAAACAAACCCCGAGGCACCATGCCATCTTCTGCTTGCGAGGATCTCCTCGATATAGGGGAGTAATCCGGCCTACGAGACGAAAGCCTTCGGCAAGCATCCACGTGAACAGGATCATCGTGATAAATCCGCCGCGAACTCCTTCTAAAATAAACTGATTCGTGACATCGAATAGCTGAAGCCCCCAATGTGCTGTTGAACGAGTACCGACCACTGCCCACTCGTTAAATCGATTTACGGCCTGATTGATCAAATTGAAGCGATGATACCCTGTCGATCCTCCAACAGCGCTTACGCGTGCCAGTAAGTGCCAAACCGGTTGTTTCATCGACAGATGCAATATGAATAAGAGTGAGAACAAAGCACAAACGGCAGGGTAAGTGAGTGCTCGAATATACCAGAAACCGATCCCAATGCAGGCGGTCAACGCCCCGAACACTGGAGTCGAAGACGAGCACGTCACGATAATAACGCAGGATGCTCCAGCTCCTACGACGGCCACTCCACGATAGCGTCGATTGAAGACCATCAGTCCGTAAAACCACGGCAAAAGAGCTGCCCAGAAACAACCTGCAACGATTGGATGAGCGAACGCTCCCTGACACCGAAGCCGCCCTTGTCGCATTTTGGTAATTTCAGGAACCCCTCCGAAAATTGAAAACAGGTTTCTCCGGGTACTGCACTCGTAGACGAAGAAGAATGAAACGACCGACGCGACAACGGCAAAAAACACGGCAATGGCGCATATATCGCCCCAGTCTTTCAACACAAAGCGGAGTGCGAAGTAAGCTCCAACATGATCAATTGATTGGCCGAGCATAGTGACAAATGCACTACTATTGCCATTTTGCAATGTGTAGGCCATCGTTTTACAGACGATCCAGATGAGTACAAGTTTATCGAGCCGTTGAAGTCTAAACGAACGATATTCCCCTCGCAGTAGGACTCGTACCAACATAGTGATTATAAGAATTCTTGTGAAACTAAAATCTAAGCCAAAGATTGCAATCCTTTGCGCATCGGAGACGAAACACGGTAGCAGCAAAGCGCAGGCGAGAGCTCCGCGACGAGGAAGGATGAGAATTCCGAGGCATGCTGTGATAAGCAGACCAAGCCCGACAGGATGCACGACCGTCTGGTTGGAGTACCATTGGTTCTCTGCAATCTTCCAGTATCCGGCGGGCTCGTAGGCCAGAATGTTCCACAACATTTCGGGATCGTTTCACTCATGCTGTCAAAACCAACGACAGATTGAGTTCCTTCTGCTAGTGCGAGAATCTTCTTTAAGGCTCAATGATTGAACCGTTTAAATCGCTCTCTTGCCGTGACCGGACAGAGTCTTTTTTGTGCTTCTACGAATCACGCCTGTTGTCATGAATTCGCTTGAACCACGATCTCAAACGTTAACCGATGAACTCTTTTAATTTGATAATCAGATTTGGGTCGGGATTCCAGACTTCTTTTGCAATTGTCGACTCATCAGCGTCAGCCAATTCATCGAGAACGCCTGGAAGTGCGGCTTCGTCTTCCGCGACGCGAATTCGTTCCGACCGCTTGAAACGGCTGACAGTTGCCATTTGGTGGTCGTTTCGAGTTTCGTTCAAATGCCCTCGTCGCGGCATCACCACCGTGAGTTTTCCCGTTTCAAGCGCGGTAATGATGGTCCCCATCCCCGCATGTGCAACGACAAGCCGCGCTCGGTCAAACGTACTCCGATATTCGTCCGGGGTCAACGTTTCGACAGGTTGGAATGACTTCGGCTCATATGTCGACTTGCCGATCTGAGCGATCACCTCTTCGGAACTGTTGCTGGTCTGAACCCACTCATCGACTGCTTGAACGAGTCGATCGAAGGATTGCAGGCTCCCGACGGTTACGAAAATCATATCACCGATCCCCAGTATTGTGCTCCCTCACGACTCGAGAGATGTTCCCACTGCGTCAGGACGACGTCGGCCTGCTTCAACGCCAACTTGCCGGAATACGAAAGCTCTTCCGCGTTGGCGATGCTGTCGATCCACATCGTTTTGGCGCCGATGAATTTTCCGATTCGGAGAGCGAAGAAACCTGGAGCTGCCCCGGTCGTGATGATCACGTCCGGACGTTCGCTGACGACAACTTGAATCAGCGCGACCAGGGATCGCAGCATTTTCCATTTGCTGTCGCGATTGCCTTCGGGGACGACTCGAAACCGCTCTCCCTCAACCATCGAAGCGTATTCAGGGACAGTACTGATGAAGACGACATCACAATCAGAGAATGCGTCTCGGAGGCGGAGCAGTTGTGTCCAATGCCCTCCTCGAGATGCAACAGCGAGCACTTTTTTTCGCTTAACGTCCGCCAATGGTTATCCCTTAAGTCAGCTACGCAATGTTTTGAATGAGACAGTTCGGCCTAAAATTCGTCGACGTGAAACGCCCGCTCAAGCGATTACTCGAATGCTCCCAACGACTCTATCTCTACCAATAGAAAAACGTTGGGGAACTACTTCAACGACGAAACGGTTTCGTGCTTGGAATCGCCATTTTGTTTTTGTGCTGTGTCGGCGTTCTCTCCGTCCCCTTTTCGAGATGAGTCGTCTCGTTCCCAGTTGTATGAGCTCAAGTTTGCCATCTGCTTCTTCGCCCGGTATCGAACGATCAAACTGATGATCAGATAAACGGGAAAACGGATGAGAACATCGGGGCGCAGGATCGTCCGAATTGTTTCCCAGCGATTGTCTTCAGAGTGGTGCCGTTCCAAAACGGCCGCATGAGTCGACTTCAGCTCGTAAACTCCAAGCCGACTGCGGGTTCGAATCTTGATGAGCATGGAAGCTGTGGACGGAGCGTAGACCAGAGTCTGACAGGTCGGCACGATCGTTCGCTCAGGCTTCGTAAACTGTCCGCGGACAAAACCATCATCGGAGATGATTTTCGGGAACTCCTCGAATCGTCCTCGAGCTGCTTCGTTCATTCCGTACGCCCCAACACCAATTCGCCCTGGCTGGTTGTAGGGAAGTCTCGGCCAAACGTAGTAATAAGCTTTGACGATCCAGGATGAGTCTGAGGTCTCATAGCGAACAGTTGGCCAGGCGGCACTGACATCATCACCTTCCATTGCCGTGATCATATCCGGAACAAAATTCGGTGTGACATCGATATCTGCGTCGAGATAGATTCGGGGAAACTTGGTCGCTGCTTCGTCCCCAAGGTTCAGTGCGTGGACCTTCGATCCGATTTCGGTTTCGATGACCTGCACTTTGGGGGCAAACTGTTTGGCTTTCGCGGCGGTGTCGTCTGTACACCCATTGCACACCACAAAGACATCGACGGGTTGATCTCCAATGCTCTTCAACAACGAAGTCAACGTCCGCTCAATCACGGCGGATTCGTTGTGGGCTGGAATGATGACGCTGCCTTGCATTTGAACTCCCCCTGTTTCCCCGCCGATTGAACGACTAGCGCTTGCCGAGATAGCGCCGCATCACAATTCGGCGCAGTGTTCCGACGATGGATTTGAACTTCTCATTCAGCGTGAGCTGACTCATCCAGAACTGAAACATTGGCATTCCACGGTAGCGCGGAGCTCCGGCAAACAACATCCGGCAGGCCACGAGTCGCCCCCAGACTTTTCCTCGCGTCTTCAATAGGTTTGGCTGTGAAGCAGGCAGGAGTTGCGGATCGATTTGTTCAGCCCGAAGGTAGCCAGCTTCGATCGCCTCTCGAATGAATTTTTCGCCAGCTTCTGTTCTCGCAACGATCAGAGAATCACCCTGCTCACCTTCTTTCGGAGTCCGGTACCAAGGATCTCCGATGGCGATGTCCGCAAATTCTCCGGTGTGATCGATACAGACTCGGCATCTCCACTGAACGTGACGGGTTAGAATGTCTCCCCACGATTGATCGTAGGTCATCTTCTCTTCGCGTCCCTCGTGGCTGACCGCAGTCGCGTGTCCGGGCCACCCCTTCCCTCGATAGCGGAACGAGCGAATTTCGTTGTCCGACTCGAAGCCCATCTTTTTCAGAACAGCTCTCGTCCCTGCCGTTGATGGAGTGCCAGCACAGAAAAGTGCGATGGTCACCTGAATTTTCTTATCGAGTTCAGGCCGTATCCTACGCACCTTCTTTAAAGCTGCAACATCGCAGGGTTTTCCAATGAAAACCGCTTGCCCGTCTGCCTGTTCGATCAGATCCAATCGTTCGCACGGGCTTGCCGGTGAATACCGAGACCCTGCTCCCCCTAGCAACTCGTCACGAGTCGTGCTGAGAACGGTCTTGTTCAGAACCGGGTTCTCGGTATCCATGACGGTGTGCAAGACTCCGGAGGCAGCCTTCTTCTCTAACCCAAACAGAGCAAGAGCACTGATCCCTCCTCCACTCGAACCATGAAAGCGAATCTCTTCGTCCGCAGCGTGGCCTTCCCAGACTCCCCGAACAGGTCCCCACCCGGCAATCAGATCTTTGATGTTTTCAGGGATGCCCAGATTTTCGTGTTTCAGTTCTTTGCCCGGACAGACAGCAACAGCTTCCGCCTCTTGTCGTTGTGTGTCGGCGTTTGACTCCGTTGTCAGTCGCTGAGGTCGAATCCCTTCGTTTTCGACGTTTTCCAGCTGAAACAACTCGGGGCTGACATACGCGCACGCCCCACAGCCACAGCACAACTGCTGCTTTTTGATTCGTTCGATTGTTTCGAAGCTCGACGTCATATTACCGTTGATCGTGTCCAGAATTCGGTGTGTCAACCTGTTGGTTGAGCAATCTTTCCAGTCGCCCCGACGCGCTGACTGGTTCGCAAACCATTCAGGGCCGTCATTGCATGATATGCCAGCCCGGCCGACAGTGCCGTGGCCAATCCAAAACGAAGCACTGGAAGACTCGATTCCAACACGTACCGATCGACGAGAAAGATCGTAACCACCAGTCCGAATGCAATGATTGGCTGGGTTGTACTCGGAAAGACAGGAACGTGACGTGCGTATTTCAGCCAGAAGACGGAAGTCAACAGAGCCAGCACTTCCGCCAGCAGCATAATCAGAATGACAGCTTCGACCGAACCGCCGATCGTGGCAACGCCAAACGCAACAGGCACTCCGAGAGCCCTCATGACGTTACTCACCAGCAAGCCTTTTGTTTCCGCTAGCGCCAGAAGTGCCTGAGCCTGAGCTGTTCTCAGCAGTCGCACCACCATCATTACGGAAATCAAACCGACAATCGTTCCCGCCTCGGCGAACTCCTTGTCGTAAGCCAATTCGATCAGAGTCGGCAGAACAAGAATCGCGACCGCTCCAAACGCAGCTGCAGCGGAAGCAGTAATCTGTGACACCTGTGAGTAATGCTCATTAAAGCTCGATGAAGCACTCGGCTTTGAGAGGATTGGGAAGAAGAGCGATGTCAGAATCTTCGTCGCCGCCTGGATCGGAACGTTTGTGAGAGAGTAGGCAAGTGCGTAGTTCCCTAGAACGACCAGACCGTAAGCGCGACCAACGATAAAGCGGTCAGCGAAAAGCCCCACAAACATCAGAATTCCGCTGATCATGAGTGGCCATCCATAGTCGGCCATGCCCGTCGTATGATTCGGCGACCACTTGAGTTGATAAAGTTCTTTCGCCACAAAATGGGAAACGGCACCGCTCAAGAATGACTGAGTCAGGATAGCAATCAAGACCGCGGAGTAAGAGTGGGTCACCATCGCGGCAATCACACCAGCGACCAGTGCTCCCACTTGCGACACCACTTCGACGATCACAAATGGCCCAAACTTCATGCTCCGCTGAATCCGAATCACATCCAGATTCATGAGCGACTTGAAGATTGGAACGAACGCCAAAAGCTGGAACGCCCAGACCGCTTGAGGAGCTTGAAACCACTCCGCACATGGTTTTGCGACGAGAAACAAGACAGCGCCCAGGATCAATCCTCGAATCAGCATCATCGAATGAGCTGTTCCGAGAAACTCCGGACTGTCGGCGTCTGAAGACTGGACCACCTGTTTCTGCATGCCGATGTCGCTGGCCAACTCGACGGCCGACATCGTCGCGAGAAACCCGGCCGAGATCCCCATGTTCTCAGCACCGATCAATTTGGCGAGAACAAGATTTCGGGCGAAAGAGAGTCCAAGAGTCACTGCCTGACCAGCAGAAACAATGGCTCCTCCTCTGAGAATTCGGTCACTCATGCTTGTTCAACCAACTCTGAATGAGCGATCCCTTCCATGGCTCTGACGATGGAGTCCGCCTGTTCTTCGACCTGTTCGGCAATTCGTGGAATCGAAGATGCGAGTGTCTCGCGAATCTCTTCACGGCGTTGGAAACAGTCCCACATGCCTTGCACACATGTCTCCACAGAATCATCTCTGAGTTCGATCACACAGTCGCCGCAATCGCATGTCTCGAAGACGCCTTTGGTTTTCAAGCTGTAAGCCAATGCTCCGGTTGGAACTTGGGTCGACAACGAAGCGATTGTCGAATGCATCCGCGTTCCACAGAACCAGTCACAGTGACTGATGACCCACTTCGCACATCTCGGGTCAGAGAGTGCTGGAATGACTTCCAAACGGGATTGCAATTCCTGAGGCACCGCATTGCGAACCGCTTCGCACGCAGTGAGATCCGATTCGACAGGGTTGTTCGGAGGGATCACGTGCGGCACAAGAACGACGCGAACTGACTCGTCGGCAAGGAACTTTCGAACCAGCTTGTCGACCAGTTCGCGGTAATTTCCTTTCAAGCCGTACTGGGCTTGAGCATCTTCGCCGCCGTTGTAAATGAGTCCACTGACATTGATCCCAACAGTTGTGAGCGAATCTTCGCTCCACGCTTTCACTTGTGATTGAACAGCTTCATCCGGAGGCAGAAGCGGAAGTCCGAAGGCGACGTCAACTCCGAGGCGAGCCTGTCCTTCGTCTCCCTTGCCATTCATCATCTTATTGAGCGTTTCGAAGCTTCGACCGTCTCTGGCCCAGGAAGCTATCGAGTTCTGAACGAGTTCGGAAGCGACACGAAACGTCTGATCGGTTGAATAAGGACCATACGTCTGCGGAAGCAGAATCAACTTGCCACCAGCCCGAAGAGCAAGTTGCTTTCGGACCGTCATATCCTCAAATCGTCTCGGCCCATAGAGATCCGTAAAACTGTCTCCGCCACTGATATCGAGAACGCTTTGGCTGTTGCGAAACGCCTTCAGTGCGTTGTGCGGAAACCCGATCTGTTGAGCGAATCGGATAAAGTTGAGGTTGTCCGTTCTCCAGAAACGACGTGAGACAGACGTCCCGATGTGAACCAGTTCCAGCTCTTCCCCATTGCTCAAGCGAGTGCTCGAAAGAAACTCTCCTCTCGAATAATCAAGCAGTACAGGCACCCAGTTTGGATGCCGTTTCGCAATGCTTTCAATCACTGAAAGAGCCAAAGCAGAGACACCGAGATTTCCGGTATCGAGTGGAGCTCCCATGAGACAATAAAATTGGCCCGAATTCAGAATCTCTGAAATTCTTTGTGACATTTTTGGATTTGATCCCATCTCTAAGCGGAGCCTTCACGGAGCAGAACTGTGCGGATTGTGCGGAGGATGATGTACATGTCGAGCCACAAAGACCAGTGTCGGATGTAGTACATGTCCCAGTAGATTCGCTTCTCATAGACACCAGCGTTACGACAACTGACCTGCCACATTCCCGTGATCCCCGGTCTCACAGTCTTGTACGCACTGAACTCATGAGGATAGTCGACGATGTAGCTTTGATCGTAAGTTGGCGAATTGACGATCGGCCGTGGGCCAACAATCGACATTTCCCCAACGAACACATTCCAGAGTTGTGGGAATTCGTCAAAGCTGGTGGTTCGAATGAACTTCCCGATCCAGGTCACTCGAGGGTCATTCTTCAACTTGTGTGTCTGTTCCCACTCTTCGCGTGCAGCGTCATTGTTTTGCAGATACTCATCGAGGACCTTGTCCGCATTGGGAACCATCGACCGGAACTTCCAGGCTGTGAAAGTCTCTCCGCCCAGCCCGACACGTTTCTGACCGTAAAGAATTGGGCCTTTCGATGACAACTTAATTGCGATCGAAATGAATGCGAGCAACGGGGACAGAACAAGTCCGCCGCAAATGGTCATAGCGATGTCGATGAATCGCTTTGCTGCCACCTTCAGAGATTTTGGCACAACTCCACCGACCCAAAGTCCGCATGTTGGACCAACAGTATAAATCTGATCCCAAGGTCCCATGTCGAAGCTGGATGATGCCAGGTGAACACGGTTGGGAATCGCAAGAAGTCCTGGCTCGAGTTCTTCCTGTTCAATCGGGACCTCGTGCGAGATGAGAACCCAGGTCGCCTTCTGTTTATTCGCGACATCAAAACAGGAGCGAACGTCTGAGTAAGGAATGTCTGGAGCACAGTTGTTCTGCTCGTGGCTCCAGTAGTCTTCTGGTGAAAGCAGCACACCGACAGGTCGGAACCCGCGGTCAGGCATTTGCTTCAAACGGCGGTATAAGTCCGTGGCGATTTGAGGAGTTCCATAGATCAAAACCGGTGCTCCCCAGAAAGGAACAGCAGCCATGAATGTCCGAACGACAAATCGTGCGGAAGGGAACACCACAATAGACAGCAGATAAGCGATGGCTGATGCTGTCAGGAAGAAGGTCCAACTCTTCAAAAGCATCGTCATGCCGACAGCAACGAAGATGAGCAACGCCATGCCTGAGCATCGCAGAATGTTTCGGAACTCAACGACTGGGTTCATGCCGAACCCGGGATACATGCCCGCGAGTCGAGCGAGCGGAAACATCAGAACCGCAGAGATGAATGCCGTCTGACTTTGAATCGTGGTCGTCGGCAATCCCAGGAGTCGTTCGGCGATCCCCGTAGCGGTCAGCAGTACGAACCACATGACCACTGTATCTGTCACAACCAGTGGGAGCGATGTGACCAGTGATTGCACGAGGCTCGCCAGCGAGAGCTTCGCGTGGTTTCCAAATTTGTGTGCCCCGGAGTGAACCTGGCAATAACGAGCAAGGGTATGGGCGCTTTGCTGTTCGAGAGCTTCTAACCGAGCAAATCGCTTTTGAGCTGACACAGGTCTACCGATCGTTGGGCTGGAAGAATTAGGTGTATTCATCTGACTCGAATTGTTATCGGTACTGCCCAATTGTCGGTTCCGAGTTGGGCGGGGATGGAACGTTCCTGAAATTTGTCACGTTGCGCTGGTGTTCGTCAGTCAGTTGATTCGTAGTAGTCAGGTTATTGCGGTTGGGAGGATCCAAACCTGGGACGTTGCAGAAGCGTCTTGCTAATTAAGAAACACAGATCAGGCGGGAAAGCGTAGAAATACCAAAGGTATCGCTTGTGTGGATTCTGTGTGTGGATATCTGTTGAAACGTCTACAAAGTTGCCCGCTCTGATAGATCGATCGACCATCCTCTTTGAGTGTTGAATTCATCTCGCTCTTCTTCACTATGCAATTGGCGTTGAAGTTGTGTCAAGAACTCACTGCAGAAATCACAGAGTAGTTTTCTTTGGGAAAAGTGAATCAATCGTGGATTAAGAATCTCGTGAATGTTTTCAGAAACGTTGAGTGTCTGGTTTCTGAGAGTTTTAGCGTGCGTAGTGATCATGCCGGATTGTGGCATCTGCTCAACAGCATGCTTTTTCCATACCATCGATGCATTTTGATCCCTGACATGCTGCAACTTCGTCCTTGACAACAAACTGAACAAAAGTACACTCAACCTGTCTCAAACTCACGCCATGACAGGTGAGAAGTTCAGTGAACAATACACTGCAGCAACTGCGCCAAAAGCTCGTTTCTCTGCAGAGAAATCCATCTGTCTTGCCACGTTCTGCTGCACACTCCTTATTGGCAGACCATCAGTTTTGCAAGGAACTTCCTCCCGGAACGGTCGTGGAATGGATTTCCGAAAACGGATCAGGAACTGGAAGCCTTGTATTTCAACTCATCCGTCCCTTGTTGCATCAACGCAACATGGAATTGGTCATCGTTGACCCTCGACAGGAATTTAACCCGACCGGTTTGTTCGGAAATGGTGGAACATTCGATCGGATGCTCATTCTTCGCCCGCATCGGAAGGATGTTTTCTGGACGTATGAGCAAGTTTTACGATCGACCGCGGGAGTTCTTGCAATTGGACCATTGGAAAGAGTTCTCCCCTCAACATACCGACGCTTCAAGCTGGCAGCTGAGCACGGCCGGGGAATAGCCATGTTTCTGCGGCCTTCCAAATACCGCCATGAACCTTCCTGGGCGGATTACCGCATCCATATCACACCCCAGCCTGGACCGAGACAGGCTTCACTAACACGAGTGCTCCAGATGGAACTCCTCCACGTCCGTGGAGGGCGCACTTCACATCAACCTTCTCAGGTCATTATCCATGACGATGCGAGCGTTGTGCGTGTGGATTCCCAACTGGCCCATCCAGCGAGCATGGATCGATCAGCCTGAACGCAAAAAGAACATTCTCGTTCTTCAGGCCGTCGGCCCCAAGGACCAGAAAGTCGTGGCAGCCTGCTGTCCGCAAGCCAGAGCCTGCGGCGTTTTGCCACGCCTGCCAGTGGCGGATGCTGAAGTCTTGCTTGAAGAGAGTTTCTCGGAAACCAACCCGTTTCCAAAACCGAAACCAACTCCTTCCAACGAGCAGAATCTGCGGACTGCTCAAAATCGCCTCGTTCATTTTGAAACATACCAGCCAGAGGCAGACCGTCAGGCGTTACTCAAACTCGCTTGGGAGTGTGAGCGTTTTTCTCCGTGTGTCGGATTAGAAGCATCCGACGAACCCGACTGCTTATTGATGGATGTCTCTGGCTGCGCTCCTCTCTTCGGAGGAGAAGAACATCTCATCGAAGCTGTCTTATCGGAAATGCGTGATCGTGAACTCGATGCACGTCTGGCCATCGCCCCCACCGTCGGCGCTGCCTGGGCATTCGCTCATCAGCGAACTGCAGAATCGCCCACAACCATCATTTCCGAAGCACAGTTGCCCTCATTATTACGTCCGCTTTCAATTCGCTTGCTGCGACTCTCTTCGCGAACGGTTCATTCTCTCGAAGAACTCGGCCTGCGAACCGTCCGCCAATTACTCCAGCTGCCGCGTCGAACTTTACCGTCGCGATTCCCCGCTGAACTGCTGACGAGACTCGATCAGTTGCAAGGCAGCATGCCCGAAGAAATCGCTGCCGAACGTCGACCGGAATGCGACGAACAAATCTGGGAAAGCGAAGAGACCATCAACGACAGGGCAACTCTTGAGTTCGTCCTGAAGCCCCAACTCGACCGCCTCGTGCAGAAACTCCTCCCTGCCGAGTTGGGAGTCCGCCTTCTCTCATGTGAACTGACCGCGATCGGCCAGCAAAGTCTCTCCACGCAAATTGAACTGCTCCGCCCAACTCAGTCAGCATCGCACTTGCTGGAACTGATCACACTTCGCTGGGAACACCAGCAACTGCCCGAACAGATTTTTCGGATCACACTCCGCGCCAAGCAAACCAGCCCTCTGAGTAAACGTCAGGCGAAACTTTTTGACGACGCAACTCACCAGACCGATTCGTCTGCGTTAGAGCATCTAATTGAACGACTTCACAGCCGACTCGGTCCGGAAGCAGTCGTCAGAGTTCAGTTCGCCGCCGAAGAACAACCCGAACTCGCTGTGCGGTTTATCCCGGCGATGGCTTCTTTCCGAAGCCAACCCCTTTCTCCCCCTCCAGTCCTCGGATTTCTTAAACGTCCGCTCTGGCTCAAGCAGACTCCCGTTGAGATCACCGTCGGGAAACTGACTTCCGATGGATTCCCGCACGATTTTCGGTGTGACCGACAACGGCATCAGGTCGCGCATGCCTGGGGACCGGAACGCATTACCACAGGTTGGTGGAGACACGACTACATCAAGCGAGATTATTTCCACATCGAGACCCGAGTCGGTCTGCACTTCTGGATCTTCCGCGATCTCAACACACAGACCTGGTATCTGCACGCAGCCTTCGATTGATCGTTGCCCGAGAAGAAGAGTTTTTCCCGCACGAGAAAGAAATCGAACCATGCCTGATCAGCCCGACCCAAAACCACAGCGTCCTACTCTCTCTCCTCAGCCCAGAAACAGAGAGGAACCACCGTATGTCGAATTACATTGCAAAACCAATTTCTCTTTCCTCGAAGGAGCATCACATCCCGACGAACTTGTTCAGCAGGCTGCCGTACTGGGTTATCACGCATTAGCCATTACCGACAAGAACAGCCTCGCGGGAGTGGTCCGCGCTCATGTCGCTGCCCGAAGTGCCGAATTGAAGCTACTCATCGGTGCGGAAATCACGCTGACAGACGCCCCGCCTGCGGTCCTTCTGGCGACAGACCGGGACTCTTATGGACGCTTGTGCCGTCTGCTCACAATTGGAAAACGTCGAGCTCCCAAAGGCGAGTGCCAACTGACATTCGAAGACCTGACGAAACACTCACAGGGATTACTTGCGTGTGTCTTGCTGAGGCCAGGACTCGACTTTTCTCCCGCCTTGCTTCTGAAGTATCGAAAGGTTTTTGGCGATCGCTGTTACGGATTGCTCGAAAGACATTTCGACGCAGACGATTCACACACTCTCGAACAAATGCTGCAGCGAGCGGACACTTGTGACATCCCCGTCGCTGCCGCGAACAATGTTCATTATCACATTCCCCGTCGACGTCTCCTCCACGATACCCTCACAGCAATCCGTCATCGCTGTCGGATCTCGGAACTCGGCACACGTCGATTCTCCAACGGAGAGCGCTATCTGAAATCTCCCTCTCAAATGCGGGACCTGTTTTCGGATCTCCCCGATGCTGTCTTCCGAACAAAAGAAATCGCCGACCGCTGCCAGTTTTCACTCGATGAATTGCGCTACGAATACCCCGAGGAATTGTGTCCATCGGGAATCACTCGGATTCAATACTTACGCAACGTCACCGAAGTTGGAGCTCGAGAACGTTATCCTCAGGGAGTTCCCGAGAAGGTTCGAAAGATCCTTGAGCACGAATTCGAATTGATCGAAAAGCTTCAGTACGAGTCCTACTTTCTAACGGTCTGGGATCTCGTCAACTTCGCCCGCAGCCAGAACATTCTCTGCCAGGGACGCGGGTCCGCTGCGAATTCAGCAGTCTGCTATTGCCTGGGAGTCACGTCGGTGAATCCCGATCAGATTGATGTCCTCTTCGAACGGTTCATCTCCGAAGAACGCAACGAAGCACCGGATATCGATGTTGATTTCGAACACGATCGTCGCGAGATCGTCCTGCAATATCTGTATAAGAAGTATGGTCGAGACCGCGCAGGGTTAACCGCGACGGTCATCACCTATCGCCCCAAGTCAGCAGTCCGCGACGTGGGCAAGGCCCTCGGCTTCTCACTCGATCGGTTAAACACCTTCGCCAAATCGGCGGACCACATTCACGATCCGGAACTTCTTTCACAGCGTCTGGAGGAAGCAGGACTCAATTCCCAGACGCGACTTTCGCGGCAGTTTTTGTTTCTCGTTCAGGAGATCCTCGGATTCCCGCGACACCTCTCGCAACATGTTGGGGGAATGATCATCACTCAGCGCCCTCTCTGTGAGATGGCTCCGATCGAAAATGCCTCCATGCCCGGCAGGACGGTTATCTGCTGGGACAAAGACGATCTCGACATGCTGGGCATCCTGAAGATCGACTGTCTGGCACTGGGAATGCTTTCTGCCCTACACCGCAGCTTCGACCTGCTCAAAAAGCATTACGATCAACCTCTCACACTCGCTGCCATCCCTCCGGATGATCCGGCCGTCTATGCGATGATTCGAAAGGCCGACACAATTGGTGTCTTTCAAATTGAATCTCGAGCACAGATGTCGTCCCTCCCCTTGCTTCGTCCAGAGAAGTGGTACGACCTGGTCATTCAAGTCGCCATCATTCGTCCGGGACCGATTCAAGGCGACATGGTTCATCCTTACCGGCGTCGCAAAAACGGAGAAGAAGAGGTCAGCTACCCCGACGAACGGATCAAAGGCGTGTTGCACAAGACTCTCGGAGTTCCCCTGTTTCAGGAACAAGCGATGCGGCTCGCGATCGTTGCAGCCGGATTCACGCCGGGAGAAGCGGACCAATTGCGACGGGCCATGGCTGCCTGGCGACGCACCGGAAACATCGATCAGTTTCGAATCAAACTCATCAATGGCCTGATCGCCAACGGCTACGATCAGGAATTCGGAGAGCGACTGTTCCATATGATTCGTGGGTTTGGGCAATATGGATTTCCCGAAAGTCACGCCGCATCATTCGCACGCCTGGCGTATGCCTCCGCCTGGTTGAAATATTATTACCCGGAGGTCTTCACAGCTTCTCTACTCAACAGTCAACCGATGGGATTTTACGGACCCTCTCAACTGGTTCGCGATGCTCGTCAACACGGTGTTGAAGTGCGTGGCGTTGATGTGAATGAGAGCGAATGGAATTGCACGCTTGAGTTCTGCCCGAGCGTCAAGAAACGCCCCTACGCGCTGCGATTGGGATTTCGACTGATCAAAGGATTTGCCGAAGCCCACGCACAAAAGATTCTCTCCCAACGCAGCGAGTGCCCATTCTCCACCTTCAACGAATTTGCGCTGAGAACGCGGCTTTCAAAACCGGTTCTGGAACGACTGAGCAAAGCAGACGCTTTCCGATCTCTCGGACTGAATCGGAGAGATTCTCAATGGCAATCCATCATCGAACGTCCCGAGCAACCATTGCTGGATCAGATTCTCGACCACGAGCCGGAAGTTGCTTTGCCGCAAATGACTCCCTACGAAGAAGTCACTCATGACTATCGAACGACCGGGTTGTCGCTGAAAACACATCCAATGAAATTCTTGAGGCCGACTCTCGATCGCGACCGAATCCTCTCGGCAGAACAGCTTCGTGAAGCTTCACAAGATGCCTGGGTTAAAGTCGCAGGGCTGGTCATTCTCCGCCAGCGTCCGTCGACCTCGAATGGAGTCACTTTCGTAACGCTGGAAGATGAAACCGGATTGGTCAATCTGATCGTTCCGCAATCAATCTGGGAGCGGCATCGACGCATCGCGCGAAACGCCACCGTCCTGCACGCGTCTGGTCCTCTTCAAAAACAGAAAGAGGTCATTCACGTGCTGGCTCGCCACCTGAAAGACTTTTCCCACTTACTCCAACAGATTGAAATCTCCTCCCGCGACTTCCACTAATACAACACTCCGAAGTTGAGGCGTCACACAAAAAACGGTTTCAATTCGCAATGTGTGCCATTCGGGGATGTTCGATTCTTAAGAAGTCTCGATACCTCATATAAATCGCTCGACGGTGATTATTTCCATCGAACACAATGTGCTCTCCCAAACCAAGTTCATCGTCGACGATCGTTTCGAGTTCATACTCAGAGCCGAACGGAGGGATCGCTCCCAACTCGCAGTCTGGGAACAGCAGGCGGAACTCTTCCTCACCCACCAATTGGACGTTCATTGCTCCCATTTCCCGACGAACTAATTCAAGGTCGATCAAACGACTGGCGGGAATGACAGCCAAGATGCGACTGCCATCCACGTTCAGGACCACAGTCTTCGCGAAATGTCCTTGCGGAACATGGAGAGACTCAGCGGTTTGTTCCGCCGTGTAAGCCGTATCATGCTCCAGGACATCGAAATCGACTCCACAAGATCTCAATAGCGATTCAACATTCATCACAAAGACCTCCCGTCGAAGGAAAAGAATTCGGGTTGAAGAAAAACTTCAACACCGGGGACAGCCTTAAGAATCCTGTGAAAGATCGCTCGTTCAGGAGAGCGCAGTCATTTTCTGCTCAGCTCCTCCCACGGCACTCAAATACAGAGTTCCGCTTTCTGTGGACTCAATCGGCTTAATCAACTGCAACGATGTTCGCAGTACATCTCGCCGACTTACCTGCCCAAGCACCTTTCCGTTTTCAACAATTGGCAAACGTCGATAAGGAGTATTTAAGAAAACTCCCGCGATCGATAACAAATCATAATCTTTCGTAATCGTCTTCGCTGTAGTATCCATGAATGCCCTGACGCTCGTTGATGGCAACTGCCGGTGAGCTTTCCAGAAGACAATTGAATCCCCAGCAGAACTCTTCTTCTCTCGATTTGCTTCGACTTGATACCGAACGATCGCGCTCAATATCCGCGAATTCTGCAGAACATCACGTCGACTAATCTGGCCAACAATCTGATTCCCCGAAATCACTGGTAAGCGGCGATAAGGAGTCCGAATGAAGATCTGAGTCACGTCGAACAGAGATGTCTCTTCGCTGACCAGTCGACCTGGGTCAGGGTTCATGAACGCTCCAACCTTTCCTCCTGGAACTCCATCATAAGCGCTATTGATCAGCACACTCATACTCGTCTTCTCAGAGAAAACACCGAGAAACTCTCGCGAACCTGTCGCGATCGGTGCCCCGGAGAATCGATGACTCAGCAGAAGGCTGATCGCATCAAAAACATCCTGATCGGGAGAGAGACATACCAAGCGTGATGTCATGAACTCGCGAGCCAGCGGAGCCTTCAAACTGTCCGGGCCGATAATCTTGGCGGTCTGATCGAGCACACGCATGCAACTCTTTTCAGAAAACACACCTAGGTAGTTTCCTGCATCATCGACGACCGGCATTCCTGAGATGCGATGCTTCAGTAGCAAATTGATCGCCTCCGCAGCATCCGTCTCTGGCCGAACTGTGATCAGTCGTTTTGCCATAAACTCTTGAGCAAGTGGAAGCGATGTAGAAGTGAACCCGGTCGACATAGATCATCTCCTTGAGATTATATTTTCGATCGATCTTGTAATGATTTACGCGAGCAAACAGTTCGAAAACCATGCATAGAGATCAAGTGAGCAGAAAGCTACGAGCCATCTGCTTCAGCGATCTCGAGTTGTCCCAAAACCAACAACTGCTAACGATCAATAACTGCAAACGGCGAGCCAACACTCGGTAACTCTGATCAACTGCCGTAAAGAACTTCGCAACAAAAGAGTTGGAGAAAAGAAAACGGTCTTGAATCGAGATGAAGAATGAAGAACTGAATGGGAAATCAAGAAATGATTGAATGGTTGACTGGATCAAGTGAAAGCAAACTTGAAGCACGAGCTTCGCATTAGAAAATGAGTCATCCCTTCTTTTCGAAAAGCGAACTCGACTGAGTTGGCAAGCCTCCACTTGCGTGCTGTCGGAGAGGCACCGGCGAAGTGAGTGGCGACGAATCACGCTGGACACTTCTCTGGTCGATGGAACTCCAAACATCAGAAACACTGACATCGGCAGACCTCCTCTGATTGAACACGAGCTGCTGACAGCCTCGCGTTCGTCCTTCATCCATGATAAAAGTCCGATGCGAGATTGACAGAAGAATCTCTCGAGAATTTTTTTCGTGATTCACAAACGCATTTTTTTCTTGACAACATGATCGACTCCGTATTCTCGGCGATTTTTGTGAACAGAGATTGTCAAAGCTGACAACTCAGCTCATTCCATGCGTCGAGGAAATCGGAGATTGACTTCTTTGCGGCCGAAGAGTCTTCACGAACGGAACATCACCTCATGGATTCAAACAAGCCTCATCCGTTTTCGGTGCGACAACTTTTGAACCTGGTGCTTTGCACGCTGGTCTTACTGAACTGCTCGGTCCAAGCCGAAGAGTTTTACGAGGCCGAATTGCTGTTCCCGCTGGAGTCATGGCACAACCACGGATCTTGCATCGTTCAGTGCCCGAACGGAGACCTGCTGGCGTGCTGGTTCCATGGTTCCGGAGAACGTCAGGCCGACGATGTCGAGATTCTTGGAGCGAGAAAAACCTCGGGGTCCAGCACATGGTCAAAGCCGTTTTCAATGGCGGACACTCCCGGCTTCCCCGACACCAACTGCTGCATGATCATCGATCCTGAAGAACGCTTGTGGCTGTTGTGGCCGACGATTCAGGCGAACCTTTGGGAGTCGGCACTGATGAAGTACAAGACGTCCACGAATTACACTCAACCCGATGGTCCTCCAGCATGGGACCTCATGAGCGTCCTGCACGTCAAGCATCCGGGTGACTTTCCAGAACAAGTCCGCACCAAAGCTCTTGAGTACGCAGGCAAGGCTCGTGAAACAGAACTGGTCAAAGCCTGGGTAAACATCATCACACGTCAGGCAGAGGACAAGTTGACGCGGCGAATTGGATGGTTCACGCGTGCCCATCCACTGATTCTCGACGACGGCCGCATGCTTGTCGGACTTTATTCAGACGGGTTTTCCTTCTCCCTCGTTGCGATCACCGACGACCTCGGAAAAACGTGGACCTTCAGTGAGCCGATTGTCGGAGGCGGAAACATTCAGCCCAGCTTCGCTCAGAAGAACGACGGAACGATCGTCGCATACATGCGAGACAATGGGCCTCCTCCGAAGCGGGTGCTGGTCTCCGAGTCGAGTGACCGAGGAGAAACCTGGAGCAAAGTGACCGATCACCCCGTTCTCAATAACCCCGGGTCAGGACTTGAACTGATGCGGGCTCGCAATGGAGATTGGCTGTGCGTTTACAACGACATGACAGACGGGCGGCATTCGCTGGCAGTCTCGATTTCGCATGACGAAGGCGAGACATGGCCCGCGACGCGGCACCTTGAGCTCCGACAATCTGACGAGGGCTCATTCCACTATCCATCGATCATTGAAGATGAGGATGGCCACTTCCACGTCACCTACAGCTACTTCATCCATACGGATCAATACGGAGAGAAAGTCGGCAAAGGCATCAAGCACGCCGTCTTTAACCGTGAATGGATTCTCTCAGACGAGTAAAAGCTCAGTTGCAGAATCAAGACCACTTATCGCGGATCTGCTTGAGCCACCGATGGACGGTTCTGCGGCTGGATTTGAGATGCTCAGCGATTTCGTCGTTCGTGTGTCCTTCAAGCTTCATCAGCGCGACATTCTTTAGATTGTCATCGCCGAGTTGATCGAGAAGCAGGCAACACGTCTCCGCCATTTCAGCGGCCGCTTCGGGAGTTGGTTCGTTGTCGGCCCATTCGACAATCCCAACCGGTCCGGACTCAGTTCCTCCGAGGAACACCGAATCCCCGCGAACGACGCCGCCTCCGCGTTTCTGGCGTCGATCATGATGATAGTGGTCAATCACTTTGCGGTTGATGAGTGTCGTTAGGATCCGCCACAGGTTGTCACGATCATTCAACTCAGGAAAGTTCCCTGCCATCGCGGAACTGCAGAAGCTGTGAAACGCGCTTTGAGCAATATCTTCTTCATCAGCAACCCGCCGGGAGATCCCCGCCATCTTGCTACGGGCGAACTTCACCATCGGAAGATAGTATTTCTCGAAGAGACGTTGGATGGCGTCTTGATCGAGTGCCGTAAGATCCGTGAGAAGCACGGACACAGAACCGAGGGAGGATTCCTCGTCGAGAAACTCATCGAGCAGAGCCTCTGAAGAAGCGACGATAATTCGCATGTTCTTCAAATAGAATTGCTGCACTGACTCCGCAATGAGTGATTCCCCGGGGCGAAACTTGGTCCCATCAGGATGTCGAACCGAAGCTGTGGTCGAGATATTCTGGATCGTGATCGATCCATCGACTTCGCGAGTGACTTGCAGTTGATGCCGGCTGACGGTCCGATCTTCGATCCCGGCAATCACGAGCCGCTGGTCTTCTTCGACCAATGCAAACGGCGGTTCTTCATCAACGCGTTGACGTCCAAGTTCAAGGGGCGCGGAAAACTGGCCACGAAACAAGCTTTGCTCTTCGTTACAAATCTCGATCAGGTAGGGCTCAACTTCCGCAAGCTCTTTCATCGTCTTTCAGTTCTTTTCCCGAACTCGAATTCGTGTTCATTCAGCTCCGTAGTAGAAAGTGCTTCGCTTTGGTGATTCGCGTTGCCTGATCACCACTCCTCACCGAGCATTCTCGTGCGAAGCGGAGCATACCAGTTTGAACAGTCTACGAAATTTCGAATCCAATCACGGGAACGCTGCCGCTTCCGTCACGGACATCGATGCAAAGATTCAGTCATCCCTGCCGGGCAGGAAATGTCACAAGAATGTTAACAGACACATCAACCTCCGTGCAGACATTTGCTTCAAAGTTTACGTCTTTGACCAGAACGATCAACACGTGACTTTTCCGACTGGAGAGCATCAGGGAAATCCCTGAGTACCTCAGCGTGAGCAATTTTGATCATGTCAGACACTTCAATTCGGTCTTCAAGTGCGTGTCAGACTTCACGAGTCTCGTCGTTCCAGCACTCGTGCAGATAGCATTCTCAGCTCGCTGAGGGTTCCGCCATCGTCGACTTTCTTCTCTCAACGCCCTCATCGGTCGCTCCCCCGAACAGCCGTTTCATTCCGAACGATCGATAGAAACCGAAGAATTGGTAATTTTTCTCCAGTTTCACACCCCTTTCAGACCGATATATCGAATACCGCACCCAGTGCGCGTCGGACGTCGTTTGCCATCATACTGACAAAAATGTTGTAAACACCACGTTGGCAAACGGTTGCATCAAGTTGCTGAGAGACAGGTGGAAGGGAATCCATGACCGCACAAGCCAAGCTTGTTCGTTGTGTCGAGCGCGGACGAGAACTCATCAGTGCCGCGATCTCGCGATGTGATCAGCAACTACGCTTCGGGATCAAAAGTCTCGCCGTTGGAGTTCTGGCATCAGCATGCACATGCTCTGCCGCCGATCTCATGGCTCAAGACTGGCCTCCTCCAGCGTCAGCAATGCCGCCGGGCGGGTACGCTCAACCCGTTGGCTTTCATCAGCACGTGGACGATGGAGCTTACTGTCCGCCAGAGTACGCCGCTCTGGAAGCGGAGTTGTTTCCCAAAGAGCGTCCGATGCATGACATTGTTATGCCATTCGATCAGGCTCTCCACAGCGTCTTTCAAGACTCCTGGATGCGACTTGAGTACATGTATGGTCGCGTCTACAAGAACGGCGGACGCGTTCTCGGATCGCGAACGACCGACATCAACGGAAACACTCTCAACAACGTGACCGACCAATTTCCACTGCTTTTTGCCGACGGAATCACCACGGGTGACGCAATCGTTCCCGACACAGATTCCATCGAATGGAAGCACATGAACGGTATCCGTGGAAGCTTCGGCATCCCGTTGGATGACCGGTCATGGTTTGAAGCTTCGTTCTGGGGAATTGAAGAGCAATCGGACGCACTCCGCGTGCCTCGCATTCCACCAACAAGTCTGAATAACGTCTTCGGAAAACCTCCCATCCAGTTCATTGCGACAACTTTCACCACCGACGGAGAAGTTGGAACTGCGATTGCCGTTTATGACCAGGACTTCTCCAGCAACTACCGAGTCAATCTGTGGTCTGCGGAAGCCAACTACGTCGAAGACCTTCGTATTCCGTTCGACGGCTGGAAACTTCAGTCGATCATTGGTTACCGACACGAAGAGTATTCAGAACAACTGAACTTTGGCGGAACGTTTACGAACATCTCCGGATACCTCGACGACGGAGTCGACATCGATGGACCGTTGGCCAATCCACAAACCAACAATATCGATTCCAAAGTCCACAACTTCCGTCATGCTCTTCAGTTTGGAATTCGTTCCGAGATCACGCAGAACTGGTTGACCGTTGGTGTGGAACCTCGCGTCGCCTTTGGTATTGCTCAGGTTCGCCGACGTGTGAAAGCTGTCAACGTCGTCCAACCGGGAACTCTGTTCGATGCCAGCCCGGACCCGGTCTACACATCCGATCGAATTATCCAGTTCGCACCATCTGCTGACTTGAACCTCTATGCGAAGATCGACGTCAATCGCTGGCTCAAGTTCAAAGTCGGCTACAACCTGATCTGGCTCGGCCGTCTCGGAACTGCAGACAGCAGCTTCACACTCAATCAGATCTCAAGCGACGATCCAACGCTGCCTCCGACAGCTGATGTCCGCGTCAAGCAAGGTTTCGGAAATGCGATGATCTCGGCCCTGACACTCGGTGGAGAGATTATTCTCCCCTGATCCAGAGCCAATCAATTCAACGCACAAACACGCTTAAGCAACTCGATCTGATTCTCGAGACAAGTGATTCGTGAAAGTTCCCGAAGGCGGTCGTCAAACACTGCCTTCGTGAGCGAATCCTTAAGCCCGGGATCTGAATCATCCGTTGTCTTGGGAATCGTTGAGTAAGCCAGCTTCGCTCAACAGTTGATGATATTCGTCGGGCGAGTTCATGCTCTTCAGAGAGTCGAGTTGCGGATCGAACTCTCTTAGTCGTTCTTCAGCGATCGTCTTCACATCGCACCTCTCGACAAGCCGTCGCGGACGACGCTCTCCGTGAGAGTAAAGCTCTTCAACCTTGTCTCTGATCGACATGCGATAAACAGCGGAAAGCGGATGCAGAAATCCGCCGGCTTCCGGAATCGCCATTTCAAAATCTTCGAGTTCGCCGATCACGCCGTTGAGAAATTCGAGTCGAATCAACGGGACATCGCACCCACTCAGAAAGACTCGGTCGGTGGCGGAATCGAAGTGTCTCATCCCCAGTAACAGACCGGCCAGCGGTCCTTGAAACTCTTCTTCATCGCGGATGATTTCACAGGATGTGTCGAGAGTCGGAAGTTCCTGGCCACTGGCTGCAACGACGACAATTCGCTCAGCGACTTTCCCGATCGTCTCTGCGACGATCTCCAGAACAGTCCGCCCTCCAAACGGCAACATGTGCTTTGGCCGTCCCATCCGGGAACTGCGTCCTCCGCACAAAAGGATTGCGCCAAGATTCGACTGATCATCAGAAGTCATCGAATCCACCCACTCTTCAATCGCGATGTTACGCTGCCGTGACGATTCGTCATTCGATGAAATATGCCTTGATCATCAAACTTGACGATCGATTTACGGAGCTGGAGGCGGTGGTGGTGGAGGACTTGGCGGTCCAAAGATCATCGACAGTTGAGCCACCTCACCTGCTGGAGTCCATTGACCAATTGCTGGAGACCAGACAAGCGTTGAGCGGTTGACCTGACCTGCTTGTGCCCCTTGACTCATCTGATTCATGTCGAACGGCCCTTCGCTCTTGCCGTTAACAGCGATGTGCCAGACAGCTGCCGGGAGTGGCGGAGGCACTGCCGCGCCGGGAGCGGTTCCTCCCATCCCGGCTGCCATTTTGTTCGCCATCGCAAAGCCCATCCCAAGGCCCATGCCTTCGGCTGCGCCTCCCCCGGATGGGTTCTCAGCTGCGGCGGTCATGGCTTTGCCCATTTGGAACTGCTGGAACCGATCCAGGTCGCCAATCACTCCCATGCTCGTCCGGGTATCCATAGCTTTCTCCACCTCTTCAGGCAGAGAAACGTTCACGATGAACAGCTGTGGAACGTTGAGTCCATATTCGTCGTCGACGCGTTCGACCGTCGCCAAACGAAGCTGTTCGGAGAGCTCTCGATAGTTAGCTGCCAGATCGAGAGCGCTGATGTTGGAACTCCCGACGAGGTCGGCAAACGCAGACGCGATGATGGCTCGCATCAGTTCGTTGATCTCATCAACTTCGAAGCTGGAGTCAGTCCCGATCAATTCCCGGAGGAGTGCTTTCGGATCGACAGCCTGCATCGTGTAAGTTCCGAAGGCTCGCAGGCGGATCGGTCCAAAATCCGCGTCTCGCATCATAATGGGATTCGGTGTGCCCCATTTCAGATCGGTGATCTGACGAGTGTTGACGAAGTAGACTTCCGCCTTAAATGGGCTGTCGAACCCATACTTCCAACCAGCCATTGTGCTGAGGATGGGAAGGTTGTCGGTCTTCAACTCGTAATGTCCGGGACCGAACGAGTCTGCCAGTTCGCCGCGATGCACAAACACCGCCATTTGCCCCGGACGCACGATCAGCTGTGCGCCATTTTTGATCTGATTGTGATAACGGGGAAATCGCCAGGCGATCGTATGACGTGAGTCGTCGACCCACTCAATAATATCGATCAGCTCGGCGCGAAGTTTGTCGAACAGTCCCATCGTAAATGTTCCCAACTGATTCCAAGAGAATGATCAATCTTGAGATGCACGATGCCATCGTAATCGCACACGGAAACAACGTCCAACGACTCACGTCGGATCAAACTTTTTGAGCATCAAGAATGCGAGCAGTGATGATCGCGATGGATCTTGGAAATTCATCGAGGCTTTGAATCCCTTCAAGCATCGCTTCACTATTTGAGAGTTGTCTTCCAATCGACTCCCAGCATGACTGAGTTCAGGCCGCTTCCAATTCCCAACAAGGCGATGCGATCACCAGGGCCGGTGAAGCCTTCAGAAATCCCCAGTGCTGCTGCCGTGGGTAATGCAGCTGCTCCCGTGTTGCCCATGTATTCGACTGTCGGAAAGTCGAGAGCAGGCGAAAGACCGAGCTTTTCCAGAAGAAGCGTGCGATGTGCTTTCCCGACCTGATGTGTGAATGTCTTCGTCACATCTTCGTTCGTCCACTCCAACTCTTGTTTGGTCTGCTCCCATGTCTTCGCAGCGAGGCTGACTCCCGCGTGCAAGAGTGCTTCTGAGTCGGTATTCATCAGTGGACGCGAGTCTCCGGATGCGTTGGAATCGACGCCCCCTTCGCAAAGATTTGCGAACGTCGTGTCTGCCAGACAGGCTCCGCCCAACAAACGATTTCCGGTTTTGCTGATTGACTCATGACAAAGAACAATGGCCGCTGAACCCGATCCGATTGTCAGCGACGCGAAATCCATCTTGATCGATTTTCTGGTCACCGAAGGGTCTTGAACCAACTTGTCGATGGTCGCTTCGACAAGCGGGCGGCCAACTTCCGTTCCGACAACAATTCCTGCACGAATGCGCCCCAGTTCGATGAGGTCGGCAATGATCAGTGCCCCGTTCAACAGTCCCAGACAGGCATTACTGACATCGAACACAAAGCTGTCTTGAGGAAGACCTGCGCCGGAATGAACACCTGCCGCTGTGGCCGGCTCCATCTGGTCTCGACAAACCGATCCATGAATCAATGCCCGGCATTCAGCGGGGTCCAAACCCGACTGCTCCAACGCCAGCTTGACTGTTTCGACACTGACTTTCCCGGGGAGAGTTCCGGGCGGATAGAAGCGTCGTTTCCGAATTCCCGTCATGAGCTCAAGTCGACCTTCAGGCAGAGAGAGCCGTTCGTAAACCGGCTTGAGGCGGGCTTCAATCTCTTCTGACGTCACCACTTCGGACGGGGGATGAGCGACAAAGGCTTCTAAACAAACGTGCTGATACCGCATCTTCGCGAGTGTTTCCTTCCAACAGAGTCACAGTGTCGAAGCGAGTTGCCGGGTGTCGACGACCGAAAATCGCGACTCGCAGCGGAGAGAATCTCCTTCAGCGACAGACAATACAGTTTCCCGACAGCAACTGGAACTGCTCGGTCCGAATCAGGAGAAGCGAGCAACTGGGAGCCCAATAAAAAACAACCCTGAGGTGCATATGCACCTCAGGGTTGGGTGGACCATTCAGGTGAGTTGGTCGCGATCGATCATGGTTGTCGAACAGCGACCGGCGTGCTGCGCTCGACATGGTGTATCAAGCGACTGCACAACAGCGGAGGGATGTTGCAGGACTCAAACACTTAGAAGCAACATCCACAACAAATCAGCCAACGCAGGTTTGCGCTTGGCGACTTGAATCAGACAGTGGCTGTCTCGACGATTTTGGCTCCGTTGAGCAGTGCTTCAACGCGAGCGATTTCGTCGTACTGCCCCTGTCGTTCAGCTTCGACTTCTGGACTCCAGTCACGTGCATCCAAGGCAATCGAGCTTCGGACGTATCGCAATCCACGCAGGAGCAGGTCCTGCTGTTTCTGGGTGAGTTGGATATTTCTTTCAGACATTTTCAGGGCTCACAAATTATTCCCCACGACATCTCAGTCAATCGATTCGTCGTCCCTGATTTCACGAAAAGACGTCTGGGGTGATATTCTCAGGTCACATCCTTCAACAAGTGGATCTGACCTCTTCTACATCGTAACTTCTCATAGGCTGCCTTGCCAATCATTTGGGAATGACGAGCAACCTCGATAATCGGCAGAACCTGCCACTCGGTTTCGAAGCTGACCGTTTTCCGAACGCCTCAATGACGCCAACGGACGTTTCAGATTGACTAACCACTCGAATCGGTCCAAACCGTTCTCGAATGTTAGTTAGGGCTGAACAGCTCGCAACGAACCTTTCTGGTAGGCATCCGCCATCGCTTTCGGAATTTCGGCCTCGGCGAGAACCACCTTGGCGCGGTTTTCCTGAGTTCGTGCTTGCATTTCCTGTTCCAGAGCGACGGCTTCTGCTCGTCTCTCTTCCGCTCTCGCACGTGCGACTCGCATATCCGCTTCGGCCTGATCGGCCTGCAGACGAGCCCCGACATTGTCACCGACATCAA
The DNA here is from genome assembly GCF_040717535.1 of Thalassoglobus sp. JC818. NCBI lineage: Bacteria > Pseudomonadati > Planctomycetota > Planctomycetia > Planctomycetales > Planctomycetaceae > Thalassoglobus > Thalassoglobus sp. JC818. The sequence goes on from NZ_JBFEFI010000005.1 coordinate 108,167, forward strand.
TATCTGCGATGTCGATCGAAACAATTTCGTAAGCTGTCTGAGAGTCGAGACTCTTGCGGAGCACAGTTTGTGCAATCAGTGCCGGATTTGCCAGCACGACCTTATGTGTTTCTGAAGATCCAATCGCCGAGACAATTCCCTCACCGACTCGAGCGATGACGGTTTCTTCCGTCGCTCCGCCGACAAGCTGTCCGAGGTTTGTTCGTACCGTCACACGGGCTCGAGCTTTCAATTGAATTCCATCTTTGGCAACACCATCAAGAGTGGTGCGGCCGTGTCGAGGATCCGGGCAGTCAATCACCTTAGGATCGACACTTGTTCGCACAGCTTCCAGGACATCGCGACCAGCGAGGTCAATTGCAGAAGCAGTATCCCAGTCGAGATCAATGCGGGCACGATGGGCAGCAATCAGGGCTCGAACCACTCTCTGTACGTTTCCGCCGGCCAGATAGTGAGCTTCGAGAGCAGATGTGGAAATGCTTGAAATCCCAGCCTGAACCGCGCTGATTTTGGCGTCAACGATGGTGTTGGGATTCACTTTCCGCAGAGACATGAAGATCAGTGTAAACGGACCAATTCGGGCACGCGTCACGAATGCGCGCAACCACAAATTGAAGTACTTCCCGAACATGAAGACGAGAATGAAGCCCAGCAAAACGATGAAGAACACACCAATCATCGCTGCAATCGCCCACGGATCGGGGCCCTTTTGTGCGAGCACAGGGATGTTGACAAGTGCCAGATTCTTCACGTTTGTCTCCGTCACTGATGGAAATTCTTGGTGAGTTGGTCCGCCAATTGTAAGTTTGGCGATCGAAATTGCAATTTCGGTGTGCAGGACGTGCCTGCCTCGCTGGCTAAAGGCGTTAACAATGATGACTTCCGCTATCGCTCTCAACGATCCCAACGCTAAGAAAAATCAAACTTTCTGGATCCAAAAATGTGGAATTCGTGAACTCATCTTGAGTTTGTGAACAGAGATTGGAAAATACGAATTAGTCAATTTTGATTCATCAACTGAATGACGAGTCATTTCTCAAATTTTGATGAATCTCTTCCAGCTCTCCTGAGGAGAAAAACATGGATGGAAAGGCGCTCAACCGTTCGATTCATCGTATCCCGGACACAGTCGACGCTCGCGTTGGGGCAATGGATTCTTGGGAACTTTCACCTGAATCGGCCGGGGCGACAACTCCCTACTTCAGTCAGGCGACGATCACTGCCCACCAGCTTGAATCCCAGATTCAGCGACTTCTGCTGGAAATGGACGCGGTCAGATTCTGCTGCCTCGAAGTCCATCAACTGCACGATGGAAGCGATGGAATCTGTCTGACTGGCAGAATTGAGACAGACGAAGATTTCGACATGCAAACCGTTCAGGACAAACTGCTGGACATGGGAATTTCCAACGTTTGCAACCGTCTCGTTTCCGTTCAATCTCGTCCTCGACTGAACGACAACTGAATTTGGCAACAAACAAGATTGCCGAGAACCAGAACGAACTCGCAAAGTCTGGTAGTGACTGAAAGGGCGTGGACTTCGTACAATGGAAAGGTCCCTTCAGTTTGGACTCTCTTGATCACCAATCTGAAGGGATCCCGCTTCGAAGTTTCAAAGTGAAGGGATCACGATGACACGCACAGTCGAACGCGATCTCCGCCGATTCAATGAAATCGTCCGGGGCAAAATTCGCAAAGATCTCCGCCGCTACGTGAATCACGGAGAGATGATTGGCCGCAAAGGGCGCGAAACGGTCAGCATCCCCGTTCCCAACATCGAAATTCCGCACTTTCAACACGGTCAGAAAGGGTCTGGCGGAACCGGGCAAGGCGAAGGCGATCCCGGACAACCGATCGGCCGCGGAGATGACGAAGGAGAAGGCATCGGTCCAGCCGGAAACGAGCCTGGCCGACACATTCGAGAAGTCGAAGTCTCATTCGATGAACTGGCTGAAATGCTTGCTCAAGACCTCGAGCTGCCCAACATCATCCCCAAAGGGCAGGACTCAATTCAGGCCATCAAAAACAAGTACAACACAATCGCCCGCACCGGTCCGAACTCGCTGCGCCATCTCAAACGGACCTATAAGCAGGCCCTCAAACGAGAGATGGCCAGCGGAACCTACCAACCTGAACGGCCGATGATCATTCCTGGACGGGATGATGAACGATACCGAAGTTGGACATCAGTTCCGCAACCACAAGCGAATGCAGCAATCTTCTACATCATGGACGTTTCCGGTTCCATGACCGACGATCAGAAGGAAATTGTCCGCATTGAAGCCTTCTGGATCGATACCTGGCTGAAGAGCCAATACGACGGAATCGAACGTCGCTACGTTGTCCACGATGCAGTGGCTCACGAAGTCAACGAAGACACCTTCTATCGAGTCAGAGAATCTGGCGGAACGAAGATTTCATCGGCCTATCACAAGGTCGATCAGATCATTCACAGAGACTTCCCGCCTGAGCTTTGGAACATCTATATGTTCCAGTTTTCGGACGGAGACAACTGGGGAGAAGACAGTCAGGCGTGTACGAAATTCCTCACTGACGAACTTCTGCCGGTCGCCAATCTCTTTTGTTACGGGCAAGTTCGCAGCCCGTACGGAAGCGGTGAATACATCAAAGACTTGAAGCGAATTCTGGAAGCCAACGACAATCTGATTCTCAGTGAAATTGATAACAAAGACGGCATTTACGACTCAATCAAACTGTTCCTCGGCAAAGGCAAGTAAGCCTCGTTGATCAGTCCGAGTTCATGCCCTGGCTTCTGATGACGGAAGGTGAGTGTTGTGTCACTGATCGGACAGACTCATGAGAAATTGCACGCGATTGCCGACGCGGTGGCAGAGCGATCGATCAAGCTTCAAACACGCATCGTCTTCGCTGAAAGTTGCACCTCTGGACTGATCGCTGCCACGCTCTCTCGATACCCGGGTGTCTCAGAAGTTCTCTGTGGGAGTTGCGTCACTTACCGGAACGCAACCAAACATCAGTGGCTGGGAGTTGATGAGAAGTCGCTCGCCGACCCTCAAGTGGGACCGGTTTCGCAGATCGTCTCGGAACAGATGGCGAAGGGAGTTCTTTCACTCACTCCGGAAGCAGTTGTCGCGGTCTCAATCACCGGACATCTCGGTCCCAATGCGCCCGACGATCTCGACGGGATCGCGTACTCCACGATCTGTTTTCGTTCTGATCAAAACCCAGTCACTCGGAAATTGAATTTGGACGGTGAACTCGACGTCCATCTGGAAAAGCGCTACTTCCGTCAATTGTCGGCTGCCCGTCAGGTTCTGCATTTCCTCGACGAGCAACTCAATACGCGGGCGTAGGCCAATCCATCCTCCGGTGAGCTTTCGCTGGTTTTCTATGGGGATCTCTCCGTCCTATCAGCCCCGGAAATGACGTCTCTACTCGAAATCTTCGGAGCAAAGCCACGCTTCCAAATTGCAACGCAATTTTTCGACACCGGGTGGTGAAGATCGGTCAGAGAATTCCCTGCACGTTGCATTTTGTGAACTAGACTTTCGAATGCATTGAGTGCCGTTGGTGCTCAAATCTGCATTGAGAAACTGGTTACTCCGACGAGACATACGCGAAATCCGCAAGAATCACCTCAGTGAATGACTGTGCGTTCACACGCATCGCGCACTCCATTCCGCGTTGTTTCACGGCATCCTGGCCCCCACTAACGGGTCAGAGCAGCACAATTTTCGCCGATCCGGTCTGAGTCAGGCTCTCATCCCCGAATTCATTGATAAAAATTTCGAAGCATTCATTGGGCATCACCATGGACGACCCGAACCTCATTGATGAACTGCAACGCGAAGTCGAATCCAAAGAGGCCGTCATTCTGGCGTTAACCTCTCAATTGGAAACGACGGCAGAGCAGCTCGAACGGATGCGGCGTACCGGTCCTGTCAGCGGACAGAAAGAATCCGGTTTTGGAGCTGGTGTCAACGCGCAGATTCGTGACTTTCTCGCCGAGTTTGATGAGTCATCGCCGCTCGAACATTTCGAACGCATTGAAATTGGGATCGAGCAGATCCTCGAAATTCTGGCCGGCTCGAATACGTCTATAGCTGAGCTTCGCAAACTTCCGAAGGACGAGTTAGAAAACACTCTCTCCGAAGATGAGGAGTCCGACGAAGAAGCCGTCGCTGAGAAAACTGCCGAGGAGAAAGAAGAAGACTTCTGGGCTGCGACCAAAGCGCGACTCATGCAAGAAGCAGATTCGCAACACGACGAAGATGAAATGGGAGCGTTGTTCTCCGGCGAAAAGAAAGACGCTTCATCTGACAGCGCCGCTGATGAGGATGATGAAGAAGCCACTCCCGAAGCCAAAGCTCCTGTGCTTCAACCGGTTTCAATTCCTCCTGAACCCGAGGAAATGCCGGAACTTCCTAAACCCGTTACCACCATCACGGACGCCAAAAAACTGGAAGAAGCAGTCACTGAACGCGATCAATTCATCTCTTATCTCGTCGGTCGCCTGCGCCGAGCAGAATCGTATCCGTTTCCTCCCATCAACTGGGAAAGCGCGATGTCAGTGCCTGAGGACCTCAAGAAGTCCGTCATGGTCCTCGAAAAGCACCTCAAAGACCACCTGCGCCAATCCGAACTCTCTGTTTCCCTGGAACGCGCTGCTTTGACACGTGAGCGATCGAAACTTTGTCAGGTCAAAAGCCAACTACAAGATGAGATCCAAAAGATGGTCGCGATCTCGAACGCACCTGCTCGTTCAACTCCAGAAGAGAGAATGAACCGTTTGTTCGACTTGCCCAAAGACACCGGTCCAAAAACTCTGGAGTAGATGATCGGTCGAGATGGTCTTCGCACACGTTGCGAATCAAGCCGCAATTCAGATGCAGAAAGACAGGTCGTTGAACCAGATTGCTAGTTCTGGGCGACCAGGTGGCACGCCACACACGCTTTCACGAGTGCTTCTTCGCTATGGCCGGTTTCAACTTCGGTTCCCCAGAGACACGCTGTCTGCGTTTCATAAGCATGCGGACGGGATTCAGACTGAACCACTGAAAGCCCTGCCAGACAGGTCGCCACTCCGGTCAGAAATGCTGCCATGTATTTCCAAGTCGCATTGCGTCCATCTCGCTTCGCTGGAGAAAACTCTCTCTGCGATGACGGAATCGTCACGAAACCTTCAGGCGCGAGGCGTTGCTGCAACTGTACGGCAGCTGAGTGAGCGAGTTCCTGATTCTCAACCGAGGAGTCTTGATCAAAGTTGAACTTCGGTGAAGGAACCTCTCGTTCCTGTTCACCCGACAACATCGGCGAAATCACATCGACGAAACAACAGCATCGATCACATTGACGCAGATGCGTTTCAAAATCTTTCGACCTGGGCAGGTCTTCGAGAATTACGTCCAGGAAATCATCACAATTCATCGGTCAACCATTCGCGATGGGTTCGCGTGAAACGAGTGAGCGTTATTCGTTAAAGAATACCCGTTCCCCGATCAATTGGCGAGACCAAGTGCAAATTGACGGCCGAATTCTGAATCCCAGCCGAAGACGTGATGAATCCTATTGCTACTCAATCACAGAGTAATCGGGATAGACCATTGGTTTGGTGATCAGGTTTGGAGCTGGCTTGGCATACTTCCGAGCTTCGAAATTCTCTTCAGCATCGATGTATGCTTCCGGGTTCCAGCAGCCTTCGATCAACTCGATACTGCTGGCTCGGAGAGTTTGTCCCGTCCGAAAACTGAGATCCGCCAGAGCAACATTGTACTGAGTGATTGACCTCGCCAGATTCACTTCTGACTCAGCAACACGCATCTCCGCTCGCAATAGTGGCTCGAGTTCCGGATCGTTGTCGATGGCATAGCGGAACTGGGCGAATGCGAGCTTCCGTGCCTCTTCAGCAGCGAGATACTGGTTATAGGAGTTTCGACTCTCTTCGTAAGCGAGATCGATTGTTCGGAACGAGTCCGCCACTTCATGACTGAGTTCCACTTCCTGTTCTGCCAGCACTGCTCTTGCTTTCGCAAGCTGTAGTTCCAGCGACTGAACTTGAGTCTTGGCGAATCGACGTCCGATCGGAACGGAGAACTCAACGCCCACATTCCAGCCGGTTTGACCAGCATTTAACATGGACTGGTAATAGTTCTCGACAGCTGGCGGAATCTGCGGCCCCGAATCGCCCCGACCGAACAGTTCGTCACCGAATCCGTTGATGCGGTAGCCACTCACGAAATCGAGTCGCGGCATCAGCAGGTTTTCGGCAGCCCGCAGTTGCAGCTCAAAGCTGCGAATCGACCACTTCTGCCTTCGCACCTCAGGACGCTTCACGAGCGCGTCGGACATGGCAACTTCCCAGCTCGGGACGAACTCAGCGGTGATGGGTTCGTCGATAGGACGAATCACTCTTCCGTCGTTGACCGGGAGCCCCATCAATCGCCGCAGCTGTGCTTCCGTCGAATAGATCGAGTTTCGTGCGCGATCGACTTCTGCCTTCGTATCCAGATAGATACTTCGCAGATTCAGCTCCGTACGCCCCCCGGGTCCAGTCCCAGCTTGTCGCTTGGCTTCGGCAACCTGGAAGGACTGGTTGGCCATCTCTTCGATTCGACTTTGCAAATCGAACGTGATGTAGTCGAGGTGCAGCCGCCAGTAAAGTTCTTCGACATCGTGAACGAGTTGTTGGACGGCCTGTTCAAACTCGGCCAACTCCATGTCGTTCTCAATCCGGGCGATCACGACACCCTGTTGAACCCCCGTGACTCCTTGAATGTTTTCCGAGATCGGCCCGGCAATTCGCGTGTATTCAACGCCTCCCCCGGCCAGCAATGGCTGTCGGAATTGGAGCGACGTCGCTCCTTCGTAGACCGAAGGAAAGAGTTGCGGTTCTCCCGGTCCGGCAGGAATATTTCGCCCTGTTCGCACGACGCTGTGAGCCAGTGTCAATTGACCACCGGTCGCCAGTCGTTTGAAGAAAGAGGCATTGAACGAATCTGTCGACTCTTGCAGAACTGTACCCGCGAGCCGCCCCAAAGCGATCGTATTGTTTTGAATGGTATTGTTCTGACCGTACAAGAGCTGAGTCGTAAACTGCGTATCGAAGTCTGACAACGCAGCTTCGACACCACGTTGACCGAACAGCACTCCGCTTTCCTGAATCGCAGGATCGAAGACCGATTGCACGAATTGCGGGTTCGCCAGAATCGGATTCCCGGGACTCAAGAACTGTCCGGAACTTCGAATCACGTGGCTGTTCAACAGGGCCGTTTGGATGGCTTCCGCCAGACTCAAATCCCAGATCTCATCTTTGGTGCGATCTCGAATGCGTCGCGGCGGAACAGCGAAGTTCACCTTTGAAGAAACCGGACCTTCCAAGTCTGTGTAGGCAATCTGCGTCGCTCGATCGAGGTAATCTGCAGAATGCTCTGTCCCGAGATAGGTCGGTAATTCTCCGCGTTGACGACATGCGGAGATCATCGTCAGGCAGCTTCCGACCACAATCCAAAGCGAAAGTGGTTTCAAGCGCCTCCAGCGTGTGTGACGACCGCGAGGTGTCATGACAGTCCCTGATTCAAATCCATCCCACCCTGAGGTGGCGCATGCGGCACGCTCCCCCCGAGTGCGCACGACCATGCTTTCAGATTCTTCGTGTTGTCACAGCACTCGGTCTCAGCCTATTTGGGAAATTTGACGGTCAATTCCGTAGAATCGACAAGACCGGTTTTAAGATGGGAAGACGTGTCAGAGTTGTCGTTCACAGCTGCCGAAATCTCGAAAACTTTGAACACTTTGGAAAACAATCCTCAAGCTTCAAACTGCTCGAATCGAGCCGACAAACGATGCAAGAGTCGATCAGAATGGCCTCGGACTGATCGAAAACTCATGATCTGTTTGTTTTCGACTCTCCTCTGTTCTCTGACCGGATTTACACCGGACTAGGCATATTCGAAAGCGAGAAGTCATCGTGGCGACTTCGATCAGAGTCGGAAGTGGAACGTTTGCCGGAACCATCTCCAGAACCAGTTGAAGAGAGTTCTTTCCGCCACAACAAATCGGGCTGTTCCCCGCATGCCGGTTCGCAGATACTCCGGAGGAGCATCGAATTCCACTTTGGCTTGATAGACGGGAACCGCCAATTGCTCTCGCCCTTCAGCGTCGGTCACCGTCGCCAATGGCCCACCGAATTTGTTGGACAAAGCTGGAGGAGCATATTCGAGATGCCGGTCGGAAAACTCGATCACTCGTCCCTGCCAGACACGCTCCGGAAGCGAATCAACCTTGAGACGCACTGCCTCCTTGAGCCCCAGATCTTCTCGGTCTGACTGGTTGATCAGGAGAATGGCAAGGTATTCCTTGCTGGGGGCGATGCTGCAAATCGAGGTTTGCTCATCAAGGTAGGCCCCAGTGTTTTCTGGCGACAACGGGCTGCCATACCATCCCTGGAGCGGGCTCGTATGATCTTGTCGATGAGATTGGGGGCGCCGATTGGGAGCGACAACCGTGCCAGCCACCGGTGCCACAATCTTCAGATCTTCCAGTTGTTCTCGAACATCCACATGATGTTCTTCGATCGTTTCAAGTCGGCGTTCTGCAAGCCGTTGACCGTCCGGGTCCGCAAGCTGTCGGTACATTTCAGGCTCAAAACCTTGAGCTTGTTCCTCAACAGTGAGTGAAACTTCTTCGTCAAACAACTGCGGGTTTTTCAGTGTCGCGATTTCCTGTCCCGCGATCACGTGATCGCCTGGACGCACGAAGACCTCTTCCACAAATCCCGGAACCACAGAATAGACATGCGAAACGTTGGCAGGCTCGATGTAAAACGCTGCCTCTTCGAACCATGGAAATGGAACGAACAGAATCAAAGCGATCAGTCCCGTGGCGATCGTGCCAGTGATGAAAACCTTGACGCGGCTAATTGGATCTTGACGAGGTCGAGACATGAGCTTGTAGAAATTGACTCCCATTCCAACTGCGATCGACACCAGTGATCCGACGGCCAGCAGAATTCCGAGACTTTGAAGTCGATACGGTTTGAGTACGGTATACAGAAAAATCGTGATCGCAAACAGGACGAACCAGCGGTAAAGCGACGAAGCAATCGCGAACAGCACAAACCAAGCCTTGCCGGTGGTCGGCATGAACGGATCGACCGGGCTCTCAATCCCCAATGTCCACCAGGAGAATGTTTCCGAGAGCATTTTGGTCGCTTTGCTCCGCAGATTCGGAATCTCCAACCAGTCCGACATCATGTAGTAGCCGTCGTAGCGGAGCAGTGGATTGGCGTTGAAAATGACTGTCGTCACCGTCGAGACGAAGAAGATGTTTAACGCGAGATGATTGACCAGCCCCGGTTTTGTGTTGTACCAGACAAACAAAGCTGCGGCTGCGAGGATCATTTCGAAGTACATCCCCGCAGCACCGATGACGATTCGCTTCCACTTGTTCTTCAACATCCATGAATCAGTCACATCGCAATAGAGCGTTGGACTGAACACGAGAAGCATAATCCCCATCGAATGGCATTCAGCACCATAGTGCTTACACGCGATTCCGTGTCCAAACTCGTGAAGAATCTTGGCGAGAGCGAGTGTGATCCACAGATAGATCAAATTCGGCCAGCCGAAGAACTGCTGAAACTCCGGGAGTCGTTGCCGGACCGCATCAAAGCGGATTGCCAGAAACAACCACGATGACGCCACGAACATCATCATCACAAGACCGGCGGGCGGTGTGAACATCCAGCCGAACCAGGGTTCCAGTCGCTGGAGAGTTCGTTCGGGGTCCCACCCGGGGAGTTTGATGTAGAGCGGATTCATCATCGACTGACGAATCTTCTTCCACTTCTCAGTTCGACTGCGATCCAAAACCTGTTCGCCCTGCCCCAGACGCGAACTACACAGCAATCCCTTTTCGTGGAGATCCGTGACCAGTCCCTGGACATCTCGAGTGGTGACGTGCAGCGTCGGAAACTTCTTGAGCAGTTCGTCTCGCACATCACGCAAGCTGCGACGGCCGTCCAGAAGCAAGAACGTTGCGTATTGCTCCGGTTGCAGTCGATAGTATTTCAACCCGACTGGATCTTTGATGACCGGATATGGAACGCCACGGTACTCGATTTCCTTGATGTCGAGATCTGAACGCCCGATCAACGGAACGGGTCTCTCCGTCGTTGAAACGAGTGCGGACTGTGTTGTCTGCTGTTGCATCAGATCATCTTAAGAGCAGCCGAGCATTTCGGATTCAACTTCTGACACATTTTCGCCAGCTGAAAACAAGAACTTACCGCGTGCTCAACAGTTGGCGAACTAACAAAATCCGTTGCCGACTTGCTCGAAGTTTACTGCGATTGCCCGCCGGCTTCGATCAGAATAGCCATTGTGGGATCGAGACCTTCTCTCAACAGTCCATCCGGGTTCGAGACTTCTGCCCAGACGCGAACGTTTCGCGAGAGGTTCTGTACGGAGACATCGACGAAGCCAAGTTCTCCCGTATAAGGTTTGGACGCTTTCATCGCATCACTTCCAGGAACCTGAAACGTAACTCGCACTGGCATTCCAACACGAACTTTTTCGACAGCTTCGACGTCAACAAACCCTTCAATTCTCATCGTTTCGGTATTCACGACCTGCACGATCGACTCACCTTGCTGAACACCTTCGCCGATGCGTTTGAAGACTCGTGTTACCAATCCCTTGTCTTTTGCGAAGACGTGATAGGTCCCGAGTTCCGCTCGTGCTTGTTCAGCCGCCAATTGATTGAGATGCTGTTCGTGACGGGCCTTTTCGACCTGAAGCTGGGCGGCTTCGGCATCAAGACGCAAGCGGGTCATGTGAGTCGAAGGGTAAACCGGGTTCGAAGCGGACGAAATTCTGTTCGCTTCAACGGCTGCATCGTATTCAGCCGCCGCAGCCAATGCGGATTTCTGGGCTGACTGAATCTCGATATCGGTTTCAGCTCTCGCTTCGGCCAGCTTCAAATTTGCATCAGCGACTTCATCCTGAAGCTTGACGACGACCTTGGTCGCTTCAATGTTCGCACCTTCGCGTGGAACATACGCAACCACTCCGGGACGCTGGGTCGAATAGGTCGTACGATTGACAAATGAGAGTCGACAGTCTTTAACGGGAACTTCTTCCGCGACCAAAACTCTCAACGTGTCGGGAAGAACCAATGGCGAACTGAGCACACAGGAAAGACTGAGAACATAGGTAAGCAGCAAGTTTCTGGTGTGCATCGTCGTGATTTCGACCATATAGAGATTTAAGCGAATTGGTGTTGTCTACATAGCATTCTGACACGCCATTCACAACAATTCGAGCCACTCGCCCCCATGGCGTCAACATCAATCTCAATTCCCTCGCGGACCAATACCACGACCCTCTTCGATGTCAAAACAGACTCCAGGGCAGGACAGTCTCGACTGGATCCGCCAACAGTGTGACCGATTTCTCGATGAATCGCCGACTTACGCGGCCTATGTTCGGGACGTTTTTCAGTTCGTGGCGGAAACACCTTCGATCGACGCGGTCGCGATGGTCGCGTTTTCCAAGGCAAATGAACCGCGCGTCGTCGCCGAGGCCAATCTCGCGTCAGTCAGCGAAGACGAGTTCTTCAGCCTCGACCTCGACAACATCTCTTTGATGGGATCGTCGCTTCGCGAGGGCAAACCGAAGCTGATGATGAATCGAGTGCTGCCCGAAGCACAACTGAAACCCCATTCGCTGGCCATCGCCCCAATTGTCGTCACCGCCAATCCGCCTCATGTGGTCGAAGTTTTGATGCTGGGCGAAGCAACTTCGCACGACGAAGCTTTCCTGCGAGAAGTCACCGAGACTCTCGCGAGCTATTTCATTCGATACCTGACAAACAAGAAAGACAGCCAGGAAGCAGTCACCGACGAAGCCTTCTGGCAGCGATTCGACTCATTTCTCCTTCGCCTGCAAAAATCACTCGACTTGAAGAAGACGATTGCAGTCGCCGTCAACGATGGACGTGTACTGACAGGGGCGGACCGAGTTGCCATTGCTCTCAAGTACGGAAAACAGACCAAAGTTCAAGGCATCAGCGGTCAAGATGGAGTCCAACATCGGGCGAACCTCGTTCAATCGATGGCCAAACTGGCGGAAGTTGCGATCAAAATTGGCACTCCGATCACTTACAAAGGTTCGATCGAGGACTTTCCTCCTGAGCTGGAAAAACCACTCGCAGACTATCTGGCGGAAAGTCGAACTCGAATGGTCATGCTGCTTCCACTCAAGGAAGTCGCAGAGTCACATCGCGAAGACTCCGACGCGGATGATCATGCTTCTCTCGACTCTCCGCCTGTGATTGGATGTTTGATCATCGAACAAGCCACGGAGGCACGACCCAAAAAACATGTCGTGGATCGGTCCGATCTGATTCGGGATCACATCGAAGTCGCGATTCAGAACTGCCACTCTCACGAGTCAATTTTTCTGTTGCCGCTTTGGAGAGGCATCGGACGCACGATTCGCTGGTTTCGAGGACGCCGTCTCTGGATCGCAGCGGCGATTCTGGGAAGTGTTGTGGGATTAGCCACCATGCTGGCCGTCGTCCCCTGGGATTATCGCGTTGAAGGCACCGGACAGGCGATGCCCGTCATCCAGCACCGCGTCTTTGCTCCCTGGGATGGGGATGTCGTGGAGGTCTTCGTTCGCAGCGGTCAAACCGTGCAACAGGGCGACTTGCTGCTTCGAATTGAAAGCGACGAACTCGATTCCGAACGAATCGCCGCCCGCACGGAATGGCTTGAGAAAGACAAACTCGTCTCTGCCCTGACTTCTCAACGTGCTGAAGCAATCAAACGAGATGATGAAAGCGAGTTCATTCGAATCACCGCAGAACTCGCCAAAGCGACCGTCGAACGAGATGGTGCGAAGAACCGACTCGATCTAGTCACGCTGAGAATCGAAGACCTCACCGTCACTGCCCCGGACGATGGAGTGATCGCGACGTTTCAAGTGGATCAGGTTCTTCGGAACCGGCCTGTCAGACGGGGCGACTTGCTCGTGGAAGTGATGCAACCTAATGGCCCCTGGCACTTGGAAGTGGACGTTCCCGAATACAGAATGGGCCACGTGATGCGAGCCTTCGAAACGCTCGATTCCGAGGAACTTCCCGTCGAATATGTGCTCGCGACATCCGTCGAAACGAGTCACAACGGAGTCCTCCGCAGCGGAGAAATCGCAACACGTTCCGCTGAGTCTGAAGAAGACGGAACCGTATTCGAAGTCTTCGTTGATATCGATCGTGAAGATCTGCCCAACCTCAATATTGGGGCTGACGTCAGTGCCAAAATCAACTGCGGAAAGAAGAGCCTGTTTTACGTGCTCTTCGGAGACGTCGTCGAGTTCTTCCAGCGACATCTCTGGTTCTAGAGCATTTCCAATGCTTTTGCTGCCGCGGTGTGCGATACCATCAGTCAAAACGCTCTTGTCCGCGAGGCAGAAGAGCTGCATGTTGAATGGAACGATTCTAGAGCAAGTTGCTCTTGCCTGTGCACTCGCTTGCTCTGTTTCACAAGATAAAAGGCAGTATTCGCTCGTGCGACAGAGTGCACATCAAATCAAAAAATGCTCTAACGACTGCCCATTTCTCATGAGATTCTCAGTCACTCAGAATCTTGAGAGACATTGCCAACGTTCTATTCTCGCGTAGAGCTGGCCAACAATTCGTCCAGAATCTCGACATCTGTGGGAAGATCCGACTGTAAAATCGATCGCAGCGGGATTGGAGTATCATCCATTCGGTACGCAGTTCCTGCACTCTGAACACCATACATTTGAACGGCAATTTCAATCGTCGGAGTGAATGGAAGCTCGGTCTGCTGATGCTTCAAAACGATGGTTGGAATCTCTGAGAGAGAGTCAACAGCCTCTTGCGACAGGTATTGAACACCCTCAGCTCCGACCATCACACACAAGTCAACCTCGCGATTCTCGAGGACGTGTTGCGCACTGAATTCGCCAGGCTGATAACGAGGAAAACCACGCGACAGGCTCACGCCGAAGGGATAACCCGTCTGCCAGCTGAGCACGTTGTCCGCTCCTGCCACATCGCCGAATCGCCGCATCCTGCGAACAACCCAACGCGTATGACGATGCAGGTCTGTCGCCAGTTGCAGGACCGCTTCCACGTTCAAGTGAGACAACGGACCTTGCGTAAGCCCCATCCCGAAGAACAAAGCTCCGTATTTGCAGGAGGTCATTTTCTCTGCCAGAGCCACAAGCTCATCACGACTCACACCGCCGCAACTCTCTTCCTGAAGCTCGATCCCCTGAATCAAACCTCGCAGTGCCCACAGAACTTCAAAATCGCTTCCCGGTTCAATCTTCACGAACAGATCCGCCTGTCGGGCGGTTTCGGTTTCGACGACATCGACTACGATGAGAAATGACTTAGAGACGCCAGTTCGACTCGCTGCGTCGGTTCCGCAGCGAGTGTACCGCTCCAGATGACGTGGATGACTCTCCACCGGGTTCGATCCCCAATACACAACCACGTCTGCCCGGCTTTTGACTTCTCCCAGCGAAGACGTACTTTCTCCGACTCTTTGAAATGCCACAACAGAGGGCGTATGTCCTGCTGAGGCAGATGAGTCAACCACGCCGCCGAATTGGTCTGCCAGCTTAACGGCCAGCCCCTGGCCTTTTGTGCTGCTCGACGACAAACCATAAACAAGCGGATGGTGAGTTTCAGAAAGCAGAGTCCGCCCCAATTCGAGAGCGTTCTCAAGTGAAGAAGTCTCCCCGCGTACCTTGCAGAAGTCTTTTGACTGCCGATCGCGATCAACAATCGTCTCGACATTCTGAAACCACGAAGCTGCCTTCTCGCAAGCATGTTTGGTCGACTCGATCCGATTGTTGACCACGGTCAAAGTCAGATCGTCACAAACGCATCCGCAAAGCGTACAGGCGACATCAGTGAAAACTTGCTGGCTATTCATTCCATCCTGTCGAGCTTGCAACACGTTCGAATCTTCAATCCCACTTCGCATTCAGAGCCAGCCACCTGACAACGTTTTCAGCTACGCTGCCAGCTGTAAATTGCGACTTCAATTTGTTGACCTGTTGAACGTCTTCTTAATCTGTGATCGGAGAAGTTTCAATTCCACTCCGTTGAATGTCAAACAATGAACTGAGTTGATAATTCTCCGGCGACATCGTCTACTCATCATAACGATCGCCTCGACAATCACTCCCTCCTCACAACCTCGTCGACGCTTCCACAGTTTCCACACTCCCTCCTTTCTCCAAGGCTCGTCCCCATCGACATGTCGAAAGCCATTTCAATTCGCAAACGCAACACTCAAAGCGAGCAAAGTTTCGTCGCGAAGCTGATTGCTCTCGTTGCCATACTCATCGCCTTGCAAGTGAGTAGTCGAACTAGCATCGCGGATGATGCCCCTAACATTGTCTTGATCATCGCGGACGACATGTTTGCCGACGACTTCGGATTCATGGGCAATCCCGATGTCATCACGCCGCACATCGATCGACTCGCTGCAAAGTCAGCAAGGTTCGTCAATGGTTCTGTCCCCACAAGTGTTTGCAGCCCATCACTAGCAACTCTCTTAACCGGTCTCTATCCGCACCAGAGCGGGCTGCATTTCAATCATCCTCCGCCGGGAAATACTGCATTCAATCAGATGACTTCGGTGGAAGAGTATGAAAGAGCGCGCAGCGAGAGTTTCGAGATCATTCGGAACTTGCCAACCCTCCCGCGCATTCTCGCCGACGAACTCAATTATCGCAGCCTGCAAACCGGAAAATTCTGGGAAGGAAAATTCTCGAACGCCGGATTCACCGAAGGCATGACCATTTTCAAACCGGTGCCGGGACAAGAATTCGGAGGCAATCGCACGCTGAAGAACAAGCAACTCGCTGCTCATGGAAACGGAGACTGGGGCCTCAAGATTGGCCGAGAAACAATGGCCCCAATCGAAACATTTCTCGACGATCATCCTTCATCCCGGAAGTTCATCTGGTACGCCCCCTACCTTCCGCACCAACCTCACGACTCACCAGAGCGTTTCTACGATTTGTATCGGAAACGTGATTCGGTCCCGGAACACAGGATTCCCTACTATGCATCGATCACTCAATTCGACGAAACCGTCGGTCAGCTTGTCGAAATGATCGAAGCACGCGACCTCACCGAGAAGACGCTCTTCATTTTCGTAATCGACAATGGATGGGAAGCGAGTGAGGAGCGTGCGAAAGCTCGACCGGAAGAGTTCGAACATACAAAAACGAGCAAACGATCCCCGTTCGAACCGGGACTACGTACACCGGTTTTGTTTTCATGGGATGGTGTTACGGTTGCTGCAACACACGATCAACCGGTCAGCAGCATCGACATCGTTCCGACAATTCTTTCTGTTCTCAATCTCGACGGAAAACATCCGCAACTTCCCGGGATCAATCTGTGGAACGCTGCTTGCGGGCAATCAACGCTTGATGCGGATCGCGTTCTCTTCGGCGAAATCTATCCGGGAGATGCAAAGACTCTCGGACACCCGGAAGACCACATTGCCTATCGTTGGGCGAAACACCGATCAATGAAGCTGATCACTGTCTACGAACAAGATGGATCCGCTCCTTGGGGACGCTATCTGACAGAAGACGCTCTCTACGATCTGGAAACAGATCCAGATGAAACCACAAACGTGATCGATATTCCCGCTTACCGTGAGCAAGCTGCGTTTCTGAGAACGCAACTTGATGAATGGTGGGACGGCACTACCAGCGAACTCCTCTTCTCCCCCTCGCCTTCCTCTTCAGTGGAGAAATGAACGCATGTCTCAAAAGACAACCTACCCCGCGCTTCTCGTCATCGCAATCGCACTCCTTCCAAACCTTGTTGCTGCGAATGACCAACCCTGGAAATGCGGGACAGCGACTGTCTGCATCACTCCCCAACAGTCGATGACGATGGCAGGGTATGCCTCGCGCGGTGAGAAACACGCGACCGAAACACTCAACGAACTCTGGGCAAAGACGCTGATTCTTGAGGACGCATCCCAGCGGCGAGCTGTCCTCGTCACGCTCGACTTGCTCGGAATCGATCGCAAGTTGTCTCAGAGAATCTGCAAGTCGATCATGAAAAAGCACGGCCTCGATCGCAGCCAGATCGCGATATGCAGTTCACACACTCACTCCGGGCCAGTCGTCGCGGGAACACTGCGTCCCATGCATGCTTTGCACTTCAACGAAGCGAACCTCAACTTAACTCTTGAGTATTCCGAATTCCTCAAAGAGTCGATCGAGACGTGTGTCGATCAGGCCTTTGAAACGCTTGCTCCTTCTTCACTGAGTTGGGGAAGTGGCAATGCCGAGTTTGCAGTGAATCGTCGTAACAATGAAGAGAAAAAAATTCCGGAACTCAGAGCTTCAGGCAAACTTGCCGGCCCGTATGACCATGACGTCCCCGTCCTGATGGTCCGGCAGAACGGGCAACTCAAAGCTGTCGTTTTCGGATACGCTTGCCACTGCACCGTTCTCAGTGGTTTCGAATGGTCCGGGGACTACGCCGGGTTCGCTCAATCTGAGCTCGAAGACATTTATCCCGGCTGTGTGGCGATGTTCTGGGCTGGCTGCGGAGGAGATCAAAACCCGCTTCCACGCCGCAAAGTCGAACTCGCCCAGCGATACGGTTCCCATCTCGCCCACGCGGTCAGTCAGGTCATCGAAGGTCAAACTCACGACGTTTCTCCGCAACTGCAGACGAGCTACCGGGAAGTCGATATCTCTTTCGGAACTCTTCCGACTTTGGAAGTCCTTCGAACGCAGGCCGAATCGCAAAATCGCTACGAAGCAGCACGCGCCCGATCTTTAATCGAACAGGTCGAAGGCGGGCAGGAACTTTCTCCGACGTATCCCTATCCCATTCAATTCTGGAATCTCGGCGATCAGGTCAATTGGTTCTTTCTCGGTGGAGAAGTTGTGGTCGACTATGCCCTGTCGATCAAATCGAATCACGGAGAGACAGACGCAGACCTGACGGATGTCTGGTGTACCGCCTATGCGAACGATGTGATGGCCTACATTCCTTCGCGTCGAGTTCTGCTTGAAGGGGGATACGAGGGTGGAGGAGCCATGATTTATTACGGACTTCCCACCGTCTGGGCGGAATCGGTCGAGACCACAATCCTCGACACGGTTCACCAACTCATCAACGAACGCTAAAGTGAAAACAGCGACGATTCACCGTTTTAGCAAACGGGAATTCGTCTCACTCTTTGCCGAAAAGATTCCCCCTGAGGACCTGTGTCCTGAACTTTTTAGCGATGTCTGTCCGACGATCGCGATTCAGAAAGACTTGTATGATTCACTCCCCGCTGGCGAAATGCCGAATTGTCTTAGCTGCGACATGTTTCTTCGTCCTCATGGGGATGACGATCCGTGCGGATGCGGATGATTCGAAGCCGAATTTCGTGTTCATCATCGCAGACGATCTGACGTTTCGTGACCTCGGCGTTTATGGAGGCCAAGCTCACACCCCGAACATCGATCATCTCGCGACTCAAGGAATGCGGATGACTCGATGCTTTCAGACTGCTCCCATGTGTTCACCGACGCGACACAACATCTACACCGGACAATATCCCATCAAGACGGGAGCCTATCCGAATCACACTCAGACTTATGACGACGTGAAGAACATCACGCACTACCTTTCGGCGCTCGGCTATCGAGTTGCGCTCTCCGGTAAGACTCACATCGGGCCAAGAAATCTCTTCCAGTTCGAATACACTGGCAAAAACAACAATCCCGACATGGAAGCCATCTCGCAGCTCTTCTCAGAATGCCAGTCGTCGGACACTCCCTTCTGCCTCTTCGCATGCTCAAACGAGCCGCACACCCCCTGGAACAAAGGCGATGCATCACAGTATCCACCTTCGGAAATTGTGCTGCCTCCATACATCGGAGACACTCCGACTGTCCGCGAGCACTTCAGTCGCTACCTCGCGGAGATCACTTATTTCGATCAGCAAGTCGGAGACATCCTCAACCTGCTCGAGAAGAACAATCTCGTCGACAACACCGTCGTGATGGTGGTCTCTGAGCAAGGCAACTCCCTCCCCTTCGCGAAATGGACCTGCTACGACAACGGGCTTCAATCCGGAATGATCGTCCGCTGGCCGGGGCACATCGCACCCGGTTCGACAACCGACGCCATGGTCGAATACTGCGACGTCACCCCCACTTTTGTTGACATCGCCGGCGGCAAGCTCGCACCTGAACTGGACGGTAAAAGCATGCTGCCTGTCCTGTTGGGGAAGGCAGATCACCATAAGGACTACGTGTTTGGTGAAATGACCACGCACGGCATCATCAATGGAACCGATTGTTATCCGATCCGCTCGGTTCGATCCGAAAAATTCAAACTGATTCGCAACCTGAATTTCGAAGAGGAATTCACGAACGCGTGCACAAGCACTCAACCTTATCTGTCGATGGTCGAAGCCGCCGAAAACGGAAACGAGACAATTGCCGCACTCGTGGAACGCTATCAACATCGACCAGAGATTGAATTCTACGATGTCGTGAATGACCCACTGGAACTCAACAATCTTGCCGACGATCCGCAATACAAAGACGAAATTGCTGAGCTGGGTTGGGTTCTCGACAAATGGATGAAGCAGCAAGGCGACGAGGGAATCGAAACGGAATTGTCCGCCAATTCCCACGTTCAAAAGAAGAAGAAACAACAGAAGAACTCGAAAAGGAAGTCGAAGTAATGATTCAAGTTGAGTTTCCTGCTGCGCAACCGTTTTGTCGCGCAGCAGGAGGAATTCGGAACTCCCTGTCGCGATTCATCAGTGCTGTGGTCGTCGGTTTGTGGTGTTTAACTGCGAGCACAGCCGGAGCGGCGGAGGCTTCTCCAAACATCATTCTGATCTTCGCAGATGATTTGGGCTGGTCTGATCTGGCATGCTACGGCAACACCCTGCACGATACGCCTAATATTGACCAGCTCGCCCGACAGGGAATGCGATTCACGAATGGATACGCAGCTGCGCCGATCTGCTCCGCATCTCGCGCTGGTTTATTAACCGGGAAGACACCCGCTCGGCTGCACTTTGAATTCGTGACGAAAGAAACCGCTGGATCACAAGAACCGCAGCCGGGTCAAAAGCTTCGCAGCCCGCCCTTCACTCTCAATCTGCCGATTGAAGAAGTCACCATTGCGGAAGCACTTTCGCAACTCGACTATCAAACCTACTTCTTCGGAAAATGGCACCTGAATGCTCATCACAACGGCTATCTGGGTTGGAGCCCGACACATGGTCCGCCAAATCAGGGATTTGAATTCGCAACTCAAGACTTCGGAGGACATCCTTACAGCTACAAAAAGTCACCACCGAAGACGATCGAGAAAGTCGGCGAGTATCCTCAGGACTCACTCGTCGATGCAATGTGTGAAGCAATTCAGAAGGACCACCAGCAGCCGTTCTTCATGATGGCCTCCCACTTCTATGTGCACACTCCGGTCAAGACGCCGTGCCAATGGCTGATCGAGAAGTATTCCGCGAAACTTGAAGAGACTTCACCGCACCGGGAAGCCCGAATTCGATACGCAGCATTCGTCGAAACACTCGATCACTACGTCGGCGAACTTCTTCAAGCACTCGAAGCCAGCGGGCGAGCTGACGACACTCTCGTCATCTTCACTTCCGATAACGGAGGCCATCCAGAGTTCGCTTCGAATGCTCCACTTCGCGGTTCGAAATGGAATCTCTACGAAGGCGGAATCCGCGTCCCGCTGATCGTCCGCTGGCCGGGGACAGTCGAAGCAGGAACGACTTGCGATCAACCAGTCGTCGGGTACGACATCACTCCGACATGTGTCGACATCGCCAGTTCAAACACCTCGCGAACCGATGCCTCTGCGAAAAATGTTCTCCCCGAAACCATCGACGGAGTCAGTTTCCTTCCGATGCTCAAGGACCCTGAGAGTACCCAGACCCGAGACCTCTATTGGCACTTTCCGTATTATCATCCGGAAAAAGGGTACACTGATTCTCTCCCTGAGATCGGAGTGAATGATTTCGCCGTGAGTCAGACCCGCCCGCAATCAGCGATCCGTTCGGGGAAATTTAAACTCTTGTACTTCGACGAAGATGATCGCTCCGAACTTTACGATCTGAGCACGGATCTCAGCGAGCAGAATGATCTCTCTGCTTCACAACCGATGCGAACGATGATGCTCCGCAACAGGCTCATGCAATACCTGTACGAACTGCCCAACGGGGCTCAGGCACGGCGAGCGACGCCATTGGATCAGAACACTTCGGAAAAGAACTGAGGGAAGCAATCCGCTTCTGCTGGGAGGTTGTCGGTCATCGAGAGAGAGGCTGCGCGAAACCTGTAGTTCTTCTGGACTTCATCGTCAATCTTCAGTGAAACCGAGGACTCATCAACGCACGCCATTGAGACGAATTGACGACGCAGTCAAAATTCAATCCGAAAACCGCCGGACAGTCTCCATCAACTTGTCCGGAACAAATCATTATTACCCACTCAAACTGCGCTCAATCGAGAATCACAACGATGAACAATTGTTCGATCCCGCTCCGATTCGTGATCCTGTTTCAAGTCGCCATTCTATTTGCGACGTCAACAGTCGCCAGTGCCGCTGAGCGTCCGAATGTCCTTCTGATTCTGGTCGACGACCTGAAACCTTCATTCGGAGCCTACGGAGAAGAGTGGGTTCATTCGCCGAACCTCGATCGACTCGCTGAACGCGGCATGCGTTTCGACATGGCCTACTGCAATCAAGCTGTCTGCGCCCCGTCTCGAAACAACTTGCTCGTTGGGTCACGTTCGACAACTCTGGGTGTCTACAGCTTGGGAACAAACTTTCGAAAGGCGGTTCCTGATGCCGTCACGCTCCCGCAATATTTCAAACAACACGGCTACCATTCTTCTGGCATCGGGAAAGTGTTTCACATCGGTCATGGAAACGTCGGAGACGACAAGTCATGGAGCGTTCCGTTTCATCCGGACAAAGTGATTGATTACGTGCTGCCGGAAAGCACCGGCGGAGAACTGACTCGAGAAGAGGCCTACTTCAGCAATCAGAAACTTGGAAACATCCGATCGCTCCCACGCGGAGCAGCCTGGGAAGCAGCCGACGTTGAAGATGACGCCTACGCTGATGGTCGAATCGCCAACGAAGCCATTCGCCAGTTGAAGGACGCAAAAGAACGAGACCAGCCGTTCTTCATGGCAGTCGGTTTCACCAAACCGCACCTTCCGTTCTGTGCTCCGCAAAAGTACTGGGATCTCTACGATCCAAAGCAACTTCCGGGAATTTCAATCCGCGAGTACCCAGCCGGATCTCCTGCATATGCTGCAAAGTCACCGCTCGGCGAGCTGAATCAATACAAGCCGATTCCGGAGAACCCTCCCCTGTCGCAAGAACAGGAAACAACCCTCATCCATGGCTACTACGCCGCTCTCAGCTACATGGATGCTCAACTGGGCCGAGTGATTGATGAACTCGACGAACTCGGACTATCCGAAGACACCTTGATCGTCCTCTGGGGAGACCATGGATATCATCTCGGCGACCACGGAGCCTGGACGAAACACACCAACTACGAACAAGCCAATCGGATTCCAATCCTCGTTGTTGCACCGGGCACGACGACGCCCGGAACGAGTTCTTCAGCACTCATCGAGACTGTCGACATCTTCCCGACTCTTACCGAACTGGCGGGCCTTCCTGCTCCTCAGGAATCAGAAGCAGTCAAGCAAACGATTGATGGGCAGAGCCTCGTTCCGCTGCTCAAGAATCCTGACGCACCACATCGCGGATACGCTTATCACTGTTTCCCAAGAGGAAAACGACTCGGAAGAGCGATCCGCACAGAACGCTATCGACTCGTTGAGTGGAAGCAATTCAACGCTTCGGCTGATCAGGCTGAGTACGAATTGTTCGACTATGTCGACGATCCACTCGAATCCAAGAATCTCGCCGAAGATCGTCCGGATGTCGTTCAGCAACTCAGCGCCATCCTCGATTCACTGCCTGCTCCGAAAGAGCGTCCGTAATCGAGCGACGAATTAACTCCCTCGCTGAATGGCCGACACGATCGAATATCCGCGACATTCGGTCGTTGTCGCTTCGTCGAAGAGTTGTTCCATCCGAGCTTGGAGCCATTCCTGGTTCTTCGTGACGATTTGAATTCTTCCGCCGGGCCGCAATGCCTTTAAACCGGACTGCAGAAAAATCTCGGCAATCTGGAAGTGTGAATAATAAGGCGGGTTTCCGAGGACAACGTCAAATTGGCCTCGCATGTCGTCCTCTTCGGATCCAATCGCTCCATCATGTGACAGCGTAGCATCCACGTCGCTGATTCCGTTCAATTCTGCCCCAGCCAGAGCACACTCAAGAGCACGCGGATTCGAATCGACAAAGTGGACAGACACATCAGCTGCCCGCTTTGCCGCCGCCAGTCCCACCACTCCCGCACCGCATCCGATATCCAGCACGCGATCCCCCGCTTCAATCTCCATCGACTCCATCAGGGCTCGGGCACCGAGATCAAGCCGCCGATGACTGAACACGCCGGGTCGACTGACAGCTTTGATCAGTTGTTCCTGATCGCGAAATGCGAATTCGGTGCTGAAGTCCTTCAACTTCTTGAGCGTTTTAAGCTTCTTCAGTTTGTAGACGACGCCCTTCCGCTTCGGGATGCGAGTCAGGTTTTTCCCGAACTTCTCAAGCTCGTGATGAAACCAGGTCTCTTTCTTCTGATCGATCGTCACGACGAGCATCCCGTTCATGGCCAGTCGATCATAAGCCTGCTGCAGCCAGTCGCGAGTCAAACCTGTTTCGCCCGAACGAGACATTGGAAGCACACACAAATCGAAGTCTTCCTCCGGCAAATCGGCCGAACAGTCGAGCAGAACATTCGAGTCGCACTCGTCGATCAACTCGGCGGTCTCCGAAGCAGCAAACGCTTCGAGAACATGACAGATCACTCGTGCATCCTTCAGACGATCCGCCAACTGAATCGCTGTCTGCCCGCGTCCCGATGTCAGGCATAAAACCCGCGACGCAGAGAGATCCAGTGTTGCATTCATCGCGAGTTGTTCAGAGACGGGAATCCCAAACCGCGAGTTTTCAAGTAGATTTTCAAGCTGTGACATATGGGCCGATAGAGCAAGTTGCTCTTTCCTGTGAACTCGCATGCGCTGTCTCACTCATCAAGAAGTTGAGTTTGTTCGTGCGAGTGTGTGCAAACGAAATTTGAAAATGGTCTGGAAAGTAAAAGAGGAAAAATTGAAGACACTCATTCCCGCTGCCAGCGATGGGAGTGTCGAGGCAACAGGCAGCACTGTCCTCTCGAAACAAGGTTTCGAAATAGCTCTCGAAGATTCGCTGCCTGATTGAAGTAGGTTGATTCACACAACGTCGCTGGCAATCAACCACCAAAAGCACTGTACCGCTTGACGCCTCTTGAAAACGCAAGACGGTTCAGAATCAACAGTCCGACAATCCAGATGACTTCGATCACCAGGACCTGCACGAGTTCGGGCCCCGTGTATCTGTCCAACAGTATCGCCGCCGGCACATAGGCCAGATACTTAAACGGAATAAACTCGATCCACATCAGAATCGGTTCCGGGAGAAAGTCGAGCGGAATCATGTGCCCCGACAAAAAATAGTTGAACATCATGTAGATGAAGAGCAGCGAACTCACTTCGAGAAACCAGAACGAAACCAGTCCGAGCAGCGACTCGATCAGGAACCCCATCAGAAAGCCCATCACCAGCGACACCAGGAACGCCAGAAAAACCCAGCCTCCCGGCCATTCAGGCAAGAACCCACGGCACAAGAAGAAGACCAGAGCAAATGGTCCGGCTGCGACCGCATAGTAAACAAGCTTATGAGCCACACGGTGCCAGAAAAGGTATCCCAGCAAGTCGATCGGCTGCGTGAGAAACTTTTTGATCGTGCCATCACGAACCTGTCGGGCAATCCCGCTCGCGAGTCCCGGCATACTCGAAAATGCTCGGGCCAGCATCGCCAGCAGGTAATACGCAATCATCTCTTCATACGAATACCCAGCGATCGACTTCGTCTCAGACTGTGTTCCGACTGAGAAAATCGCTCCCCACAGAAAAATCTGAGTCACGATCGGCAAGAATCGAAACAGAGTCCCCATCGCGAAATCTGCACGATACATCAACCGCTCAGCGATCGCGGTCCTGAGAATCATCAGGGAGACGCGAAATCGGGCGAATGGATGAATTGCAGACTCGGAACTCATCATGTTGCTGGAACTCTCAGCTCAGTATTCAAACGAAAAGCAATTGGATCAGGGCCAGAAGGATGTTTCGGGAAGCCAACTCCCCGGCACAGGCAGATTTCTCAAAACGACTCATAATAGGGCTCGTTGCGTGCGTATGCGAGTCGGAACCGAGTTCCACAATGAAACACTGGATGAGGCGAGAATGGCAGTGCATCGATCAACAAATGAAGATATGATACGCACCGACTCCTATGTCTTCGAACAGAAGAATTCTCCATGCAAACTTCCCGCCCTGATCTCTTCAGCCCCCGCCTTCCCCTACTTCGTCGAGAAATGTTCCAGCGTGTGGGAGCAGGCTTGGGCAGCTTAGCGCTGACTGCTCTCTTGCAGCAGGAAGCTCAGGCCAAACCGACCGCTGAGAGTCTGCAGCAGATTGCCCCGCGTGCCAAGAATGTGATCTTCCTCCATATGGTGGGAGCCCCTTCACACCTGGACCTGTACGACAATAAGCCTCGACTGAAAGAGCTCACCGGAGAATTGGTTCCCGATCATCTTTGGGAAGGCCTGCGGCTCGCATTCATCCGCGACCAACCGAAGCTGTTGGGGTCGAAGTACGAGTTCAAGAAGCATGGTAACTCAGGAGTCGAGCTTTCCGAGCTATTGCCACATCTTGCTTCAGTCGCCGATGAACTTTGCGTCATCAAGTCGCTTCACACGGAACACTTCAATCACGCGCCCGCTCAACTCTTTTTCCAAACCGGTTTCCCCCGCTTCGGTCGGCCGTCACTCGGTTCATGGGTGAACTATGGAATTGGCTCAGAGAACGAAGACCTTCCCGGCTTCGTCGTTCTCATCACTGGAAACGTTGCGGGAGCAGGCAACAGCTTATGGGGAAGCGGCTTCCTACCCAGCCGTTTTCAAGGGATTGAATTCCGAACACAGGGAGACCCCGTCCTGTTCCTTTCGAATCCAGAAGGCGTGACTCCCGTCGATCGAAAACGGATGATCGACACCATCAATCACCTCAATCAGATCCAACTGGCCGACGTCGGAGATCCAGAGATCGCGACCCGAATTGCTCAATACGAACTCGCCTTTCGTATGCAATCCGCTGTGCCAGATTTGATGGAGATTGACGGAGAAACGAAAGAAACTCACGAAGCGTACGGAACAGAGCCGGGCAAAACGAGCTTCGCCAACAACTGCTTGCTAGCACGTCGACTCGTTGAGCGCGGCGTCCGCTTCGTGCAGCTCTACGATCAAGGCTGGGACCACCACAACAATGTCTTCAGCAACGTGAAGAAGAAGGCAGAAGAAGTCGACCGCCCCATCGCTGCCCTGATCGCCGATCTCAAACAACGCGGACTGCTCGACGAAACATTGGTCGTCTGGGGAGCTGAGTTTGGACGCACTCCCATGCTTCAAGGGAATGCCGATGAAGGGGTCCCAGCCAATGCAGGCCGTGATCACCACAAAGATGCTTACACAGTCTGGATGGCCGGAGGAGGCGTCAAACGCGGATTCACATATGGCAAGACCGACGAGATCGGATTCCACGTCGTCGAGAACCCGATGCACGTCAACGACTTCCACGCCACGCTTCTGCACTTACTCGGAGTCAATCACGAAGCATTGACCTTCAAGTTTCAGGGCCGAGAGTTCAGACTCACCGACGTCGCTGGAAACGTCGCCCACGACATCATCGCTTAATCACAGTGACAAGTTTCGCGAGCGCTCAGTACATTCGGCGAAACTCGTAGCCACATATGCTTACGGGGAAGCGTTGGAAGAGTCTAAACAATCTTGTGCTTCTTCAGTTTGCTGAAGAATGTACTCCTTGGCATTCCAAGCATGCGGGCCGCTTCGGCTTTATTCCCCTCGCATTGCTCGAGTGCCTCGCGCAACTGGCTCGCTTCTGATTCAGAATCACCCGTTGTCCGTCGAGCGACTGAGCTGTGCGGAACCGCAACTGAGCCAACTGACTTCGGCATCTGAATGGAACGACTGCGGGGAGCTGATTGAGACAGTTCCTCCGGGAGATCTTCAGCATGGACGAATCGGTCTTCGGCCAGCACAACAGCGCGTTCGATCACATTCTGCAATTCGCGGATGTTTCCCGGCCAGTCATATCGCTCCAGAATTTTCCGAACGGCATCATCAAACCCGACAATTTGCTTGGATGCCTTTTCGGCCGCCCGTTTAAGGAAGTGTCTCGCCAATTCGTAGAGGTCTTCTTTTCTGTGTCTTAGTGGCGGAACCTCCAGACTGATGACATTCAGCCGATAGAACAGGTCTTCGCGGAACTTGCCATCTTCGATCAATTGTTCGATATCTCGGTGAGTGGCAGCCACAACACGAACATCTACGGAAACGGACTTCGTTCCTCCAACCGGTTCAAAGGCACGCTCCTGTAAAACTCGCAGCAGTTTCACCTGCACATCGAGTGAAATATCACCGATTTCGTCGAGAAACAGGGTTCCTCCGTCAGCCAATTGAAACCGACCCTGCTTGTCTTCCCGAGCATCGGTAAACGCGCCCTTCACGTGCCCGAACAATTCACTCTCCAGCAGCGTCGGCGAGAGTGCCGCACAGTGAACCGTGACAAGCGGCCCGCTGCTTCTCAAACTGTTCTCGTGAAGCGAGCGTGCAAGCAGTTCCTTTCCCGTTCCGCTCTCGCCTCGAATCAAGACAGAAGAATCACTGGCCGCCACTTTTCGGACAGTATCCAAGAGCGTCGACATCGCTTCGCCTGTGCCGACAATCCCAGCCCGATGAAAGGTCTTTGTCTCTGAAACAGGAGTCGTCGACGTCGACATCGCTCCCAATTCCTTCTGCAGCGCCGAAAGCTGACGTTCCTGATCGGAGATCTTCTCAATCTTCAGCTTCAAATCCTGATTCAGCCGCGACACATCCTTTTGGACCGTCGCACAATGTAATGCGATCGATGCCACTCGAGCCATGGCGGTCACGAACGCGACATCTTCTGCCGAATAGCTTTTGTGAGCAGGCTTCGCTCCCAGCACAAGAATCCCAGCGAGAGCGCCTTGAATTTCCAATCCATGAATGGCTTCGGCCCCCAATCTTCTGATCAGTTCCTGCAGAGGAGATCTCGCGTGCGGAGTCTTTTGCCAGACGCGATTCATTTCCAGAGCGCTGAAGACTTCCTCCTCAAGAACCACTTGAACGGGAAAGTTCGAACGTCCAGACGCGATCAGCATTCGAAAGACGGCCCGCTCCGATTTTCGAAGGTAGAGAGCTGCTTCACCCACGT
This sequence comes from Thalassoglobus sp. JC818, assembly GCF_040717535.1. Lineage (NCBI taxonomy): Bacteria > Pseudomonadati > Planctomycetota > Planctomycetia > Planctomycetales > Planctomycetaceae > Thalassoglobus > Thalassoglobus sp. JC818. Next base: position 136,710 of record NZ_JBFEFI010000005.1, read on the forward strand.
GCAAAACGTCGCGACAGGAATCGAGGAGACTCGCCGAAACCTGCTCCGGCTCTAGCACTCCGGTGACTACGCTGTTCATCCGCTTCAGAGCTTTATCGAACTGATACTTCTCGCTGAAGAAGTGGCGATCGAGGTTTCTCTGCAATGCATCGCGTGTCCAGGTGAGCACCAGAACAGAAATCATCAGCACCATGACGAGCGGAATCGTTCTCCCAAAAATTGCCAAGTCCTGATGCAAAGCCGTCACTGCTCCAATCGCTATCAGAGCACAGAACATCAACACCAAGGCCAGACTCAAGCTGTAATACCACACACCTCGACTGACCATTTGATCAACGAGCAGCAGTTTGTACTTCGCGATTCCCACAGCGTACGCAAACATGAACGCGACGCTCGCGAGAAACATCGGCAGCCTCGCCCAACCCAAGGCGAACTCGACGGGATGGAAAAACCACAGATAGACGGTGTAAGCGACGGGAATCAACGAGAACAACGCCGCTCCCAGAATTGACCGAACCTGATTCGCCTCCAGAGCATTTCGAGTCGACCGAACGCTTTGGACCAGCAGACCGACGCAACCTGCGAAACATGTCACGGCGAACAACACTCCGATCTGGGCAGCCCGTCTTAAAAATGGCATCAACTCTCGAACCACGTTCCGAAACACGGACTCGAGAGTTTCAGCGAACGGTCCCGATCCCCAATCTGCTGTCAAAAACCAGGTGGCTGCGATCAGCGAAGTCAACGCCGCACTGACCACCAACGGGATGCCATACATCGCCACCAGACTCAGACCACGTCGATTTCGATAAAAGCGAACTGGAAACGGGTAGACGACGAAGAAATTCAGCAAGACTGCTGGCAGGAAACACCCAGCGATCGCGAAGACAGAAATCAGAAACGGGCTGGAAGCGACCACCCACCAGTGACTTCCCCCGAGAAATGCACACGTCGTCACCGAAGCGAGAGCGAAGAATGTTCGCACCGGTTGATCGAACGGCCGATTCCAGTACGCCACCCCACCGATCACTACAACGAACATCTGGAGCACAAACCAGAAGAGGACCATTGAAATGCCTGAGATCGGCTGAGGAATCAGCGGAACCCAGGTTTCGAGCGGACGTTCGTCGCCGCTCCTCAACAGCCAACACTTTACGTAACGAGATTTATCGGGGTATTCGACAACGGAAAGATTCCCAGCGTACTTCTCTTCAGATGGATCAAGCCCGAACTCAATCGTCCCCTCCGATCCGACCGAGAGATTTCGCCACTCTCGCTGCACTCGAACGAAGTCCACGAATGAATGGATGCGTCGACCGCCCAGTTCGATGATGTGATCACCGACTTCGGGGATGTTGCCCTTCCATCGATCCTCATCTGACACATAGCGAATTTCGGCGCCAGGTCGTGCGAACTGGTCATCATTGGAAACAAGACAATTGAACGGAAGCGCTGGCTGTGTCGGCACATACCACAAAACGACCAACCCGTACAGCACCGAAAACGCTGCCAAGGCATAGATCATCCGAAAGCGAATTGTGGACTGCCGAAACATATCCATTTTGTTGAATCTTTCGTTGATTCGGCGCCGAATCGGCGCGTCTCAGCACCACGTTACCGAGAATTTCTGTCGATCACAACCTTCAGAACGCACAGATTATCACGGTTTTAATGCAACTTGAGCGAAAACGGAAAAAACGACACAGTTCGACATCTGATTGGTGCGCCAATTGCATTTCCTTCTCGCACCCAACCATGCCCCTTGAGCTGGTGAGACCCGAAACTGCTCGTTTTTTGATTGCAGCTTCCCACTCTGCAACCAACCTCTTTTACCCACGAGCCAACGGCAGTTTTCCTCACCCTCAGGGGTTGTTTTCTTTCTTGCCAATCGCTTCGAGCAAACGATCTTAAGAGATCAATATAAGAACTCTGCGCTGCTGCAGTAAACTAGGCACAAAAGGAGGTATGGTGACTTTTACTCTGCCACTTCCTGAGCCTTCAATAACCTCCCAAAACTGGGCAGTGTTCGAGGCAGCTGTATCAAGCATGCTCATGAGGCGGATCTTCGAGATCAAACACAGACTTCGAGCTGAGGCTCCCTGCACAGGTGTCAGACCTGATTGGCGCAGGAACTTTGGACAAACACTTTCAGATCTTGAACTGGTGGCGTTCAAAAAATTCCGAACCCAGCACACAGATCCTCGGCTGCAGTGTTTTTTCCAATAGAATGCCAGAAGCAACTCAAGCCTCTGTTTTGCGGCAAACAGAGGACCATCATTACCGGAAGCTGGCCAATTGCCTTGCAAGTCGTTTGAGTTGTTGTCGTGGCCGAATCGGACGGGCGCCGATGGCTTCGACTTCTGTCGGCGCTTTGAGTTCTCTCACCCAGATCTTGCGAAAATGGACCTCGGAGCCTTCACTCTGCAGGCCAATCGCTCCGACTTGAGGATCACACCCTGTCACCTCGCCAACTGCGGTATCGTTGATCGTGACCGTCACTGTTCCATTCTGACAGCGAATGAAGCACTTGTTCCATTGATTGACGGGCCGAGCGAGCATCTCGACGTTCCGTACTTCGTTCGCAGACTTCGCACTTCCACCCGGAAAAATGCTGCCAGCGACCGGCTGGTGAAGTTGGACCTGCACAGCTGTCGGCCAGACTCTGTCCTCGCCAGTTGTGAACAACAAGACACCGCTGTTGCCGTTTTCGTCCTTCGGGAATCGCCATTCCAGGCTGAACTCAAAGTCAGAATAGATCTTTTTCGTCCGGATGTACCCGTAAGGCTGGCCTCGGCAGATAATGTAGTCGAGCTTGGCTTCCTCGTCAGTGGCCAGCGTCCAGGTCTCTGAGAAGGGAGCCCCTTTCTTGCCGGAGACAAATTCCCAAGCTTCACCGGGGAAATCGGAGCCGATCAGCGAGACCTTCGTCGTCGCTTCAGCTGAGCCGTCAATTTCCGTCGCCTGAGCAAGAAGCGACTGAACGCCGAGAAACGCGGTCACAAGGCAAAAGCGACCTGCTCGACTGAGAACACGATATACAAGAGAGTCAATCATAGATGTCTGCGCACGGGAACCACTCTGAAATCAAGTCTTTTCCCACGCCAACAGCGATAAGTTAATCACAATTTTTCCAAAACGCAAACAACTGAGCGCACGAAGCGATCGCAGACACGCATCGAGGTGACCAAACCAGAGGGGTTCGCGAACAGCTCAGAGAGACGACTACAGAGCTTCGCGCTGCTCTTCCAGAAGCTTAATCCATGGGCCAACGTAGTGCCCGTTGTCATGGAACGTTCTTCCGCTCACGAGATTGCCGTCGATGACACACGGCTCGTCGACGAAAATGCCCCCGCACACTTCAAGATCGAAGCGACACTTCGCAACAGTCGCCATCTTTCGTCCTCTGACACAGTCAGCATAGGCGGGAATCTCCACCCCATGACAGACGCAGCCAACCGGCTTGTTTGTCTCGAAAAAGTGCTTGGTGATCCGGACGAGATCAGGATCGTAGCGAATGTATTCCGGAGCCCTTCCACCCGAGTAAAGAATCCCCAGATACTCGTTGGGATCAATCTCTGAGAAGGCAACGTCAGCGTTGAGGGTATACCCTTCCCACTCTTTGGTGATCGTCCAACCCGGTTTCACCTCGTGCATCACCATCTGATACTGTCGCTTTTCCGGAGCAGCCACGACGGGCTGAAAACCGCTCTCGATCAGTCGATAAAAGGGATACATCGTGTCGAGAGTTTCCGCTGCATCTCCAATGACAATCAGAACCTTATGCATTCGAGCTTCATCCTGTTGATTTGAAAGTAATTTCCAGCTGCGCCAATCCAGTCTGCTGTTCAGGATCAACGAGGTATCAGTTCCGGCTGATCTTGAAATTCCCGCCGGTTGTCAGTTCAATTCGAAATGTGGCCCCACCAACTTCCTCTCGCCAGAACACCACTATGACATATCCCCTGCTGCAGTTGAACCAACTCCGATCACTGAGCTTTCTGTTCGCTCCGTTTTTTGCCTGCATCCTCTGCTCCGCCTGCAGCAACGGGCAGGAACCGACTCAATCAGCAGAAGCTCAACCGTTTAAGACAGAAGCTGCTGCTCCGGCTGTTCCCCGAACAGGTGAAGACTGGCCGCACTTTCTTGGTCCGACTCACGACGGCATTTCGACGGAAACCGGATTGCTCGATTCGTGGCCAGCCGACGGACCGCCACTTGTCTGGGAACGGGAAGTTGGAACCGGTTACAGTGCCCCGTCAATTCTAAATGGCCGGCTCGTGCTTCATCACCGGATCAACGATGAAGAAATCGTCGAGTGCTTTAACGCTGAAACTGGCAAACAGCAATGGAGTTATTCTTCGCCAAGTCGCTTCCGGGACCCATACGGATACAACAACGGTCCGCGCTGCTCCCCGATTCTGACTGACGAACATTGCTTTACGCTGGGAGCAGAAGGACGACTCCTGTGCTTGAAGCTGACAGCTGGCTCTCTCGTCTGGGAGCGGCAACTCCGCGATGAGTACGATATTCCGGACGGATTTTTTGGAGTCGGCTCGACTCCGATTCTGGAAGGCGATCGCCTCATCGTCCCGGTCGGGGGACAACCCAACTCGGGAATCGTTGCTTTCGACAAAAACACGGGAAAACCGCTCTGGAGCGCTGTTGGCCAAGCGACGTGGGACAGCGTTTCTACTGGCTGGGCTTCTGATGACACCTACGACTGGACCGGTGAGGAGATGGTCGTTAGCTACTCTTCACCAATCGCCGCGACCATCCATGGTCAACGCCACATCCTCTGCCTGATGCGTCACGGCCTCGTTTCTCTCAACCCAGAAACCGGCGAAGAGAATTTTCGTCACTGGTTTCGCTCTCGAACTCACGAATCGGTCAACGCAGCCCGGCCAGTCGTCGTCGACGATACGATTTTGCTTTCAGCTGCATACCGTGTGGGAGCCACGCTTCTTCGTGTGCAACCCGATGGAAAAAGCTACGAAGTCGTCTGGAGTGATCCACGTAATCTCCTCACTCACTGGTCGACGTCGATTCCTCTGGACGGGTATTTTCTCGGGTTCAGCGGTCGACACGAAAACGAAGGGGAGTTGCGATGCATTGATGCAAAAACCGGAGAAGTGAAATGGTCGACCACTGGTGCATCCGAAGATGCTTCCTTCAAACGAGCCTTTGACGGATCGATTGTTAACGCAAAGACCGGAGAGACCGTTCCGTTTCCGTTTTATGGTCGAGGTTCGAAGATTTTGGCTGACGGAAAGTTCATCATTCTTGCCGAACGTGGAACGCTCGCATTGTGCAAAGCGACAACAGAAGGCTGGGAAGAAATCTCACGCTGCTCAGCCCCGAGAATGAAATACCCAAGCTGGACAGCCCCAGTCCTCTCCCACGGATTGCTCTACCTTCGCTGCGAAGACGCCCTCGTCTGCCTCGACCTGAAGGCATCGAATCCGCAGTAGCGCGTGCTCTACTCTGAATACGTCACTGTAAGTGTTGCTCTCAACTGGTAAGACTTTTCCTTCGAGACAGGAGACGAGCATTCTCCGCTCTGAAAAGTATTCCACTTCATGAATGATTTGAAGTCATTAATAGCTGTGCTTGTCCAATTCGACTCGGCCTCGGAACGTCCAGTAGACGGCTCCTGTGTAGCCGAGCACGAATGGCATTCCGATCACTGCGATGAGAGTCATCAGTTTGAGCGTCGCTGTTGACGATGCAGCATTGTAGATCGTCAAACTATTCTCCGGATGCGGGTCAGAGGCGACCAGATTCGGGAACAGAGAGACTCCGAAGAGAAAGACGAGCGCGGCGATAGTGCAGGCAGACGACAAGAATGCCTGACCGAAGGCTTCCATCTTGACCGTGCGCGAGATGTTCATGATCGCTAAGACGTTCAATATGACGACAGCGTAAGCAAATGGGAATTCGTGGAAGTTGTGAAGTGCTTTTGGAATTGTGGTCAACGTCGCAACGGTCAGCGCCAGGTAGAGAGCCAGGAAGGCGAAGTAGCCGATCCAGATCCAGCGCCGAGCACGCTGTCTGAGTTCTCCGCCGGTCTTGAGAGTCAAGTAAATTGCCCCGTGCATCAGGAACATTGCGATCGTGAGAAAACCGGTCAGCACCGGATACCAATCGATTTGATCGCTGACACTTCCCCGGAAGATGCCGCGACCATCGAGAGGAACTCCGGTCATTGCTCCGCCGACTGCCACGCCGAATACGAATGAAGCGGTCAGACTGGAGACGAAGAAGACCTTGTCCCAGATTCCTCGCCACGTTGCGATTTGCAGCTTGCTGCGAAACTCGATCGACACCGCTCGAAAGATCAACGCAGCCAGAATGACCATGAAACCTTCATAATACCCGGAGAAGACCGTCGCATAAGCTTCCGGAAAAGCTGCAAACATCGCCCCTCCGAATGTCACCAGCCAAACTTCATTGCCGTCCCAAATCGGGCCGATTGAGTTGAGAATGATCCGCTTTTCCTTGTCGGTCTTTCCCAACGGAGACAGCATTCCGACTCCCAGGTCGAAGCCATCGAGAATGGCATAGCCGGTGAGCAAGATCCCCAAAATGACAAACCAGAGCAGATTCCAATCCATCTCGAAATCGTCTTTCTAGAGCAAGTTGCTCTTAGCTGTGCACTCGCTTGTGATGTTTCATCAGGAAAAGGCTGTGTTCGCTCATGTGAGAGAGTGCAAACCAAACCTGAAGATACTCGATCCACTTTGACAGTTCGGACTCCCGAGCAGCCTTCAGTCTGTGATACTTCTCAGTACATGCTCCGAACGGCTTCACTTACCGTTTGGCGATGCTTGTCATTTCTGATGTCGAATTGATTGTCATTCAAAATCGGCATCTGAATCGTCGACGGGCTACGCCAATGACTCTTTTCGTCGTAACACGGATTCTTCTTTTTCTTCCGTTCCGGATGGGGGCCAGTCCGGTCCCTGTTTAATTTTTTGGTGCAACAGCATGATCCAGAGCACGAAGAGCAAGCTGTAAATCATTCCGAAGAAGATAATCGACGTCAGCACCTGACTTGCTCGAACAACCTCTGACAATGCCTCACTTGTGCGAAGGCCGCCAACAGGTTCTCCGTCGACGATGGTCGGATACACAATCCACGGCTGTCGTCCGACTTCGGCACTTACCCACCCCACTTCATTGGCGATAAACGCCAGAACGACGGCGAACACGAAGTACCACAACAGCCAACGCGTTTCGAAAAGCGTGCCTCGCCAATGGAGAAACGATGCATAGAGCGTGGTCAGAATGAAGAGCATTCCAATCCCGACCATGAGATGAAAGGCCTGAAACGTCAACCAGACAGGTGGTCGCCCCCATGTCTCTTCGAGATCGTTTAATCCCATGACATGGGAATCGGGATCACCTGAAATCAACATGCTGAGGCCACCGGGAATCCCCAAGCTGTACTTGACCGTCTCGGTCTCATCGTCAGGCCAACCGAAGATGTATGACTCGGCACCATTCGTGGAATGATAGACGCCTTCCATCGCGGCCAACTTCGCAGGTTGATGTTCTGCAACGGTATCGGCTTGGAAATGTCCGGAGACCAATTGGGCCAGTGACGAAACCGTTGCCAGCATCAATGCTCCAGTGAACGATCGCTTGGCAAACTCGACATGTTTTTTGTGGAGCAAATACCAGGCAGAGATGCTCATCACGAAGAAAGCACCAAGAATGAACGCCCCAATCCAAACGTGAATGAGACGTTGCACCGACGACGGATTGAAGACGACTGCCCAGAAATCGACGATTTCAGCCCGTTGAAAAGTGTGACCGTTGATCACGTGATCACGAATGACATGCCCCGCCGGAGTTTGCTGCCACGAGTTCGCTACGGTGATCCAGACTGAAGAAAAGATCCCGCCAATCGCGACCATGAGCGTTGCGAAGAAGTGCGTCCACTTTCCGACACGATCCCAACCGAACAGGAGCAGGGAGAGAAATCCGGACTCGAGAAAGAATGCGAAGATCCCTTCGGCAGCCAGTGCTGACCCGAAAACGTCTCCGACAAACCGCGAATAGACCGCCCAGTTTGTCCCGAATTCAAACTCCATCACAATCCCGGTGACAACACCGAGGGCGAAGTTCAACCCGAAAATCTTCGTCCAGAATCGTGCTGCCGCGTCGTAGATCGCTTCGTCAGTCCGAATGTGCTTCCACTTCAGGTAGACGAGAATGATCCCCAGCCCGATTGTTAATGGGGGAAACAAATAGTGAAACATGATCGTCAGCGCAAATTGCAGCCGCGACAAGAACAGGACGTCCACGGTTTCCTCACTTTCCCGATAGACCATTCTCGTGGATCTCTGCACTCACCCGAATGCGATTTCTCCAAAGCGTCAAAACTCCTGAACTGAATCAAAACATGACGCTCGCCAGAGAAAGCGATGAGTGGCAGTGACGCTTCGCTATCGTAAAGGATTGAACCGGAAAAGTGTCACCGTAAATCACAAATGTTCGACTTCCTCATTCCTAGAATTCGTGATTCTTAATATGAGGGAATGAAATCGAATTGCCTTGGTGAATAAGATGCTGGAAGACGTGAAGCGTTGCTTCCAAAGACGATTGGCGTTCGTCAATCGCTAGAGATTCTCGGCCTGTTCATGCGGAATCAGCACGGTGTGACCTTCAAAGTTGGCCAGCCCCCAGGGAAGTTTCCAGGAGATCATTTCGCGCACGAGCGCATCATCATCGAGAATCTCGAAGACCACTCGCCCAGTGGATGGCACAGTCGAATCGATGATATATCGATCCATCACACTTTCACTCGTCTCAACAATTTCAAACTCGACGAGTGATCGCTTCGGCGTTGTGACCACTTCGGTGACAACTTCTGAGCCAGGACTCGGAACAGTTGTGTCTGGAATGACCACATTCAGTTCTTCGTTGGCAACGGGAGAGACTGCAGGAGGAACCGGGATTTCTCGATGGGCCTGTTTCATCTCAGGTCCTGGAATCGCTAGCCAGAGAGCGAGTCCGCTAAGCACCGCCAGACAAACTGCTATTGTGGCCTGTTTTCTTTGTCGGCGACGACGGCGAAGGCTGTGAGCAGCGCCAACGACATCGGACAGAATTTCCTGTTTACGTCGTTGGCCTGACTCACTCAGTGTCACGTTGATGTGTTCAGTCATGTTCAACACCCTCCGCTTGACTTCGCAACTGCTCTACGATTCTTCCGAGCCGACCATCCACCGCTCCCGGATTGAGCCCAATCGCATCGGCGATGCGTTTGAGTGTCCATCCCCATCGGTAACGCATTGTGACGAGACGTCGAGAATCTGCATCGAGCAGGCTGAGACTTTCGCTCAGCCAAACAAGTCTTGCTTCCACACGTTCCAGCTCTTCTATTGAGGCTTCCGTTTCCGTGTTCGCAGCGGCTCGCTGTGCCAACCGAAGTTGGGATCGACGTTTTCGAAGAAAATCAATCGCGACCGAAGTGACCAGCTTTCTTGTCCAGGCTTTCAGTTTCGAGCGACTCTCCATGACTCGAATCGACTTCAACATTTTCAGCATTGCATCATGAACCAGATCGAGACACGTTTGCTCATCCGCACCAATCGAACGCTGTGCCTGATGAAACATTGTCGAAAAGAATTCCTCGTAGTAATTCTCAATCGCTTCTGTTTCACCGGCCATCAGACGCTCGGTCAGTTCGTGCGTGTCATCCGGTCTCGTCATCCCAGATTCCTGCAGAAACGTATTCACCCGCGTTCGAGACGGACTTGAATTCAGAGAGTCAAAATCCCGCTGACTCGATCGATCACCGATCGAAAGAGAGAGCAATCATCGGGAAGATCGTTTGGCTTCGATAAACTGCTTCTGAAGCTCCAGAATTTCGCTCTCACGCTTCTTGATCAATTCCTCCAACTCAGCGACTTTCTGTTTGGATTGATGGAGTCGCTGCGCGTAGTCCTGCACATTCTTGACCATCTCTTCCCGTTCGTCATTCATCTTCTTCGCTGTCGCTTCATGATGTCCGACAAGTTGCAATGCATCTATAATCTGTCTGACAACCTGGAGGTCAGTCTCGGTACCAGCGACAATCATCAAGCCCGTCTTTGCATGATACTTCATGCGAATCGGTGTCGACTCCGCAGAGTTCTCCCGAAGTTCGATTGCCGTTTCGATTGTGCTGAGGAGATCTTCGGCCTGCAGCGTCGAGTCATCCGAGAGCATTGGCCCCACTGGGAACGTCTCGATAATCAACTTTGGCTTTTGAGGAACTCCAGCGTAGCCACCACCGTAGCCACTGCCCATCATGCCTCCCATATCTCCCAGTCCACCGTAGCCGCCCGCTCCGTATCCGCCCCCTCCATCATATCCGCCGTATCCGACTCCCATTCCGGAAGAAGCGGGAGCAGCTCGGAGATACGCAATCATGTCAGGCTGGCTGATCGAGACTTGAACAGGCGGAGTGGTTAAAACTCGAAGTAAATCGAGAATGCTCTTCGCAGAAACGTTCCGAACTTCCAGTTCGTTGACTTTCGCGCTCCGAGCCTCTTCATCGACGATCAAGTTCAGATCCTGAAAACTCTCGCGCATGACCTTCGCAAACTCTTCGAGTGTTCCGCCTTTGAAGGAGACATCCCCTTTCGCCGGTTCCGGGCGAGAATCTCCGGAGTAGCCATACGAGCCGCCTGGGCCACCGAACCCACCTTGCCCCATCGCCGTTTGTTCGAAACCAACGAATAACACCGACACTCCGAGCAGACAGGCAAGTCGAAAACGATTGAGCTGCGGCATTTCCATCTCCTTGCAGATTGTGATTTTGCTTCGTGATCATACGACGTAGCGAGAACTCTTCGATCCGGTCCGCTGAACGCACTCGCCAATCTTCCATTCCCTCAACGAAGCTCAGGTGCTGATTTCGCGCATCATTTCCAGAAAACTTCCAAAAGCGCAAAGAAAAAGGCTGACACCCACATTGGGGTCTCAGCCTCTTGTTCAAACAGCGACATCGCTCGTCGTTCGTTTACGGAAGTTCGGTGCCGTCATCAATCATCCTCGCACCATCTACTGACTACTCTTCAGTGGAGAAGGAAAAGATGCAGACATGCTGGTACTTCTCGCCCGGCTCCAGGACGACACTGGGAAACTCAGGCTGATTGATCGAATCGGGAAAGTGCTGTGTCTCAAGGCAGATCGCACTGCGATGAGGATAAACTTTGCCGTCTTTTCCAGTCTGTCCTTTGAGGAAATTCCCCGAGTAGAACTGAACGCCGGGCTGATCTGTTTTGACGGTCAAGACTCGACCGCTCGCTGGATCTTTGAGTTCTGCTGCTTTGCGAGTCTTACCAGCCTCGCCATTGATAACGAGATTGTGATCGTACCCAATTGTCGAAGCTTCATCGTACTCGGTAATTCGCTCACCGATTTTATGTGGCTCACGAAAATCAATTGGAGTTCCTTCGACAGATTCAATCACTCCTGTTGGAATCAAGCCTTCATCGACGGGTGTGTAAGAATCGCAAAAGAGTGTCAATTCGTGATCGAGAACGGTTTCACTCCCCGCACCTGCAAGATTGAAGTACGAGTGATTCGTCAAGTTGATGGGCGTCGCCTGATCGGTGGTCGCTGAGTACCGAATCACGAGATCGTTCTTGTCTTTCTTCAATGTCATTCGGACAACGGAGGAAAGCGTTCCGGGATATCCTTCTTCCCCGTGTGGGCTGACATAACGGAAGACAACTCCCTGCCCCATTTCGTTTTCGAATGGCTTCGCTTTCCAGACAACTTTGTCGAGGCTTCGCTCGACTCCGCCGTGCAGATGGTTCGGCTCGTTGTTGATCGCCAGCGAGTAATCTTTTCCATTCAGAGAGAATTTGCCTTCGGCGATTCGATTGGCCACGCGACCGGCGGTACATCCGAAATACTGGTTGTCTTCGGATTCATACCCAGCGACATCATCAAAACCCAGCACGACGTCGGCGACATTGCCGTCTGAATCTGGAACGAAGATGTTCGTGATCGTCGTCCCGCGAGTTATCACGCGGACTTCCATTCCGTTGTCGTTCTTCAGTGTATAACTCTCGACCGCTTCACCATCTTTCGTCTTCCCGAACGGTTTGGCTTCGGGGACGTCAGAGAGTGCGACAGTCGCAGAAAGCAATGGCCAGACAACTGCCAGTTGAAGGCTGGTTCGCCACATGTGAATAATCTCCGAATCTAAAAACATTTCGATAGAGTTTGATCCGAAGATTATTGAAACCATGCGACCGGTTCCACAAGCGTGTGCCAATCGATTTCACGAAGAGGTCTGATACCGCCTCGCAATCGCAACCAGTCCGAGAACCATTCCGCGCCCAATCGCTCCCGATGCAAACCCGTCGCTCAAGCATACGAACGCGAATAGATAGAGAAAGAGAGTGGCAACTCCCCATCGAGTTCGAAAGATCGCATCACTCGCAAACATTTGAAGAAGTTCTACCGGGATGAGAGCAGCCCATCCGTCAGCTTTCTGGACGACCTTCTCCTCCGCAATTCTCGGAATCCGAGCGTCGTAGCCGAGTTCTTCTCGAACGTCAAAACGTCCGACCTCGTTGCTGAGTGCTCCGAATTCACGATCGGCCAGACGCCGCACAAAGTCGGGATCGCTCCGCAGAGCAGCCTCGACCCGTTTCATGTGCGTGATTTCAGCAGAGCGTCGTGCCTGTTGTTCTTCCAACGCCAGGCACTGCTGTTCAACGCGACAGAACGTGGCCAGCGAGGGAGCGAGAGCGAAAGCCGCATACATCGCGGAAGCAGTCAGAAACGTTCCCCAAAACATCAGCGAACTGATTGTCGAGACGAATCCTTGATCCAACTCAGCAGAGTGACGGTCAGAGACTTCGTTTCGTTCTATTTCCGACATGAGGAATCAGTTCCTCGCAGAGTCTGCGGAAGAGGAACATCTCAAACGCAAGTCTCCGTCAGACATGTTCAGTATTGGGCGCAGCCCCGCCCCGTTTCTTCCAACATTACAAGCATTGCAACACGAAGCAATTGCCTGCTTCGCTGCCATCACAGACTTTGACTACTCGTGGTTTACTGTGCGATCACGACAGCCGGTTTTTCAGGAGAGTTCCCCGCTTGTCGAGCTTCGACTTCGTCTCGGTTCTCGCTGATCTGCTGAGTGAGGGACAAGTAGTCGTTGACGACCTTGCGTCGCAGCTCCTGAACTTTTTCGAGCAGTGAATTCCGTTCGGAATCGTACTTCCGAAGCGTTTCGACCAGACCGTTGAGAACCTCTTCGCTTGCACCGGCAGCAGCGTTGCCGTCACCATTCAATTCGGCCAGTCGCTGATCGAGTGACTCTTCTGAGTTTTGGATCTGCCGCGATGCGATCTCTTCGTTGATCTTCATCGTTTCCAGTTTGGAGTTGGCGATGATGATTGAGCTCTCAAGCTGAGCGATAGCACTTCCCCAGCTTCCGGGGAGAGTTTGACGCAAGTGAACCTTGCCCTGCTGAGGCCATGTCTGAATTTCGCCGGGGTATGGGTTTCTCAACAGTCGACCACCAGAGCGAGCTGCTTTGAGATCGCCGATTTCAAACTCGCCGAGAAAGCGGGATGACTCGCCGGGCTGTGGTTCGACAAATGCGAAGACGGTCGGAGACTGTGAGTCTGGCCCAACACCCAAACCAGCGTTCTGTCCAACTCCGAAATCGAAACGTGGAATTCCGTCGTTCAGAAGCAGTGAACGTGAACCCGGAGCTTGCCAGACTTCGCCCCAGAGGTGCGATTCCTGCTGCAACTCTTCCTCGAGATTGCGGACCGTCAGCCGCATCTCAGCCAACTGCTGTTCGCTGGTTTTCAATTTCTCCTGGCGCTGCTTCACCTCCGCCTGCCACTTGCTGCGAATATCAAGTGCCATCGTAGTGAGAAGGATCGCCGGAATAAGAATGACGACTGCCATCCAAAGGAAGATTTTACCGTACAGATGCATCGCGAGGTTTCCTCGACTTGGCCAGGAACGGCCGAAAACTGGCTCTCGGAGTTGTCGGACCGAATCACTTCAAAGTCTCTGCCGATTGGCAGACACCTGAAACTATCTTCACACACCTCCTGAATTGGTTTTGATGTGAAGATCGGCATGTGAGCCACTTCAGACGATCTCGACCTAAAAAACACCGGGAATGAGGAATTTAGCGGATCGCCAATCTCTTCTAAAAATATCGCCGGTGATGGTCGATCGTCAAGAAGTCTCCTACCGAAGGAGGCCGAACCTTTGAAAAGATCCGGCCTCAGTCCGTCATTATCGTTGCGATACCGCGAAAGGAATCTCTCCGTAGAGCGTCTCGCCATTCCTCACGATGTAGAACTTCAGCGGCCCCATCAGCCGTGACTGGTGCTGATTCAGAACATAGTCAATGTCGTCCCGCTTGACGGTTTCCCACTTGTCGAGACCAACGAGAATGTCACCACGCTGAATTCCTCGTGTCGACGCTGGCCCCTGCGGTCGCAGATCGACAACTTCGAACCCGCCGTTATAGGGTCGTGGGAGAGGAGTTGACGAAGCGACTTTCGAAAGCTTCAGCCCCAGCGTTTGCCAGACAGATTCGTCTTCCTGATTCACGGTCGAAGAAACCATCGGGCGATCTGGCGACTGAGCCCGGTTCGCGATCTGGTTTTGCATCGTCGATCGCTGTCCTGTCAGTGAGCCCACCGACAGTTGCAGGCTTTCTTCTTTCCCGTCGCGGAGGACGACGAGATCAACAGCTTCGCCAGCTCGCTTTCCGAACAGTGAACGTTCGAAATCGGTAGCGTCGACAACATCGACTGATCCGGAACGAATGATGACATCCCCATTCTCAAGGCCGGCAGCACTGGCTGGTGATCCAGGCATCGTCGACTGCACGACGAATTTGCGGTCGCGACCATTCTTGTAATCGATCGCTCGCACGCCGTGATAAGTCTGATGGTGCCGTTCAATGTTGATCAGCCGTGCCACAGTTCGACGAGCATCGTCGATTGGAATGGCGAATCCGATTCGCTGAGCACCCGCCCGAATTGCGACATTGATTCCGATCACATCGCCATCGACGTTGAGCAGCGGTCCTCCACTGTTCCCCGGATTGATGGCAGCATCGATTTGGATCAGGTTTTCGTATGCCTGCTCTTCGTTGACCTCAACGTCGCGAGACTTGTGGCTGACGATTCCGAGCGTCACGGTCGACTCGTAACCGTACGCATTGCCGATCGCAATGACATCTTCACCGAGCATCAAGTCCGACGAAGACCCCATCTGCCCCACGATGAGGCTGGTTCGCGGTTCGATTTTGATGACCGCGAGATCTTTCTGGGCGTCGTAAGCAAGGACGCGTCCTTCGTACTCAGCTCCATCGAATGTCGTCACGCGAAGACGTTCGACATCCTGAACGACGTGATAGTTGGTCACGATGTAACCGCGTTCATCGATAATGATCCCGGAACCCATTCCGTTGATCTTCGATGCTTTTCCGGCAGAAAAGACGACGTCGAGCGACTTTTGTCTTTTCTCGGTGTGAATATTCACACTCGATTGGAGGGCTCGCTGAACAATCCTCGTTCGGTGCGTATTCCGCACTGAAACGAATTCTTCCTCAGCATAAGCTGAGGTGGCAATAGTGACTGTCAGTAAAGCCAACCATGTGTGTAATTGGCGAAAGTGATTCGTCATCTGCGGACCTGTTCCAGGTGGGGTACTGAGTCCATTCTTGGGCGAGATCCCTCTGGCCGACCGAAGCCCACTCCTTTGATCTCCACAACTTGCATGATCGGAATGATCTCCGCTGCCCCTTGAAACCCGACAGACGGCGTCGCAAAACTTACCTAACCGACACTTGTTGATTTGGGTAAACCCTTCGGCATACAGTCCTCCTCTCAGTCACTTTCTCGCTCTTTCTGCCACTCCTCATTCAAGTTGAAAGCCACAAGATGAATCGCCTGAAAAAAATCGAAGAGATGCTGCAAGATTCGCCAGACGATCTCTTTCTCAATTACGCTTATGCAATGGAATTGGCTAAAGAGTCAGAAATCGAAGAGGCACAACGAACTTTCGCCAAAGTTCGAGGGATCAACCCGGACTATGTTCCCGCCTACTTTCAAGAGGCTCAGATGCTCGCAGCCGAAGATCAGACGGGCGAAGCCCGAACTCTGCTGCAAAACGGAATCGAAGTCGCCAAAAAAATCGGAGATTCTCACGCGCTGGGAGAGATGACCGAGTTTCTCGAGAATTTGTGAGTCGCCAACGAGCGAGAACTACGATGAAATTTGCGATCACCGGATTCCCTGCGTTTCCCGGAACCCCCTCCAACCCGACTCAAGATCTCGTCGACACTCTCAATCAAAACACTCCGTTCATCGACGGACACTCGATCGAAGCATTTTTGCTTCCGGTCGAATACAACGGAGTCGAGATCGCCCTGGATCAGATCCTCGAGATGTCCAATCCGGACGTCGTGTTATCGTTTGGAGTCGGAAGACACAGCGAGACATTGCGATTAGAGACCTGTGGCGAAAATCTCGACGATGCTTCCATTCCCGACAATTCCGGCGAGCTCCGTCAGGGAACGCCGATCCGCTCTGACCAAAGCCCGTTTCTATATTGTCCCCATCGTGTCGATCAGCTTCTTGAAAAACTTCAGCAAGCAAACGTTCCTTCCGAATTGAGCAAGGATGCTGGCCGGTACGTGTGCAATCATCTTCTCTTCTACGCCAGCCTGCTCGAGAACTCCGCTCAATCCAATTTCCGGTTTCTGTTTACGCATGTCCCGTCATACGAGAACGGATTTCAACTGGAACAGACGCTGACCGGGCTGCAGATCATGGTCCGCTGGTTTGCCCTACAAGAGAATTAATTCGCCTGCTGCGACTCACATTTGCACCCGGCAATCGATTAAATTGTCTTGAGACCCTTCTCACGTTGACTGCACTCGTCTGGACCGTTCGACACAGTTTTCGTTCTGTTTGCCGCTGGCAAAACACGAAAACTATTCAGAAAAGTGCTTGAATCTGCTCGCGATCTATCCGAATTACGAAACTGCGTCAAAATCGAAGACAACGTTAAGAGGTTGGCGAGAACAAACTCTGCTCGCAGCCTCAGACAAATTCAGAAAAGAGGAAGCTGATGGGAGACGAATCGAAAGCGCAATACTGGATGGGGTTCGATCTCGGCGGAACCAAAATGCTTGCTCAAGTCTACGACGAGAACTGGAAGGTCATCGCGAAAGAACGAAAGCGAACCAAGCCGGGAACATCGGAACGAGCCGGAGTCGACCGGATCATCGACACAATCAACGACGCTCTGAAAAAGGCCGATCTCAAACCGACCGACTTAAAAGGCATCGGCATCGGCTGCCCCGGCCCGATCGATATGGATCGCGGAATCTTGCTCGATCTCCCCAATCTGGGCTGGGAAGCGGTCCCGCTCAAGGATCAAGTCTCAGCCGACCTGAAATGCCCGGTTGCAGTTCTAAACGATGTCGATGCTGGAACTTATGCCGAATATCGAGTCGGCGCTGGTAAAGACGCACGGTGCTTGATCGGCGTTTTCGCGGGAACCGGAATCGGTGGCGGATGTGTTTATCGCGGAGAAATTCTGCGAGGCAAACAGGTTTCGGCGTTCGAAATTGGTCACATCCAGGTGATGTCGAACGGTCCTCGCTGTGGTTGCGGACAACGTGGATGTCTCGAATCCGTAGCAAGCCGATTGGCGATCGCGTCTCAAGCTGCGCGAACTGCTTATCGGGGTGACGCGCCGAATTTGCTTGAACACTCCGGAGTGGACCTCTCCAAGATTCGTAGCGGAGCACTCTCCACCTCCATCTCAAAAGGTGACACAGCAATCGAGGAAATCATCCTCGAAGCAGCAAGATATATCGGAATCGCAGTCGCCAGCGCGATCAACCTCATCGGCCCCGATATCGTTGTGCTGGGAGGAGGACTCGTGGAAGCCATGCCGGATTTGTTCATTCCGCAAGTCTTCAAAGCAGCCAACAAGCGAGTCATGCCTGCCTACCGTGACAGCTTCACAGTTGTCCCTGCCAAGTTGGAAGATGATGCAGGAGTCTTGGGCGCAGCTCTCTGGGCGGAGTATCAGCTTTCCGACGAGAAGTAGGATTAGAGCGAGTTGCTCGTTCCTGTGCACTCGCTTGAACTTTTTCATCGGGCAAAAGGCCGAGTTTGCTCGTTCGAGTGAGTGTCCAATAACTCAGAAAATGCTCAAAGTAAATTCGCCCGCTTCTCAATAGAGTAAGCGGGCGAATTGTTTCTACTGAAGCGATTCGATTAGCCCAGTTTATGCCCCGGATGCGACGGTAGTTTGGCTTTCGGCCTGTTCCCCTGTCAGTTGAGGATCTTTCAACAATTCGTCGATCGATCGTGATTGATCGTAAGCGAGCCTCAAGAATGACTCATTAGACGTATTCTCGAGGAGTCGTCGCACAAGGTAAGACATCCCGGGTAACAACTGGCCGAACGGGGTATAGATCCGAACCCGGTGGCCCAATTCGCTAAACAACTGCTGTTGCTCTTCTGCCATTCCGTACAGCATCTGGATTTCCCAGGCATTCGCCGGAATCTTGAGTTCCTTCGCCCAGGCAATCGAATGGGCCAGGCTTCTCAAGTTGTGCGAGGCAATTGCTGGTCGCAGGTGTTCGTAGTTCTCGAACAGAAAACGTGTTTGCAATTCAAAGTTGTGGTCCGACTCCCACTTGTTGGTGTAGACCGGACACGGCCAGCCGCGATATTCGGCGGTGATCGTTTCGTAGTCCCAGTAGGCCCCTTTGACCAGCCGAATCCCGATCGAGGTGCCGCGCTCTTTAACGAAACTCAACAGAGCCTGCAAATCGTCTCCCGCATCCGGCAAGTAAGCCTGAATCACGATTCCGCAATCCGGCCAGTCGCGGAACTCATCTTCCATGAGTATTTCCTGGAAGATCTGCAGCGTGAGTGGTTTGTATTCGTAATGTTCCATGTCGATGTGAACATACGCGTTGAGTTCTCGAGCACGTCGGAAAATCGGCCGCAGTCGTTCCTTGACTCGTTGGCTTGTTCCCTCAGCATCGACAGGTCGAAAGTGACTGACGAGGCCCGAAAGCTTTAAAGATACCTGGCACTTGGGGATCCATCCCTGATGATCCTGGTCGAGAACAGCATCATCCGGCCATTGATTGACTTCGGGAGCGAGATTCTCAATCAGGTGCAGGTAAGCTTCTTGGTAAGCGTCCGCTTCGCTGTCGCTAATGACAGCTTCACCGAGCAAATCGAGACTGAATGCCAGCCCCTGTTTTCTCAACCGGCTGACGCTCTTGAGTACCTCTTCAGGTTTCTCACCTGCAATGAAACGCTCTGCCATCTTTCGAGCGTTGTTCCGCGCGTTGAGAGCCAACGCTTTGCCGAGAATGGAATCAGGCTGCGCGACGTCGAGTCCCAGCCGGGCAGCGACCGGAAGATGGTCACGAACTTCATCGAAGTACTCTTGCAGGTGTTGAGTCACCGTTGCACTCGAACGAAGCATCGGCAAAACATCGACGAAGCGAAACATCTGAATCTTGACCGACTCATCCTGCATCGCCCATTCCAGGATGTGATCCAGCCACCACCTGCGTTCGAAGACGGTCGGTTTTCTGCGGTCCAACTGGCTCCACAACTCTCGACCGATCCGCTGTGTTGCTTCTTCGACGCGAGTACTACGTTCGTCTGCTCCACTCTGCTTCGTCATCTCTCCGTCAATCTCTTCTTAAGTTCACTCTGGTCAGATGCCACCGTCCGCCTGACGATGTGAGCTGCGCCGACCAACTGTAGAAAGTCGTCATTTCTGTTCAATCAGAAGTGACCTTTCAAAACCCGCTCCGTCACGCACAGACAAACGATCTCATCAACTCACCATGCCATCATCGACTTTACGGTGAACGTTCTTCAGACCAGATTTACTCTGCCAGCCGATACAACTGTTCGCCAGCTTTGCGAACGAGAAGCACTCCTTCGTCTTCGCGGTTCGCATAGTCCTCGATATTGATGTCGTCCGGGTTTCGATATCCGAGATTGATCGCTTCACATTCTTCCGGCGGGACCTGTGATGCGAGCGTGACTTTCACTCGGCAGTTTTCCACACCGTTTTCGAAAGTTCCCGATCCACGCACGTGAGTCGAATGCGCCAATACTCCCCAAGGCAGATGCTTGAACTGATCCCATTGCTTGATGAAGTAGTCTCGGCAATGGTAACCGATTTCCCGGATCGTCTTGTCATGAGTCACTGAGATTTCTCTGAGATGGGGAGCGTAAATGATCAGCTCTCCCCCATCAGCGACAACGGGCTCGAGTTTGTACATGCACTTTCCGGCCGTCCAAAGTTCGTCGTACATCTTGGGCGAACATGAGAGGACGGTTTGAAAGGGTTTGTCGAGACGTTTGATGTGCGTCAGAGAAGAAACATCCGCAGCCCGACTCCAAGCATCTTCGGGCGTCCCATAGAACAGACCATGCAGATTGGTCGTTCCGTCGGAGGCCACTACGAATGTAATCGCTCGCCGCTCAACCGGGATGCGCGTCGCGGCCAGATCGACGACTTCGCGGACCGGAGTTTTCTTGACTCCGATGATCCCCACATTGGTGATCAGAGCGCCCAACCAGTGAAAGAAGTTCAACAATTTAGGACCGGAAATTCCAGGGAAGAAATATTTGTTCCCTCCGGAAAAGCCCACGACTTCATGCGGGAAGACAGGTCCAAGCACCAGCAGAATATCGTAGTCGTGAATGCAACGATTGATCTGTATCGGAACATTCATCGAGAGCAGCCCGTCCGAAATCTTTTCGGTTTCTTCCGGACTCAATTCACCGATCGTGCTGAGTGCATCATCCCGATCCCAATGGTGATTCATCAGCTTGACATCACGATACTTCGTCGAGCGGTCTTCCGCTGTCATTCCCAGCAGCGACATCATCTGGGTTTCCGGCATCGGCTGATGTGTCCCGAGTGCAAAGATGACATCCATCCGACTTGCATGCGGGCTCAGCTTCGAATGGACGCAATCGAACAGAAGAGGCATGGGAGCCGTTCGAGTCGCATCCGGAACGATCAACAGAACTTTCTTGCCTGAGAAATCCTCAATGGGGAGTTCTGACTCAAACCACGAGCGGACTTCGTCTTCTGTGAGCTGCGGAACTGATGTCATTCGATCTTTTCGTTTGAAGAACCAGGACTTGTCTCAATGAGGATTGGACCCCTCACGAACTCGAATCGTACGTTTCGACGGGCGAATTTCGGAAGTATAGCGATCAGCTGTCGACGCCGTCACCAGAAGTGGTCTCAAAACTGCCCTGGAAGCCACCAGCTGTTGAAACTCCATTGCCGTACGTGGTTCCGATTCGCTTCAACTCATCGGAATCGCTGAATAGGAGCGATACGCACGACGAGAGTGTGACCTAGCGAGCGTCTTAGAACAAAACGCCCAACGAACCGAGAACTGCATACGCCAAGAAAACTCCGTATAGCGCACACAATACGAGCGACTTTCGAAACGTCAGCTGTCGATTGTGCCACATGATCGCCAGAGTCAACACCGTAAGGACGACGAGCAGAATTCGAAGCCCCACGAGCCCCGCGATCGGACGACCATCCTGCAGCAACGCGACCGGTTGCCAACCGGTGAGATAGGAATTCACGAGAAGCGGAATAGAAAGGCAGACGCAAATATCGAAGATATTCGATCCAAATGCATTCGAGACCGCTCCGGAATCATCGCCGCGTCGGGCAGCCCCAATCGCCAGAAATGTATCGGGGACTGAAGAGGCAGCTGCGGCAAGTACCACTGCGACAAAGAACGTGGGAACCGCGAGAAGCTTGGCCGTCTCAAGAGTGACTTCCACGAGAAAGTAGCAAGCACCAGCTGCAACGAGAGTCGACAGCGACAGCACGAGAAAAACCGTCGCAGGGTTCAGCGATACCGAGAAGAGACCGAAGAAGATTCCCGCACTCTCAGTTTCTTCCGCCTCGTTGCCATCACGATCAGCGAGCTCATCACGAATTTCCGCCAGCGTCGTCATGACCAGCTCTCGCGAGACTTTCCATCCCGCCTGAGCCATCGCGTCCATGATGTTCCCCACACCTACATCCGTCCCATGCTCTGCGACGTATTGCCTGATCGCAGAGACTTTTTTCCGATAGGTCCCAGCATCGCGGTAAAGCTGAAAGATGTAGACCGCGTACAAGCACAAGAACACAATCCCCATCCACCAGTGCATCGTGTTCTGGAAAAGAAAGAGAATGAGGAGCATTTCACAGCCGACGAACCACATTCCATCTCGCGAGATGACTTCGTCCTCGACATCAATCGTCGGACGACTCTTGCGGGAAAAGGCAATCACGAGTCCGCAGAAGGCTGGGATCAGAATCATGTTGTAGACCGCACTGCCCGCACACGTTGCGATCGTCGAGCCATATCCTTCAGATCCGGCAGTCACGCGGTCTTCAGGAACTCCTCCCTCGACCGCTGCGATTGCCACAACAACG
Organism: Thalassoglobus sp. JC818; assembly: GCF_040717535.1. Taxonomy (NCBI): domain Bacteria; kingdom Pseudomonadati; phylum Planctomycetota; class Planctomycetia; order Planctomycetales; family Planctomycetaceae; genus Thalassoglobus; species Thalassoglobus sp. JC818. Next base: position 159,219 of record NZ_JBFEFI010000005.1, read on the forward strand.
AAAAAGATTCCGCTGAATAACTCCGGCATTGAACTCGCCACAGCATCCAATGTGGCACCCCGCACAGATCCGGGGAGTTGGAATCGATCGCCGATCCACTGCGCGGCATCCGCGAATGGATCACACGCCTGCCAGATAATGACGGAGATCAGCGCGACCTGACTGATCAGCAATCCGATTTCTGCCCAGTATGCCCCCGTCGACGCTTTCACTCCCCACAGTACCAGACACAACATCAGAATGAGTGAGCTGACCAACATTCCGATTCGGTCGGGACCGTCCTCCTCATCACTTGCTTCGGAGTACGTATTCTCATTTGACATGTTGAGGAAACCGTTGAAAGGCAGGCTTGATGCGTCGACAGTTGACGGCAGGGAGGATCAAGTTAACCAAAATTCATTCAATCACAACTGAATGACAAACCCGCAACATTCGTCACCGACCTTGGTCGAATCTCAGCCTCTCTGGACAGATCTCTGTCGAACGGAATTTGACTGCAGCGCTCACTCGCGTTAGGTCGTCCCATTCGGTCGATGTCGAGAATTGGAGACCGTTGCCATGAGTCCGTCGAGACACATTGCATCAGCCTCTCGCAGGATCAGCACAGTCGCTTACGCAACTCTCGCCGGAGTGCCCTACCCTTTGTTTTTGTAGACCATGACTTTCACGATATCCTTGGCACGACTTCCCTCGATTTCGAGTCGCTGCACGAGTTGATCGATGAATTCCTTCTCTTCGCTATCGACCACTCCGTCAGCCAGAACAATGTCGCAAGCGTTAGCAAAGACGGTCTCGCGAAGCTCAGGCGGGACAGCGGGAATCGCTTTTTCGAGCAGCTTCTCCGGCCCCCCTTTCTTGAGCGTCCCCATCAGACGATCCATCATGTTTCCGAAGTGTTGCCCCGACAGCCGGGAGTAAAGATTCATCCGGCCGAGAATTGTCATCAGGCTTTGGACCTCTTCGTCAGCGATGTGACCATCGCAGGCAGATGCTCCCAACAGCACACCGGCAACCCCTTCCTGGGGTCCGAATGGTTTTTCAGTAAATGAACCGGAATCGCCAAGAACGTCGTCGAACAGTGACATGATTGTATCCTGAATCGTGGTGAAAGATGCTTAAATGCCGAGGCCAGGAAAGATTGAGACTGGCAGCGAACGGGATTTCTCGTCGTTAACCCTTGTTCTTGACGATCATGATTTCCGCGATCAACTTCGCGTCGCCGCTGTCGATTTTCAGGCTCCGTCGCAGGTTTTCGATGAACTTCTTTTCATCTTCTTCCACCACTCCATCAGCCAGCACAATATCGCAAGCGTTTGCGAAGGCTGTGTTCCCCAATCCATCCGGCAATCCGGCAGCACATCCTTCAATCAGAAAATCGACACCCTTCTTCTTAATGACTCCGTGCAACTTGTTGAGCATCGAATTGAACTGCTTTTCGTTCATTCGCTCGTAGAGTTTCATCCGGATCAAAGCAGTGACCAGCCCCTGAACTTCATCATCAGCAATGTGTCCATCACACGCGCTCGCACCGAGTAGAATGCCTGCGAACGCCTCTTGGGAGGTCAACTTGCCTCCACCTTCCATGCCGCCAAACAACGAATCAAAGATACCCATCGAACGATGTCTCCTCAGGAACGGACTTTGTTGAATCAGTCACCGCCTGCGAAGAAATCGGAAACGATGTCTGCCGGAATCGAAGTTCTGAAGCGTAAATCGGAAAGGTCGTCAGCGAACTCTCCCGGGCTTGACTGGGTGATGACCAGATCGCATTGTCCAAGGGAGTTCACAAGTAATGAGCGATCAGCTCAGAAAGGTAAATCAGCTTACTCTTATGTTTGTACGGTATCTCTCGAAACGCCGCCGTTCAACCAAAGTCTCCATTCAGATTGAGACAATTCGTGGCGAATTTTGACTTTTCTCGGAACTATTCCGATTGCACGTCGTTTCAACCAAGAATGCTTATCGCCATCCATTCGTGCGGAAAGGACTCGGGATGATTCGACGTGGATTTCTTGCTTGGTCGATGTGTGCTTCTCTGTGTGCATCTTTGACAGTCACGTCAACTGTTCATTCAGACGACTGGATGCGGTTTCGCGGCCCAAACGGATCTGGAGTCAGCGCAGACGATTCCATCCCAACCGAGTGGAGCGACACAGAGAACTTATCCTGGAAAGCTGAACTCCCCGGTCCTGGTTCTTCCAGTCCAATCATTGTGGGCGATCGCGTTTTCATCACCTGCTGGTCAGGCTATGGAATTGATTCGGACAATCCCGGCAGCAAGGAAGACCTCAAGCTCCATCTGGTCTGCCTGAATCGCACCGATGGAGAAATCCTCTGGGCGGCCGACATTGAACCAACCGGGAAAGAAGAAGACTACCGGGGCATGTTCGCACAGCATGGTTATGCGTCCCATACTCCAGCTTCCGACGGGAAAAACATCTACTGCTATTTTGGTAAGTCCGGCGCGGTCGCTTTCGATCTCGACGGAAACCGTTTGTGGGAAACATCAATTGGAACAGAAAGTGATCCGCGTGGCTGGGGATCAGCCTCCAGCCCGGTTCTGGTCGGCGACAAAATGATCATCCCCGCAACGGCAGAAAGCCAGGCACTCGTCGCTCTCAACAAAGAGACCGGAGAAGAAATCTGGCGTCAGGAAGCACAAGGATTCACCGGCACCTGGGGTACACCAGTTGTCTGTCTAAGAGAAGACGGACTGGAAGACCTAGTCATTGGAGTTCCCTACGAGGTCTGGGGTTTCAACCCTGAAACCGGAAAAATGCGATGGTTCGCGGAGTCTGTCGATTCCGACTCGATGTGCTCGAGCGTGATTGAACACGACGGCACAATTTACCTCATTGAAGGTCGCAGCGGCGGATCGGTCGCCATCCGTTCTGGTGGCAAGGGTGATGTCACCGAGACAAACGTTCTCTGGTCGGGACGGGAACGGGGTCGAATTTCGACGCCGATCTTCTTCGACCAACGGATTTACTGGATCAGCGGCGGGATCGTCAGTTGTATCGACGCCAAAACCGGAGACCAACTCTTTCAAGCTCGTCTCCAAAGCGGAGGAGAGAGTGGCAGAGATCAACAATCTTCCGACCGCGACGGCTCACGTGAAAGTGCTCGCGGTGGCCCCGGTGGACAATTCAGCCGTGGAGGCGGAGGGCGTTCACGCGGCGGAATGGGTGGCCAAAGCTATGCTTCTCCAGTCGTCGCTGGGAATCGCATGTACTACGTCGATCGATCCGGAACGACATACGTCGTCGGCCTGGGCGATGAGTATGAACTACTCGCCACAAACCAGTTCTCAGAAGACGAAAGCGACTTCAGCGGAACCCCCGCCATCAGCGACGGACAACTGTTCATCCGCTCGAACAAATTCCTCTATTGCGTCGCTGAAGAGTAAGTTTGCGAGACGACAAGACATGAAAGATGAAGTTGCCCTTGCGCAACTTCATCTTTCACTTTGATCGATCAGTAACCGCAGACCGCTTTAAAGAAGCCCACTCCATCACCTAGAAATCAGGCGTGGCTGCAACTTGCTCTACACAGGAACCGGAGTGCGGGCCAGTCTTCCGAGATCATCAATGAGCGACGCACGACAAAGTGGCACTGGCATTGTTTGATTGAGGTGCAGCTCTGTCTCGATGCACCGATCGATCATTTTCCCGAGGCGATCCGCACTCATCGGGTCCGAACCGGCTCTGAGCCGTTTTCGCATTCCGTCGATGAAGAAGCGATTCGCCCAACGCATGGTCTGACGTTGTCGTGAAGCATCGCCGCCAATTTCGTCGAAGACAGCATCAAGCATTTTGGAAGCTTGCAATGGATTCGTCGGCAAAACAGAGAACGTTTGCTCCACCACTGAGCGAAGCTGCAGCAAAGCGGGGTCAAGGAATTGTCGAGCAGTTGTCAGAGATCCTTCGGCAAACGGAACGATCTTCTGAGCCTCTTCCAGCGTCTCGACGTCTTTCGATTCGACCATCAGTTCGGCGAGGTCCTCGTCCGGCAATGGAGAAAAACGCACGGGCTGACAACGCGATCGAATGGTCGGAAGAATGAGGTCACTCTCGGTCGCGATCATGAAAATCATCGCTCCCGGTGGCGGCTCTTCCAGCGTTTTGAGGAACGCATTCGCCGACTCGGTGTTCATTTTCTCGGCATCGTCGACGATGGCAATTCGTCGGCTGGCAGACATCGGCCGCATGGAAATATCATGACACAAACCTTCGCGGCCGCGATTCTCTTCCTCACCGACGATCAAGCTGATGGGAAGAATGTTCTTTCCTTCCGGACACTCAACCGTCAATAAATCCGGATGGGTGCCTGCGATCACCTGACGGCAGGCAGAGCACTCTCCGCACGCTTCAAACTCCTCATCGGCGTGCGTCGTGCAAAACAGAGCCTGCGTCAACATTTTGGCAAACAGCCGCTTCCCGATGCCTGATGGACCAACCAGCAAATACGCGTGCGAGGTCCGCCCTCGCTGAATTGCGCGGCGGAACATCTCGACCTGCTGTTGATGACCGCGGAGTTGTTGCCACATGGCGAAATTTCAAGATTGAAGTGATTGACAAGTTGAATGGAATTGGGCAAGGTGCCAGCACGTTTCTATCTTAGTGGATCACGCTGAATTCTGAAGACCTCACCGCACGGGTTTGAATTCTGTTTCCGCCCGGACTCAATTGGTGAGAAAAAGAACTCCACTTTCTCAGCTTACTCGAATTTAAAATGGTATTGAGAATCGATGCTGAACACGCCAATGACCATCGACGAAATCCATCAACGATGGATGTGGCAAGCGATCGATCAGGCACATCGTGCTTTTGAACAGGACGAAGTTCCCGTCGGTGCCATCGTTGTGCATCAAGACCGCGTGATCGGTGAAGGATACAATCTGCGAGAGACACTCAAAGATCCGACAGCCCATGCGGAGATGATCGCTATCACTCAGGCCGCCGAAGCACTGGGATCGTGGCGGCTCATCAACTGCACGTTGTACGTCACTCTCGAACCCTGCCCAATGTGTGCCGGTGCGATCGTTCAATCACGTCTCCCGAATGTCGTCTACGGAACAGATGATCCGAAGGGAGGAGCTTGCAACACGCTCTACCAGATTACGGACGATCCACGGCTAAATCACAGATCAAACGTGACAGGTGGAGTCCTCCGCGATCAGTGTCGTGCACTGCTCCAGGAGTTTTTCGCAGAGCAGCGAGCCAAGGGAAAGAAGTAGTCGTTGCGGAATAAAGTGAGAAACCGCGATGAAAACTGTCTAAGCGAAGTTTCCGAGAATCTGCGTCAGCAGTTCCTCAGCCGAGCCTTCTTCGACAATGCAGACGTAGGCAAGATCACCGCCCGGTGACCGCCACTGCAAAATGGATTGGCCAGAAGCGGAATAAGATTGTTCGGGCACTCCATCAAATTCGTCAGCACTGAAAGTGATTAAAACCCCGGACCACTGACGATAGCGGAACTCGCAAACCGCCACTTCGTGTTCGGGGTCATCATCGAGACTCAACCCCACAGTTTCTGAACGCGTCCACTCAGAAAGCTGTGGATCAACAAGCCCCTGAGTTTCGAAGCTCTGATCGAATGGTGACAAACGATCCCAGTCTTCAGGGCTCATCTGCTGAAGCTGAGCAAGCAGCTGTTCTTTGGCAGCATCATAAGTCAGACGCTGCTGTGGATCTGCAGGAGTCCACTGAAACATCATCACAACGAGCACGCTAGCGACAGCTGTCCCCGCAATCACCCATTTCAGCAGTGACCGTCCGCGATGGCCCTGCCGAACCTTAGCTGGAATGTCGGAATCAGTAGCTGTCTCGTCAGATTGCACAGCGTCGACTGACTCTTTCAGATCATAATCTTCGAGTGCCGAAGTTGCGTTCAGGAGTCGATCTTTCAATCCCTCTGGAATTGCGACATCGAGTAGCTGCTGGCGAAGCTGCTGATCGAAGGCTGTCTGAAGTTCTGCATAGCGACGACATTCAGCACAGCCCACCAGATGAGACGACAGAACGTCATCGGTCTCGCGTTCCCCGGCGGGGAGGCAATCGATCCGTTGACGAATTCCGTCGCACTCTCGAATGTTCACCTGTTGTCCTGTCCAAAACGAGAGAATTCTTCTCGATGCGAATTCCGCTCGACGCATGCCTCTTCGATGTTGTGATCTATTGAAGTTTCGATCGATGTTCCCGAGTTCACCGCATTCAAGATTTACTCGTTGAGTGTTACCTCAGAATCACGGGCTTGGGAATCCGAATCGACGCAAAATACTCAATCAAAACGCTCTATCGATCCCGGTGTTCGGCCGGAACTTCCGTTGCAGGATTGTCTCGGGACGAATCACCTTCAGCGAGGTCTGACGTTCCATCTTCTCTGGAGAGACGCTCACGGAGGACGCTTCGCGCCCGCGAAAGACGACTCATGACAGTTCCAATGGGAACCCCCAGAAGCTCGCTGATTTCCTTGTATCCCATCTCCTCGAAGTAGTGGAGAAGGAGTGGGGTTTTGTAATGTTCTGGAATCTCATTCAACGCAGCCTGAAGCGTCTCCTCGTCGAAGAGAAACGTCTCAGAATCCGAGTCGTTGGACGAAACCGCTACTTCCTCAAATGCCGCGACCATTCTCTCGTCCCGTTGCCGAGCTTTGAGAAAAGAGTTGCGGACAATCGTCAACAGCCAGCCACGAATCCGGTCCAGATCTTGAACCTGATGCCGTTTACGACAAGCTGTGAGGAATGCCTGTTGAGTCAGATCTTCTGCATCTGCGTGACTACCGGAGAGCCGATACGCGAATCGATATAGGTCTGCGTAGTGATCTTCAACGAGATCCCCGACAGAGTTCAGATGTGATGAGCGCTCAGACTGCATGTCCTCAATATCTTGATCCAATCGCACGGACATTTATTCCACAGAATGTGCCGAATTTGAGGATTTCATCTATCTTCCACAGTTTCCAATGGATTTGAGGAGGTTTTGGCCTCGCTGGTCGCTGCCTGAGTTCATTCTCGACAGCGGATGCCACGCACCAGACAGTAGAACACTTTTACGGAGAGAATGGCACTCTCTCCACAGTTGGCCCCACTTCGAGGGCTTTTTGAGCTGATTGTCCCTGTTTCATTACCCTCGAAAACGACGAACTCCTTGCCAAATCAGCGAGGGGACAGCACAACTCGAACCAGTCGTCAGGAATTCCAGGTGTGGGGGTGACTCACCCCGCGCCGCCAATCAATTACGTCGATCGGGGAAGTCGATGTCAAAATTTGTTGATGAATGTGTTAGGATTCAAGGCCGACTCTCCGCCAGAGTCAGCCCACCTACGATCTTCGACTGTTGACTAAAGGCTCCCACCTCATGCACATCAATCGTCGACATTGGCTCAAATCGACAGCGTGCGGATTCGGATCGCTCGCAATGCAAAGCCTCCTGACCCAGCAGGCCAGTGCCGACCGACCGAATATTTCCACTTCTGAAGCTGCAGCTTCGCAACACGCTCAATCTCTCAGAGCCAATCCGCTGACCGCTCGCGCCCCCATGTTCGCACCGCGAGCGAAGCGAGTCATCTTCCTGTTCATGCAGGGAGGACCGAGCCAGATCGATACGTTCGATTACAAACCGCAACTCTTCAAACACCACGGAGAGTCTTTCAAGTTTCGCGATGCTCGAAAGCTGGCCAAAGGCAGTGACGACACCGAAGAGAAGTTGATGCGGCCGATGTGGAAGTTCCGTCAATACGGAGAAACTGGCCACTGGGTGTCTGACCTCTTGCCGCACATCGGGAAGCAAGTTGACGACCTGTGTTTCATCCACAGTATGCACACGAACGGAGTCGCTCACGGCCCGAGCACTCTCTTCCTGCATACCGGTGCTCTAAATCTGATTCGACCGTCGATGGGCGCCTGGATCAGCTATGGGCTCGGAACCGAAAACGAAAATCTGCCAGCGTTCGTCACGATCTGCCCAACTTCTGCAAATGGTGGTCCCCGGAATTACTCCAACGCGTTTCTGCCGTCATGTCATCAAGGGACCCCGCTCGGGAGAGCCGAACAGCCCTCTCGAAATGCTGCCATTCGTCACATCGAAAACTCGAGTCTGTCCACAGCTCAACAACGCGAGCAGTTCGAAATGCTCCGCCAATTGAATGCAAAACAAATTGGCTCGCAACCTGATCCAGAACTCCAAGCTGTCATCGCATCCTACGAACTCGCGTGGCGGATGCAGCATCACGCACCACAACTGCTCGACCTTTCTCAAGAACCGAAGTCGATGCACGAAGCCTACGGACTCCTCAACCCGGAGACTGAAGACTTCGGGCGGCAGTGCCTGATGGCTCGAAGGATGTCCGAAGCAGGGGTCCGTTTCGTTCAGGTCAACTATGCTGACAATGGATCGAACCCACGTTGGGATCAGCACAGCAAAATGGAACGTCACGCGACCCACGCCAAAGCGACCGATCAACCGGTCGCCGCACTCATTCAGGACCTGAAGCAGCGTGGCCTGCTGGAGGACACTCTCATCTGGTGGGGAGGCGAATTCGGGCGGAATCCTTTTGCCCAAAATTCGGATGGCCGCGATCACAATCCGAAGGGGTTCACACACTTTCTCGCAGGTGGTGGTGTTCGTACCGGATTCAGCTACGGAGCGACCGACGAATTCGGGCACGAAGCGGTCGAAAACAAAGTTCACATGCACGACCTGCACGCCACCGTTCTGCATTTGCTCGGAGTTGATCACGAACAGCTCACCTATCGACACGCGGGGCGCGACTTCCGATTAACTGATGTCGAAGGCCATGTCGTGAAAGAAATCTTCGCTTAAGACGACTGCTGTCTACACCTTGAACATCTTCACAGCCAACTCCAACAATTCGTTGTTGGTAGCGATCTGTTCGGGAATCCTCTCACCTCGCAACACCGGGAGTCTATTTTGAAATCCAACGCTTGCTCCGGCCTCTTCGTTCTCTTCGTGAGTCTGGCAGTGACCCAATCTGCCAGAGGCGTAGAACCTTTCATCGGTAAGCAGAACCTTTTCGAAGTCGGCGACAACCCGGACTTCGATCTCTATCACATCCCGGGAATTGTCGTTACTGCGAAAGGCACCGTTTTGGCCTGGTGCGAAGCACGGCACGGTGGCGGCGACTGGTCCGACATTCGCGTCTTGCTGCGCCGGTCAGAGGACGATGGAAAGTCATGGAGCCCGCCTGAGAGCATCGTCGAAGTTGCAGATCCGAAACCCAAAAACCCTTTCGCTCTGCGACTCAAAAACGTCAACACCTCCCACGTGACATACAACAATCCCGTGTTGATTGCCGATCGAGACGGCACTGTGCACATGGTGTTCTGCCTTGAGTACATGCGTGCGTTCTATCAGAAAAGCGAGGACGATGGACGCAGTTGGAGCGAGCCGGTGGAAATTACGGAGGCTTTCAATCAGTTCAAAAAGGATTACCCCTGGAAAGTTCTGGCGACTGGGCCAAATCACAGCATCCAACTACAGAACGGGCGACTTCTCATCCCTGTCTGGCTCTCGACCGGTGAAGGTGGAAACGCCCATCGCCCCTCCGTGACTTCGACGATTTACAGCGACGATGGAGGAAAGACGTGGCAAGCAGGAGAGATCGCTGTTCCGAATACTGAAGAGTGGATCAACCCGAACGAAACAGTCGCTGTCGAGCTGAGCGACGGTCGAGTCATGCTGAACGTCCGCAACGAATCGAAGAAACATCGTCGACTGGTCACCATCAGCGAAGACGGAATCTCTGGATGGTCAACGCCGACCTTCGATGAGTCATTGCTCGAGCCAATTTGCATGGGAGGGTTGGTCCGTTACGACCATGGCGATGAAAACCTGCTGTTGTTTTCGAATCCCCATAACCTCGACGGGGCCCGAAAAGGGAAGGCCGAACCCGGTAAGAGTCGCCAACGTAAAAACCTCAGCGTGAAAATCAGCAGCGATGAAGGAAATTCATGGGCGACCAGCAAGGTTCTCGAACCGGGCCCGAGCATGTATTCCGACATCGCAGTCACGCATGACGGAACGATTCTTTGCTTCTACGGAACCGGCAAGAAACCGGGCTTTGCTGGAGATGCGTTGACCCTAGCACGATTCAACCTGGAGTGGCTTCAATCCCCGGACAAAGCGGCTTCTTCTTCCGAAGATGAATCTTCCGGTTCATTAAATCCGTAGCAGTTGCTGATTGTTCCCGTGCCTTTTCGCAGGTCTGGGATTCGAATTTGCCCTGTTGTTTGATCTGTTACGGATCAACTTCAATCACACGTCCGGCAGCAAGCAGGACGATCCTGGCGGCGATGCACTCCTGCGGAATCCCATACAACTTCTCGACAGCCCGGCGATAACTTCGCAGCTGAGGACGGTAGACCTGCATCCGGTCCTCAAATTCGATCACGTCGTTGCCGATTCCATCTGTTTTGAAGTCGATGATATCCGCTGCCACAACTTGCCCATCGACGCGGAAGGTGACGAGTCGATCGAGACTTCCGACCAGCAGGCCGTTTCTGTCCGGAACGGAAAATCTACGTTCATTGCGGACCTCAATCACGACATCTTTACTTTGAATCGTTTCCTGCAGTTTCTCAGGAAACAATGAATAGACGCTCGCTCGGTACTCCGCGTCTGAGAGAAGTTTTCTGACTTCCGATCGCTGGAGCATCCTTAGAAAGTCCGCATACACGCCGTCTAATTCCTGAGAGGAGAAGCTGTATGCGATCGAACTCCTTCTCATGACATCTTCGGGCGGCTGATTCTCGATCCAGACGACTTGTTCCATCCAGGCGTGGATCAATGTTCCCCGTTCGCGACCGCGCGATTTCGTGGTGGGAAGAACCGTCTTCATCGGCACTCTCGGCGACTTCTTCGATTGAGAAGGTGACACGCGAGCCAGATTACGAACAGTCGACTTTTTGACGAACTCAACTTTCGTCAGAGTTTGAAGTGCAGGTTTGTCTTTGGGCTTCTCGACCTTCCTGGCAAGACCTGCGAACCAATTGGGATCACCGGATTCGTACAGAATGGTTTCAGGAGTTCGCCGTTTGTCAGGAGCGAGGGCAGCCCGTAGAATTCCCGCAAATGTCTTTGGCAGAGAGCTTTCCTTGCTCGTTGGCTTACAGGGTTGAACCACGACCTGCAGATTATGGATGGCTCGCGTTAATGCCACATAGAGAAGACAAAGTTGCCCGGTGATATCGCGTTCGATCGTCTGTTCGAAAGCACGACGAACGCCGGTCGGGAACAACGGTTGATCTTCCAGACGTCGAGCGGTCACGACGACTTCAGCAGGCTCGGTGGGATGCGAACGAAGCGAATAAAATTTCGGTGCCGGCGTCGACCAGGAACCATCCGCCTCCGCAAAAATCACCGTGTCGAATTGCAATCCTTTCGATTGATGAATACTCATCACCCGAACTCGGGAATCTGTCGGTTCTTTGACTTTCTGATTCTCAATGAATTCGACGAACTCACTCGGTCGAAGCGTATGTGGTAACGTGTCGAACTGGTCCGCCAAACTGGTCATTTGAATGAGTCGACGAAGTTCTCGACGGCTACAGTGCACCGCAAGTTGTGGAACGAGAGATGAAATGAAATCTCCATATCCCCGCTGAACCAGTTTTTCACGCAGTCGTTCCGCGAATCGATGAACATCTTCCTCACTGTCATCAGGCGACAGATTGACAATTCGCCCCAACGGCGAATTGGCCACGTGAAACAGTGCAATTGTATGCCCGGGATGATCCGCCAGTTGAAACAGCGACAACAGCAATTGAACCGCTGCCGAATCTGTGAGCGGGTTTCCGCCTTCTTCACTCGCATCAACTCCGAGTCGATTAAGTTCAAAAATGATCTGGCCAATGGCGTCGTTCTTTCGCGTGAGAATCCCAATCGTTCCCTGTGGATGCTTTTCGAGCGTCTCTTTCGCCAACTGAGCGACGTACTCGAACAGTTGTCCTCGCAGATCTTCGCCGTCTTCGTTTTTGTCGGGAGACGTTCGCAAACAAAAATGTCCCGGGAGCTCCGTGCGTGCTGTCGCATGTTCGGGGAACGCACCTGACCAATTTTGAATGGTCTTCATCTCACGATCAAAATTGTCGTGAGCAATCATCCCACGGAAAATTTGATTCACAGCGTCAATGACAACCGGCGATGACCGGAAACTTTTATTGAGTGGTTTCTGTGTGAGACCGCTGAGTTGCGAAGCGAGCGTGTCGAAAATGGCAGCCTCACCCCCACGCCATCCGTAAATCGCCTGCTTTGCATCGCCGACGCAAAAGAACGACTTTCCGTCAGCCCCGACTGCATCACGTGCGAAGGGATACAGGACATTCCACTGATCCGGGGAAGTGTCTTGAAACTCGTCGAGGAGAAGGTGATCGATGCGCCCGTCGAGGCGATGGGTGAGATCTGATGTCGCCTTTTCTCCGAGCGACTGAGCCAAACAGCGCGTCACATCGTTGAATTCTAACCCTCCTCGCTGTCGTTTCAGGCGGCGGTATTCGACGTCAAACTTTTCGATCAACTCGTAGGTCGCTTCTGTCTTGCGTCCCCAGATGAAGAGTTCGTGCCGGCGGATCAATGCGAAGATTTCGAGATAAACCTGCTTCAAATCGTCCGGCAAGGGTTTGCGATAATAGGTCTCATCGTTGACGGCCTTCATGAGCAGACCGCTCGACAACATTCCCGCCCAGTCCTGATTCTCCACGCGTTTCAGGTCGCCCTGACGTGCAGTCTCAAGACGTTTTTCACTCAGCGGAAGAGTGAGCAGACGTTCGGTAGCGGCATCCCACTCTGCTTGTGATGGCGGTTTCAGATCACCAAACGGTCGCCAAGCTTCACCGGTGGAATCACAATAAATACCGTAAAAGTCGCCGATCGCATCCAGGATCACAGAGTGGACACTTCTTCCGGGATTTCCAGAAGCAATCTGCGTCACCAGTGTTCGCAGTTCTTGAACTTCACCTGCATGCAGCACCGAATTGATCGCTTCTTCCCGAAGCTGCGAAGCCTCGAGGTCGTCGATCATTCGCCAATTCGGAGGCAGCTGCAGCTCCAGTGAGAAACACGTTGCGAGCCTTGAGAAGAATCCGTCGAGCGTGCCAACGCGGAGGCGATGAAGATGGCTCGTGAGGTTCGTCAAAAGCCTGGCACACTCTTCTCGTTGAAGTTTCGGATCGCCAGCAAATTCCTGGAGGGAATGAAAATCATCTTCTGAAATGACTGCTTTCGCGAGACGTAAGAGAATGCGATCGAGAATCTCCCCGGCGGCTTTTCGAGTGAATGTTGATGCGAGAATTCGGTCGGGCGGAGACGTTCGAAGCAGTGATACGAAACGGTTCGCCAGTTGAAAGGTCTTCCCGGTTCCGGCCGAAGCTCGAATCATCAGCCGCTGCTCTTCCGCAGGGATGGTGAGCCCCGATCCATCCAGGCCATTGAATCCCCCAGCTGTCGGTGTTGAGTCAGAAAAGAGTGAGCCCTGTTTTGTCCGGTTCATACGATCGCCTCGCGCTCGAAGATGTAATCCTGACAGATCGCTGAGAACTGCTCATACCAATCCGGAGTCTTTTCCAGTTCCACCCAAAATTCTCCGTCGAGGATTTTCGAAGCTGTCTCACGGGTGACGCGATCAGCATCTTTGAGTTCTTCCTCAGTCCATTCGGCGAGTTGAGCCCCGATGAGCGACTCCGTCTTGGGAAGCGTGACGTAACCCAACTTGACAGTCCCTGTCACTCCCAACGGTTTGGCGAGATGCCGATAAAGTGGAAGCTGCAGATCGACCCACTCTTCTTTCCAGCGATGAGTCTTTTCCGGTGCCATGCCGGAATCGCCAGTCTTGTAGTCAAGAATTGCCCATTCACCGGTTTTCTCATTGAAATCAATGCGGTCGATGCGGCCTCTCAGTTTGATTTTTCTTCCATCGTCCAACGGAAATGAGACGTGTTTCTGATTCCCGTATTCGGTGTGACGTATTTTCCAACCCATGCGAATCCATTCGGCCTGCCATCTCGCAAAACCATCGAGGCGGTGCCGAATCTGTTCGACCTGAACGGCGATAGGGAACAGCGGATCGCTTCCGTATTCTGCTTTGACTTTCTCATTCAGACACTCGTTGAGGAACTCGGAAATCCTCGCTGGATCTGTCTGAAGGGCTGCATCGCTTCGACCGAAGTCTTCGAGAACAGCATGAATCAGGCTTCCGAACCCCGCCGGATCAAGTTCGACCGGGTCGTCGGTGACCTCTTCGAGCCGGAGAATCTGATTGAGGTAATAGCGATACGGTGATGCGAGGTAATGCCGGAATTCTGTCACCGAGAAAGACGTCTTTTCGGCAGCTCCGGCTACTGGACGGGGAATATGAAAGTCCGACTCGTTTCTGTCAGTCGTCAATCCGATCGGAGCCCGATTCAGCGTTTGATCCTGCTCATCGAAATATCGCACAACACGGCGAGCGATTTCGTGAGGTTCCGTCGCGAACAGAAGTCGACTGGGAGCCAGAGGTTCTTGCCGAATGTCGTGCTTTGAGGAGATCAGCTTGACCTGCTTTCGCGATGAGAGAATCGAACTCAACGAATACGCATCACGCGCGTATCGACGGTCGTTGTCTTCGAGCCCCAGATGCACTCGCAACCGATTTGGCAAGAACAGATCGTGATTAACGGACGAGGGAATGTAGCCTTCATTCACTGAAGTGATGATCACCGCAGGAGCGTCATCGAGTGCAAGATCGAGCCAACCATACAACTGAATTGAGGGCTCGTCTGAACTGCTCGCAAGGAATTCCTGTTGAACTTGAGTAAGCGTGAGCCGAATCGCGTCCGCAGCACTCAGAACGGGAACGAGCGATTCCGGAAGTTTTTCGTGTTCGGTCCAGGCGTTGAAAATAGTTTCGATTGCCTGACGGAGAAGTTGGTCTTCGCTGTCTTCGATGTGAATTTCACGCTCTGCGTAGACAGCTTCGAACAACTTTCCGATCGGCTCGATCCAATCCGTCAAAGGCTTTGGAGCTCGGTTGAGCGGTTTGATGAGATCGGAAATGCTCCGAACAAGCTTTGAAGCGAAATCGACGGCCCGTTTTTTCCCCGGAAGAATGCGGGTTGTGCGTTGGAGGTGTTGGGAGACGTAGATGTCCCACCTCGTCAGCCAGTCGAATGGCAAATCATGTTGTGACAACCAGTGAGCAATATCCGGATGGCGGATCAGCCGGGAGAAATCGTCGACGGATTCCCCTTGAAGGTAATCTGCGATCGCTTCGAGCAGTTGATAAGGAGCGGAATCGGGAAGAGTTCTCTCAATTCCCCAATGAACCGGGATTTCGACGGCAGCGAGGGTTCGTCTCAAATGGGCAACGATGCGATCGTCCGGTACTCCTAGCGTGATTTCGTTCATCGCGAACTCGGAAGAAAGCTCCGACAGCGACCATGCCACAGCATCGGATTGCTCTTTCATCCCGTCGACAATCTGCACCTGTGAATCGTCGATTGGAATGGAAACTGATTTCCACGCTCCCGGTTTCACGCAACCGAATGTATCGAATCGCTCATTAACCCACTCCGGCGATGCATGGACCATCACCGTGAGTCGATCCGCGACTGCCGCCAGCATGCCTCGCTGCGTCTGGTTCAGATCAACCATCCCGACGAGTACGATCTCGTCATCAGTCGCGAACTCTTTGAATTCGATGGCAGAAATCCGGGCGGTCTGCTGATCCCAGAGGTTCAAGCCATCCAGAATCTCCAGATACAATTTCTGAACCTGAGACAACACCTCCCAACGTCGAGTCTCGTCAAACCCTTCGAGACTTTCGCCTCGTTTCGCCACGTCATCAAAATCGAGCCGGTCAGCGGTGAGTTCTCGATGCTGCCGCCTGAGTACGTCTCCCAGTCGAAGCCAACCGTCGACGTCTTCTTCTTCCGGCGGGCTGGGGACGACCTCACGGAGATCGGAGGGATCGAGTTTTTTCAACGCCTGAGCCCAGGCAGCCTGCTGCGTGAGAAGAGTTGCGAAGGGCTTTTTCGGTGTATAGAGCCGTTCCGGAAGCTGTCCGACGGTCAGAATTTCGGGAGGAATAAAGCGTCCATCGGTCAAGTCGGTGAGGATCTCAAGAAACCGTCGGCCCGCCTGTTTTCCGGGAAACACACACATCACACCGGACAAATCTCGATCCGGTCCCGCGGCAAAACGATCGATGACCTCACGTGCCGCAGAGTGAAGAGCTGGCCGGGACCAGTCTAATACCGCTCTACGAACCCTCTTTTCAGCATCCATTTTCGCCCTACAACTTGTCACATGTTCACTACCGAAGAATAGGTGTTCCCTCGCTTCGACACAAGCAGCACACACCCTGCTCTGTTGCAAGATCTACAACCGCCCCGGAACCGCTGGCAATTCTTGCCGATTGATCTTGGTCGGAAAATCTCTACCGGGATATACTCCCTGCACGCTCACGGAATCGAGCGACATTCCAAACTCGACGTTTCAGCGCAAGGCATGGAGGCATAGCGTGAATAAGTTTCTCGTCGTCGGAGTCGACACAGTCGTCGGAGCCAATCTCGCGCTTTGCTTGTCCGATAAATATCAGGTCGCCACCTGGCATCCTACTGACAAGTTTGACATCGCAGGTTGCGACGCCATGGATCCAGACGCTGAACCAGCAAGCGTCATCGAACAATCGCAGCCCGACTGGATTATCTACTGCGGATCGGAATCACGATCCGCCTGGGAAGCAAACACCGTTGATCGAATCGACGAGTCCATCGTCGCCCAAGCTGCCGAGTGGGCTTCAGCTGCCAAGCAGAGCAATGCTCGATTCGCGATGGTCTCTTCGGATGCAGTCTTTAGTGGACCGTGGATGTTCCACGATGAAGAGAGCATTGGAGAGTGCCAGACTCTGCAAGCCATGACGATTCGAGCTTCCGAGCAAGCCGTTCTGGAACACGCTCAAGACGCGCTCCTCATTCGCAGCAACGTCTTCGGCTGGTCAGCAGATCCCAACGAAACATGCTGGGTCGAGAATCTGATTCAAACCGTTCGTACACATCGTGTGGTCGAACAGGATGCGACACGCCATGCGACTCCGATTCTGGCGACGGACTTCGCCGCGATCATCGAGCGAGCGTGTGCGGAAAACCTCTCCGGTGTCTTTCATATCGCGGGAGCAGAACGCGTGAGCCCGCTGAAATTCGCTCAACGTCTCGCTGACCAATTCGGCCTTCCGTGGCTCTCTGTCCGCAAAGAAACCACTCTCATGGCTCCTCCGCGTGAGTTTGCTGCGGGAGAAACATCGCTGCAGACGAAACGCATTCGCAAAGCGTTGTGCGTCGCGATGCCACTCCTTTCCGAAGGCCTGATTCGACTTCGTGAACAGCAGGAAAACGGATACTGCGAACGCCTGGTCGGTTCACGCGGCAAAGGACAAATCGCGAAAGCTGCTTAACTCGAAATCGAATTGAATATAGAGATCGCTCATTCCTCCTCGTTCGAGCGATCTTCTGATTCGACCCCAGACGGCTCTGTTGACCCCTCGGCAGAGTCGTCTTTTTCTTTTGTATCCGGCGTCGGAACCGGCTCTACATTTTCCGCTTCGCCATCGCCGGGAGCCTTAGATGGCAATTCCGGGCTGGGTGGTCTGCCAGGTACAGCGACTTCTTCGACGTTAGATTCCTCAGACTTGAGAGGGCCGCCGAAAGGCTCCGGTGGACTCGCAACATATTGACTTCGCTGAGAAACTGATCGCCACGATCCTAGGGTCACCGGAATGACCAGTCGGTCTCTGCCTCGAATGACTGCGAAAATGACCTGATCTCCGACGTCGAACGCTTTCAGTTCCTCAACGAGATGCGGAAAGTTTCGAATCGGAGTCTTGTTGAGTCCAATGATTAAATCGTTCGGCTGAAGTCCCGCATCGGCAGCAGCACTTCCTTCAACGACTTCTCCCACAGCGCACAGCCCGCCCGTGTTGTCTCCCTGAATTCCAAGACACGCCCCGCGTTCCTGAATCGACAACCCCGGCAAAGATGCTGCCAGAACGAACAAATCATTAACGCTGACACTGGCCCCTTCGATGAGATAGACCGTTAAATCGCGGTGATTAGAGAGTCGCTGCAGATGCCAAAGATCTTCCTTGGTCCCGGACCAGTCTTCGTGAAGGTAAACGGATTTCAGGACAGACGGAGGTCCGAACCCCACGCCGATTCCGGGCAGAACTGCGACGCTCGATTCAAAAAGCCAGAGGCCTTGAATGTTCGCATCGGGAGCATAATAAACGAATTCGCCTCCCAGCTTTTCGATCGCCTGCCGCGCTCGCGATTCGCGAAGGCGAGCATTCGCGCGTAGGACCTCACCGGCATCGATTGAGGCAACTCCGCCTGCATTTCGTAGATCTTCGAGAACTCGTTCTGCGATTTCACCTCGCCAGCCTTCATCGCCCAGAAAGATCACTTCCAGAATATCGACGATTCGACCAGCTTGTTCAGAATCAGCGTCTCGAACCGCTTGTCCGAGTTTCGGAATCTGCGCTTCCGAAAGCGCTGTCAGTCGGCGACGAGCTCCTTCGCGCACAACGAAAGACTCGCTGGTCAGATTTCTGATCACAGACTCAAGATCGGCATCCTCAACGACGGATTCGTCAGCCAGCGAAACCTGAGCAATCGAATTCAGTGCGAATGCCATCGTCGCGACAGCCACAACCTTCCAGTACATGCAACCCTTCCCGATGAACGCGTCGATTCGACGCTGACGGTCGACGATCGATTTTCACTCAAAACAATTCTGTCTTCTCATTCTCGGAACCGCTGACTGGTTGGCAAGTGTAAACCCCTATTTCTCCTGACATTACCAGCTTTGTCACTTCGCCTTTGTCCACGAAAGGAAACGCCCGACGAGCAGAGATTTAGAGCGAGTCAGCCTCAACCTCATCTCAGTCGCCCGACAATTCTCAGCGTCAGAGCATCAGTTTTCGGATGCAACAACCTTGTTTGTGGAACTGAGTTCAATTCGATGAGTGGGAATCTCAATCGCCGACACCGGTCACTCCCGCCATGAATGCATGCGTGCTAGCTTATTGATTCATCAATACCGAATCGCACACTCGCACTCTCCTGACGAGGATTGACAATGTTCGCAGTTCAAATGTTAGGCAATTTTCATCGAGGACTCAGTTTCTTCGCGCTGCTGGTCGCCGCTTTTGTATTTGACGGAAGTGAACGGCTGGCCGCGAATGAACCTCCGAACATTCTGATCATCATGGCGGATGACTGCACTTACAGCGATTTGCCGATGTACGGAGGCGAGAACGCGAAGACTCCGAATCTCGATCGGCTCGCCGCCCAAAGCCTTGTCTTCAATCGAGCTTACCTGAGTGAAGCGATGTGTCAGCCCTGCCGAGCTGAGTTGTATTCGGGACAGTATCCGATGCGAAATGGATGTGCGTGGAACCATTCATCAAGTCGTCCAACAACGACTAGCCTCCCGCAACACTTGGAGCCGCTTGGATATCGAGTCGGGCTGGCAGGCAAAGTTCATGTTCTTCCTCCAAAAGCCTTTCCTTTCGAATCAGTAGCTGGGTTCGACAAGAACTGTGTTCGCAATCCAACGACCGCCCACGACCTTTCAGGCGTCAGCGAATTCATCAGCCGGGAAAAACAGGAACCGTTTTGCCTCGTGGTGGCGCTCGTCGAACCTCACGTTCCGTGGGTGATGGGAGATCCATCTCAATACCCTCCTGCGAAACTCAAGCTTCCGCCGAACCTCGCTGATACTGAACGCACGCGAGATGACTATTCCCGCTACCTTGCCGAGATCACTTACATGGACTCACAAATCGGCGATTTGTTGCAAGTTCTGGAAGCATCCGGCAAAGCTGACGACACGCTCGTTCTGTTCACGTCCGAACAAGGAGCACAGTTCCCGGGATGCAAATGGACCAACTGGGACACCGGGTTGCACACCGCCCTGGTTGCTCGCTGGCCCGGAAAAGTCTCACCCGGAATTAGGACCGACGCTCTCGTTCAATACGCTGACGTGGCCCCCACTTTGGTCGAGTTGGCTGGCGGAAATCCGAAAGATCACCAATACGATGGAACCAGCTTCGCTGGTGTTCTGACCGGTGAAAGCGATGAACATCGCCAGTTCGTGTACGGAGTTCACAACAACATTCCAGAGGGCCCCGCTTATCCCACTCGGACCATCAGCGACGGGACTTTTCGCCTCATCGAAAATCTCACGCCCGATGCCATCTACATCGAAAAACACCTGATGGGATCACGGGGAGATGGTTCGCTCAATAACCCGTACTGGGCAACCTGGGTCTGGGACAGTGCAGAGAGCCCGGAAACTTACAACCTTGTGAAGCGTTACACTTCCCGCCCAGCCAAGGAACTCTACAAGACTTCCGATGACCCATACGAACTGACCAACCTGGCAGACCTTCCGGAGTATTCAGCGATACAGAATCGACTCGAAACCGAACTCGAACGCTGGATGAACGAGCAAGGTGACCCGGGAATTGCTCAAGACACGAAAGAAGCCCATCAGGCAGCAAAAAAAGGAAAGCATCTCTACTTTCCGAAAGACTGAGCCGACGTCAGGAAGGCGACACTCATCACCAGTTCAAGCACGATCGCTCAGCCAAAGTTCAATGGGTGAACTTGGCTGAGCCGTCGGTTCAGATCCCGACTGGGCACTGGATGAAGCTCTGTAATCCCCGGTAATGTTCCTAGTTGCCTTCGTTGCTAGAATCGAATTGAATTCGAAGTTCCACCGAACCATCGTTATCGTCCAGTGAACCCCAGTCATCTCGGCAGCGCACGAACAGGTCTCCATCATTCGGCGCTGTCCATGTGCTCACCGCTCCGATCTCGAATTCTTCTGAGAGTTCGTAGTCCGAAAAGATGGCCCCGACGAGAACACCTGAACCGGTTTGACCTCCGCCCGCTCCGAGCAGCGGACCGTCGCTGCTGAGGCTCCATTCTCCTTTGGCAACGAATGAATAAGTTTGATCTTTCTTGACCGACACACCCGTCGCTTGCCAGCCTCGACCGGCTCGCACTTTCGAGGTCACTCGCGATCGACTCGATAGAGGTCGGAACTTCGTTTTCCAATCCCAACTACACAAATCGCAACGATAGTTCTTGGTCAGATCCTTCAAGAACTGTCGATACTCGAAGTCGATTTCAGGAATCTGCGGACCGTAGACCTTTGCGAAGCTCACGTTTCTCTCAGCAAGCAAAGCCAACCCGAGCGGTCGGAACTTGGGCGAGTAATTGTCGTTGAATCCCAGCAGATGACAGAGAGCCCATCGCCATGAATAATTCTGCCACGAATCGCCAGTCTGTTCGAGCGGATTGTCGACAAGGTCACGAAGCGGTTTGGGAGGATGAGAAGTCAGATATTCGATGACGTAATCGCTCGCGTTGACTCCCTTCTCTCCTTCACGCCAGTACTTTCCAACTTCGGCCATCCCTTCGGAATACCAGACCGGTCCTGTCCCGCCGAAGGTTCCCCCGCAATACGCATGGACAGCTTCATGCTGCGGATTCTCTCGAGCAGCGGTCGCGTACACGATGGTTTCCGCATCGACTTTCGGACCACCTACGATGGCTTTGTAACGAGTCATCGTGACTCCTCCGCCATCCCGCACGAACTGCACTCCTTCCGGAGACATTCGAGAGATCTCATCGCTCGACCAGTTGGAAAAGTCGTCGATCACAAACATTCGGATCGGCTTCCGATTCGGTCGGCCCCAATAGCCGGAGACCAGGGTTAGCATCTTTTCCAATCGATCGGAGAGTTCTTCTGCCTTCTCCTCCGAAAGGTCGGTATAGATCTGAAAATTCTTCGACTCGATCAATCGCGTTTCTGCATTGATCTGCGGAGCAGGGAGACTGAAGAACACCGCCAGAGACAGCAATCCTACGAGAAGTTTTGCTCGAATTCTCATTTCAATTCGATTCACAGTTTGACCTCAATCTGTCAGTCAACAATGACTGGGGAGAGTGATTGATTTGAGACACGACTTATGTCGTATCGCTGTTCGAGTCGGGTGGAATCATTCCCAGATACTTGCCGAACATTCCAAATCGCCCTTGATGCAGCAGCACCAGATAAGTCGGAACAAGAATCGGGCGCACAAGAAACGTATCGAGCAGCACTCCGAACGCAAGTGCGAAACCAAGTTGCACCATTGCCAGCAAACTCCCGAACATTAACGACGCAAACGTGCCTGCCATAATCAGCCCGCAACTCGAAATGATGTTCCCCGTCTTGGAGAGCGCCACCAGAATTCCTCGAATCGTTCCATGCTTGGCCTGTTCTTCCTGAACGCGTGCCATCAACAAAATGTTGTAGTCCTCGCCCATCGCAACCAAGATTGTGAACAAATAAATCGGCACTTTCCAATCGATCCCGGTAAACGCCGAAGGCGCTCGAAGGTAAAACACCACGAAAGTCACACCCAGCGTGACAAAGTAGCTGAAAACAACACTTACAATTAAATACGCACAAATCGCTGGCTTTCTCAACAGCAGAACCAGCAAAAAGTAGACGACAAGCACGACGAGCACATCAATCCGCCAGCGATCACGATCGGTGGTCGACTTCAAATCTCGAATTCCAGCTGTCGAACCGAGCGAAAGCACCGTGACACCTTCGCGAAGAGATTCGGGAATGGACTCGTAAACAATCTTCTCGATCTCGGCGAGTTTGCGAATCGAAATCCGATCGAAAGGATCGGTGCTGAAAACAAACTCCAAACGCATCACCTGCCCCGCGTGTGCCCCTTTTGTGCTTGTGTAAGTGCGATGCTGATAGTTTCGTTTGGCAACCCTCTCCGGAATACTCAATCCATCCAGATATGTTTGAGCCACTTCCGACCGCCCGAGCGGATGTGTTTGGCTTCGAACGTCGACGATTTCGTAATCCTTCTCGCGAATCTGATCGAGCGACTTCGCGATGTTGTCGGTGATCTGCTGACTCAGCTTCTCAGAGGCGACTGTGCTTGTCAGATTTTCTCCATCCAGTGAGCGCTTCAAGACATCGTCATCGAACTTCACGAGAACCGTCGCTGGCCCGGTGATCCCAGCTGGAAAGTGTTTCTGAATTGCGAACGCGCCTTCAACACTCGGCTCATCTTTCGGAAGATCACTCAGCAAACCGTAGCTGAGATTGCTCTCCTGAGCCCAACCGATGATCGCAAAGGGCATCATCGCCAGCACAGTCACAGCGAAGATCGTCCCCGGTTTACGGTGAAGAGTCTCTGCTATCCGATTCCACACTGCCTCGGGAAGCTGTTGATCCCGGAGCCGGTTCCAAAGCGTCGAGGATGGCAACCAGGAGTCGGACGTATCCAGCTCTTCTCTGCGAACATCCGGCCAGAAAGCCCATTTTCGGAAGAGAAGCAACAACGCCGGCATGAACGTCAACGAACACAACAAAGCGACGAACAGCCCGAAGGAGATCGCAAAGCCCGCTTGGCGAAACTTGCCAAACTCTGCGAATCCCATCATTCCGATGCCGAGAATACTCGTCGCTGCACTCGTTGCCAGCGCTGATCCCACAGACGAAATCGAACGTGTAATCGCCTGCTCGAACGTCGAACCTTGATCGAGTTCTTCTTTGTAGCGAGAGATCAGAAAGAGGCAGTAGTCAACACCTGCTCCGTACACGACGACGGTCACGTAAATCTCAAGCCCGCTGAAAAAGCCAATCCAGTTGAGGTTGGCGAGATGCATCAGCATCGACAGCGTTAGTTCGACTGCCAGCCCGACAGACAGAATCGGAATCAATGCCAGCAAGGGAGCTCGATAGATGAGCAAGAGCAGCACGACGACCAGCACCTTCGTGATCACTTCAGTACGACTAACGCTCTCCCTCTCCGCCCTTAAAATATCGCGTCCCACAGTGGCGGAACCGCTCAGTGCCAGTGCGAGGCCGAATGGCTTTTGCCTGCGAATTTCGGATGAGTTGATCAGCTCTTCAATTCGACTGATGATCTGGCTGTTTTGTCGATTCAGGAATTCGGTATTCAGCTCAATCACGACGAGTGTCGCTCGTCCATCGCGACTCGTCAGCAGAGCGCCCATCCGCTTGTCATCAGGTGCGGAAATGCCCCGCATGACCTGATCTTCAGCGTCGACGATCCGAATCGAGTCCACTGCGGCCGATTCTTCTCCTGACGAAGACGATTGGCCAATTTTTCTCAGCTGAGGAACGAGAACGTAGGCGATAAAGTCACGGTCTTTTTCGGAAATGCCTTCCGGTCGATTCTCTCGGAACAGAACGATCACGACGTTGCTTCCGAGGGGATCTTGCTCGACCGGTGTATCAATCGCTTTTTCTTCGTTGCTTTCAGTCTTTTCACCCGAAGTGGGAAAAGCTTCACGAAACAACGCTTCCGCCCGGCGGCTCGGTGCCTCATCCGACAGAAATGCGAATTCCCCATCCGAAGAGACTCGGTCAGCACGAGGCGAGGTGGCAACTGCGGCGATGCCCACAATGACCCAGAAGACCACCAGGGCGACTGGGTACGACGATACGAACTCTCCGATGCGACGATACATCACTTAGACAACAAGACCTGTTGATATGACCGATGGACGTGGCCCGCTCATCCATTCGGTCGGAAGCGAACTCCGACGGCGATGTTTCCCCTTCCAGTCGGAGTCGATTTCTTTTCGGGTTGATCAGGTGGGTTCTGCAAAGCTTAACAAGTCACAGAGAATGTCCAAGGAACTGCCAAATTCCAACAACGTCTAAATGGATCTGTTCGAACCAACTCGTGACAGGTCCACGGTTGCGACTGGATAGCAGGGTTTCCATGTGCATAGAATGAAGCAGGCAATCGACGATTGTTTCCCGCGCTCTTGGGAAGCTGTCGATGGGTTGCTCATCCTAAATGTTCGATTGTCGGCAGAATCATCAGCATCTTGAGCGATGGCAGAAAAGCGTCGCATGCAGGTTTCCTGATCTGTCACAATATCAAAGAATGTGATTTCAGCCCCTGTTCGAGGATTCTTACGGAAATGGCGACAGCGCCTCAGAATATACGCGCAATTCGAGATGATGGAGTCTTGGAACTTGTCTGGAACGAAGGTCGAACCGACCGCTACCCGTTCCATTTTCTTCGTTGCCAGTGCCCCTGTGCGGCCTGCGTCAACGAGTTCACAGGCGAGCGAATCCTCAATCCTGAAACTGTTCCGAAAGACATTCATCCCGTCGAAATCGGACTGAGTGGAAACTACGCCCTGAAGATTCGATGGAGCGATGAGCACTTCACCGGCCTGTACTCCTGGGATTACCTTGACCAACTTTCCGGGTACAGCGCAGTGACGTCATCAACGGAGGCAAAAACGTGACGGCCTCAACAGGTCCACTCGTCGACAGCTTTGGTCGTCGACACAACAACCTCCGAATCAGCGTCACCGACCGGTGCAACATACGGTGCTTTTACTGTATGCCCGCCGAGAACGTGCAGTTTCTGAAACGGGACAAGCTTCTGACGTTCGAAGAAATTGTTGAGTTTGTACGGCTCATGGTCCCACTGGGGATCAACAAAATTCGGCTCACCGGCGGGGAGCCTCTCGTGCGGAACGAGCTGCATGAACTCGTTCGTATGATTGCTGAGATCGACGGAATCAAAGACATCGGGCTGACGACAAACGGAATTTTTCTCGCTCGTGATGCGCAAAGGCTTTACGACGCGGGACTGAGAAGACTCAACGTCAGCCTCGACGCATTGGACCCCGTCAAATTTCGTGAAGTCACTCGACGCGACGGCTACGAGGAAGTTCTCAAGGGGATTCAGAAAGCTCAGGAAGTCGGCTTCCATCCGATCAAAATCAACGCCGTAGCGATCCGAGGTGTGACCGAGTCAGAAATTGTTCCGTTTGGACAATTCGCCCGTGAATCGGGGTGCGAGGTCCGGTTTATCGAATACATGCCGCTCGACGCGGATGCTGCCTGGGAGCGTGAGAAAGTTCTTTTCGCCGACGAGATCGTTGAAACTCTCTCCCGCGAGATTCAGCCTTTGATTCCGATTAGAGAAGTCGAAGCAGAGCAACCATCTACGGATTTCGTCTTTGAAGACGGAATCGGGCGTATTGGTTTCATTCCGTCAGTCAGCAAACCATTCTGCGATCACTGCAATCGCTTTCGCCTGACCGCCGACGGGAAGCTTCGCAACTGCCTCTTCAGCCTGGAAGAGACCGACATCCGAGACCTTCTCCGCGCAGGCGGCATGGAAGAAAAGATCATCGCAGCTGTTCGCGAATCAATCGCAGGCAAATGGGCCGGACATCACATCAACGATCCCGACTTCCAACAGCCCGAACGACCGATGTATTCGATCGGCGGATAGCGCCGAGTCGTCAGATCTGACCATGACTTTTGCAACTGACTCGAAAGAGGCGATGGCAGAGGTCAGTTGTTCGACTCTGCACCATCCTCGAACCAGTACGGGCCTTCTTCGATGATCTCGCTGTATTTCTCTTTCGCGAGTTTGGTGAGCCGGTCAAAGACTTCGGGATGACTTGCTGAGACTTCGTGCTCTTCGGCGATGTCTTCAGAAATATGATAGAGTTCAAACTGTTCCAATGATGAAGATTTCAGCTTAGGAACGACGCCTCGCTGCAGGGAGCCCCCTGACGGCATATCCGATCCTCCGCTCCATTGGGCCACGATTTTCCAGTCACCATCGCGAAGAGCGAACTGACGATTTCCGGTCCCGCCGTAGTAATGCCAGAACAGCGGCTCTTCTCGTTCAATTTCGGCCCCGTTCCAAAGTTTGACTAGGCTTGTGCCGTCTAGAATCTTGGAGGTCGGCAACTCGATATCGACGAGTTCACATACTGTTGGAAGCAGATCGACGCTGCCAACTGGAACATCACTCACCTGACCCGGAGAAATGGTCCCTGTCCAGCGAACAATCCCCGGAACACGAATTCCTCCTTCGTAAACGTGCAACTTCATCCCACGTAGCGGACCGGGTGAACCGTGTGAACGCCAGGCATTTTGATACCGGTTCAGAGTTTCTGGACCATTGTCAGATGTGAAGACAATGAGAGTCTCTTCGCCCAAATTTTGATTGTCGACAGCTTCCACAATGCGCCCGACTGCTTTGTCCATGTTCGAGACATTGGCGTAATAGAGGGCCTCTCCACGCTTCTTTGCATCGGGATATTCTTGCACCAGATCCTCGGGTGAAGCGATCGGTTCATGCGGTTCGTGAAAACAGACAAACATGAAAAACGGGGTGGCTGCATCGTCTCGATCGTTCAGCCAGCGAATTGCTTCGTCCGCAACAAGTTGGCATGAAAACCCGGTCTGTTCGCCAACTGGTTCGCCGTTGCGAACAAAATTCTTGGGGTTCTCATGCGAGGGCCCCGCGTTGTTGTGAGTTGAGAACCAGTGATCGAAGCCGTGATCGTTCGGTTGAGTATGCGCTGGATCGTTAAACAGACCGTTCAAATGCCACTTCCCAACGTGACAGGTTTCGTATCCAGATTGCTTCAACAACGTCGCGATCGTGGTTTCATCCCGTTTGAGGTACATCGGATTCTTTGGAGCAATCCACGAGTAGATTCCTGATCGAGTCGGAATCCGCCCCGTCATCAGGCCGGCACGTGCTGGGGAGCAGAGTGGCGAAGCGGAGTAGCAAGACGTGAGTCGCATGCCCTCATCAGCCAGTTGGTCGAGATGAGGCGTTTGGATGGTCGGATGGCCAAAACAACTCAAGTCCCCATAGCCCAGATCATCGCAAAGAATCACAAGCACGTTGGGAGTCTTCTGATCAGCGGCAGATACCCAATGACCTGCCAGTGAAATGAAGATTGCCATGAAGCAGCTGAGCGAGCGCGGATGCAACATATCTGTGTCGACCTTATCGAGCGGGAATCTTCTGTCCGCTTCAATCGATCATGATTCGACCGAAATTGAAGCGACAAACGTCTACAGAAACAGAGTTCAACAGCCTGCTATAGAGCTGACAACGAAATTCTATCAATCACATAAGCATCACCAGACCTTCGAGATCACGGAGTCGTGAATAGACAGCAATCACGTGCGAAGCTGTCTCCATCGTCGGTTCAACAGTGACACTGACATGGCGTCCCCCGCTTGATGTTCGCGTCGAAAAACGGGGTTCGCTGTCCTCTTCCAGCTCCAGACGAACGGCGGCAAGCACGCGTCCGACGAAGTGGTCATCTGCATGACCAATCACTTTGAACCGATATTCACATGGGAAATTGTGAATCGATTCGAGCAATTCGACTGTCGGGAGTCCTTCTTCCATTTTCGTAACCTCGGGTCCCCAAAACTTGTTTGTTGTGGCGACTATTGAATCCAAAAGATGGGGGCAGTGAGCATGACTCGTTCTTGAGCGAGAAAATCAAGCTGCAGCAAAACCTGTTGGAGCATGCGAACACGTTCTGGATCGATGTTCGAAACGGTTGGTTCGATCGCCGACCAGATGCCAAGCGAAAGGCGTTTGTTGTTGTCTTGCCGTTGCGGATTCAGTTCATCGACGAGTTCTTCGACGAAGTTCTTCACTCGAGGAATCGTTCGAACTTCGTAGTCATCGAGTTCCAGTTCCTCGGCCAGATCAGAAATCGCATCTTCCAGCGAGCCGAGTTCATCCACGAGACCAAGTTCCAGCGCCTGCTGACCGGTGTAAACACGTCCGCCGGCGATGTCGTCGATTGGTTTGGCCAGTTTGCCTTCGCGACCTGTTGTCACGTGATCCTTGAAGACTCCGTAAATCGTGTCCATCCATGACTGAAGTTCTTCCCGTTCGCCATCCTGAAACGGCTGTGACGAACTCAGGATGCCCGCACGAGCACCTCGTTGAACCGGTTCAAAGTTGATTCCAATCCGTCCCCACATGTTCGCAGTCGCCAGTTTCCCAGCGACGACACCAATCGATCCGGTAATCGTGTTTTCGCTTGCATAAATCTTGCTCGCACGACACGAAACGTAATACCCGCCGCTGGCAGCGTAGTCGCCCATCGAGACAACAACCGGTTTCTTCTCCTGCAGACGCATGATCGACTGCAGCATCACTTCACTGGCAGTTGCCGATCCTCCCGGAGAATTCACGCGGACGACGACTCCACGAACGCGAGGTTCATAGACAAGTGAATCTAGGGCTTTGCGAATTTCCTCGCTAAAGGCACCACTCACTGATCCGAATGGAGAGACACTTTTCTTTCCGAGCATGATCGCTCCGTCGATGTGCACGACGGCGATGGCGTCTTTTGTGGAACGCTGAGTCTTTGGCCCGGAGAGAATCTCTGCCCACAACTGAAGAGCAGCGAATGGGTTGTTGAGGTCAATTTCCGGTCCGGTTTTCTTCTTGTAGTTCTTGTCAAATTTGACGGTCACGCCGTGCTTCTCTTTCACGAAGGCAGTCAATCCGTCGCGAGTTTCAACAGCATCAGTCAACCCAGCTTCTTTGGCTGTCTCGGCGGAGTACAGACCTTGATTGACCCATTCTTCGACCTTCGCCACATCCACTCCGCGACCATTGGCGATGGTTTGTTTGAGACCTTCGTAGAGGCCGTCGTAAAGCCACTTTGTCATCTCTTCGTTTTGTTCACTTGGCCCTTTTCGCATGAACTGTTCAGCAGCACTTTTGTAGGCTCCGCAAGTGAGGAACTCTGGCTCGACGCCGACGAGATCCAACAATCCGCGAAGATACATTTGCTCGCCGTAGATGCCATTGATCCAGGCATCACCTGTCGGAGACAGACTGATTCGCTCAGCACCGCTGACAACTGCGTATGCTCCCATACGAGTTGAATCTGCGTGGGCGTAAACCGGTTTGTCTTCAGCAGCTTTCTTGATCACGCTTCCCAGTTCGGTGACCTGAGCCATGCCGAAACTTGAGCTACCGTACAGCAGGACAATCGCAGCGACATCGTCATCTTTCGCTGCTTCGTTGATCCGGACAGTGAAGCTGCGAAGTGATTCTCCTCCAACTTCGCCGAAGATCGGATCATCTGGAGTCGGCTTGTCAGTCAGCGGAAGAGTCAAATCAAAGACAGCCACCGTGCCTGGTAGCTTTTCCTTGTCTTGCGCAAATCCTGAATTCGAATGGAACAGCTGAACCGCCAATGCGGTCAGGGCGAGCATGACTGTTGTTCGACGAAGCATCGATTCACTTTCCCAACGATAATGAGGCGTTGCAGTCAGCGACTGCGATGACTCAGATTCTATTTGAGGAGACAGCACTTGAGACCGTAGCCGCAAGTCTAATTTGAATAGTGTCGTTATGAATGATCCATTTCCATGAGATACCTGCGTTCTTCCATCCTTGAATCGAAGCTAAGCCAGCTCGTGTAAATCCCCGACTGCCAAAGATGGAATTCTCTCAGGTCTCGGTCGGCATTGTGAAGGTCGCATGACCCGAAATGGATCTCCATCACTGTAGCTCGACATCTCTGCAGATACTATCTTGAGGCAGAGACATCGACACTGACAAGTCCAGAATCTTCTCAAGCAGTCGATTCGCTGCGAAGACAACTTTGCAAACCGAAGTGAACCAAACAGCTGCGGATGCGTTCCAAATTGCAGAGAACGATATCTGCAATTGAAATCGTTCGAGGCAAGCAGCGTGAATTGTTGAGTGCCGGGATCAAAGAATTGAAGACGAGGATGGCCACATGGCGGAATTGATCGAAGCGATCTTTGAACAGCTTTCCGAACACTGGTCGAAGATCGTTTCCGCAGCCCTGTTTGCTCTGATCGGTTGGGTCCTCGGGAAGCGAAAAGCCGCACAGGACTGGCAGAAGAGAGAGTTCTACGACCGGCTGAATATCTCTCTCAATCTTCTTCAGGACGGAAAACTCAAGCTGCGCACCTTGAATGAGACACTGTGCAAGTCCGTCTTCCCGAACTCACAGGCAGCTCAGGCGGTCATCGACGCTGCAAAGAAGACGACGCCAGAGAATCCGATCCTCGATCTTCCGAAAGAAGACTACTGGTATTTTCTGAACGCTGTATTGAACGAGATATCAGAACAGTTCGCGGCTGGTGTGATCCGTGAAGACCTGGGAATGTCGGTCGTTTCTGATGAGTACCTGATCTGCCTGACAAGCGAAGCCGATGGGGGGATTCGAATGCGAAAGGTTCGCGTGCTGATGATCAAAAAGTCACTCCTCACTTCGCTTCCGGAAGAAACTCCGAAACTCGAACGGGAAACACACATCACGCGCTGGCAGACTCTCAAAAAGCTGGCAGCAGCGTACGAGAAAGCACCGCATCAGTTCTTGTCGATCTTCATCAGCCAATAAACGGCGGCAAACCGCTCGCGATCAATCTCAGTCCAGAAACTGAGATGTTTGAGAGATTGTGCGTGTCACGCTTGAAGAAGTATGCAAATCTCCAAACAATTCGCGCATGTGCGCGACTGACCGCGTTAAGATCTTTGAAATTGTCGACTGAAACTCCCCGAAAGTACTGACGGAATGATGCTTGCGAAACTTGTGACCGCCCTGGACTGGAAGGTTTCCGGAAAATGGACCTTTCTTTCGATCGTGGTCGGCATCGTTGCGGGAGTCGGGGGAATCATCTTTCAGATCCTCGGCCAGTTGGTCATCCACTACACCCTTTATCAAATTGCCGGGTACTCTCCGCCCGAAGCGATGGGTGAGAATTCGCTCTTCCATCACGAGCACTCTGGGTTCTCACCGTGGTTGATCGTGGCGGTCATGTCCGTCGGCGGACTTGTTTCCGGGTGGCTCGTCTACACGTTCGCTCCCGAAGCAGAAGGACACGGGACCGACGCTGCCATCGATGCCTTTCACAATAAACGTGGTCGCATTCGAGGACGAATTCCATTCGTCAAAACACTTTCGTCAGCGATTACGCTTGGAACAGGTGGATCGGGAGGACGAGAAGGTCCGATCGCGCAGATCGGAGCTTCATTCGGATCGTATCTCGGAAAGGTTCTCAAACTTCCCTCTCGTGACCGGCGAATCCTTCTCGCAGCTGGCATGGGTGCTGGGGTCGGAGCAGTCTTCCGTGCTCCACTTGCAGGCGCTCTGTTCGCAGCTGAGATTCTCTACAGCGAAAGCGATTTCGAAGCGGAGGTCATTATCCCGGCAGCGACTGCGTCGATCATTGGATACAGCGTCTATGGACTTTGGCTACCAGAGGGAACCCATCACACGCCGCTGTTCGGCAATGATTTGACCTACACTGCCGGTCATCCGATGGAACTGTTCCTGTATGCCGTCCTCGCGGTTTTCCTCGTCGCTTTCGGAGTGGCGTACATCAAGACGTTCTACGGCATCCATTCACTCTTTGCCAAACTTCCAATTCCCCGCGTCTTGCGACCGGCTCTTGGAGCAGGATTGGCAGGAACGATTGGAATTCTTCTCTTCTACTTCTGGGACAGCGAAGAACATACTCTGGCTGTACTGGCAACTGGCTACGGAACACTTCAGACCGCACTGACTTCGGCATCGGATGTCGGAATTCCGCTGCTGCTGGCCATTGCCGGAGTCAAGATATTGACGACGTCTCTCACAATCTCTTCCGGAGGTTCGGGGGGTGTATTCGGACCGTCGATGGTGATTGGCGGATGCGTTGGTGCGGCGGTCGGTCTGGTCTTTCATGACTTCTGGCCGGAACTTGTTCCCAATCCGGAATCGTTTGCAATCGTCGGAATGGCGGGATTCTTCGCCGGGTGCGCTCATGCCCCATTCTCGACGATCATCATGGTCTCCGAAATGACCGGAGGGTACGGGCTGCTGCTCCCAACAATGTGGGTCTCCACGTTGACGTTCGTGATGGGGCGACCTTGGAAACTTTATTCCAAACAGGTTCCGACTCGACTTGAGTCCCCTGCCCATCGCGGTGACTTCCTGGTCGATGTTCTCGAAGGGATTTCCGTCAAAGACGTTTTCCATCAGCGAAAACGTTTAGTGCTGATTCCCGAAGGTATGCCGCTGGCGGACATCGTTCACAAGATCGCCGAGACGAGACAGCACTACTTTCCTGTTGTCGACTCGCACGGAAACATGGTGGGGATCTTTTCAGGTGACGACGTTCGGTCTTACCTGTACGATGAAACACTATGGAAACTCGCCAACGCGCGAGACGTGATGACTTCCCGAGTCGTTTGTGTCACCCCTGAAGACGATTTGAATACTGCCCTGAGATGTTTCACCGCCGTTGCCATCGATGAACTTCCCGTCGTCGATGCCGTTGATCGCGGGAAGCTATTGGGAACACTGCGACACAAAGAAGTCATTGCCTCCTACAATCGTCGCTTAATGGAGTACAAGAAAGCAGTAGAAGAACAGGACTGAGTCGGGCTGTCGATTTTTCAGACCTGTTTCTCACTTGAAAGAACCCATTCACTGGCTGATGAGTGGAAACGATCGAGTGATCGGACGAGAATGAATGTCTTGTTCGAGCCGTTGGGCAAAGAAAAGCCACCGTTGCGAGGTCACAGATGCGAATTCACCGAAGCAGGAAGAATCCATAGATGCGGTGGTTGAAATTCGTGCTGCTCGGCATCGGTTTCGTTGTGGTTGCGTTGTTCGCAGCGACAGTGATCTCGGCGGTTGCCGACTCCATGTTCGACAAATGGCAGCTCGTCTTTCTCAGAAAAGATTCCATCTCGGAAACCTTGCTCCTGAGCTTGGGATGCGGAACCGCTGTCGCTTTGATTGCCATCCTGCATCAGTACGAACGACAGCTCATCTCTTCCTGGCTCGGGAGAACTTTGCTCGTGCTTCGCTTGTTGCTCGTTCTGATTCTGTTCCTCACGCTTCTCGAACCGATGTGGACTTGGAGTTATGACGACGAGCGTTCGGGGCGAGTCTTGGTGGCACTCGATGTGTCCGAAAGCATGGACACCCACGACAGTCATGCCAGCCTGAGGGAGAAACTCAGCTGGGCACGGTCGATGGGAGTTTTTGGGAACGAGGAAGCCCAACAGCGGGTCGATCGCTGGATGGATGAACTGGAATCCGGCAACTCGCCGACTTGGGTCACTGTCGAAGAAGAACCCGATCCTGTGAAACGGGAGCAGCTGGCAAAACTTCGCAAAGCCGATATCGACCAGACTCTCGAAAACGTTACAGAATATTCACGGCTCGAACTCGCTCTTCGTTCTCTTGCTGGCCCGCAGGACTCGTTTCTCGATCAACTCTCCGAACTCGTCGAAGCGGAAGTGGCGATGTTCGCGGTCGATTATAACTCGACAGATCGAGCAGCTCTCAAGAAACTCATCGCGGCTCCGAAGATCGAAGTTCCGCGTAATTCTTCATTTCTCATGGAAGCAATGCGGGCAGCGCTGGCCAGTCCCGACGCAGAGACACCTCTTCAAGGCCTCGTCCTGTTTTCGGATGGGCGCGACACGTCCGACCTTTCGTCCGACCAACTGGTCCAACGCATCGCCGATCTCAACGTGCCGGTCCATACGGTTGTCCTCGGATCGGAGATTCGACCGAGAGATCTCTCCGTCACTCATATCGAAGCCAGTGAAACAGTCTTCAAAGATGACACCCCAACCGTAAAGGGAATCTTGCAATCGTTCGGCTTCGACAATGAAGATGTGACCGTTTTCATCGACTGGATCGACGATCCGCAACGAGATCCCCTCCAACAGATTGTGAATGTCAACAGCCAGACGACGGAAGTCGACTTCACTTTGGATGAACTCCCCGTGGGAAGGCATCGTTTTCGATTGCGGACAAGTCCGGCTGCCGATGAACTACGCGAAGACAATAACGCACGCGAGTTTGCGATCGACGTTATTGATGACAGTGCACAGGTCTTGTTGATTGACAACTCCGGCAGATGGGAGTTTCGATTTCTCTCGACAGCTCTCGAACGCGACAAACGAGTCACGCTTCAAAAGATTCTGTTCGAGCAACCGTTTCTGGGAGTCCTTCCGAAACCGTTCTTCCTCAACGACATCGAAGGTGTTCGAACTGAAGACGGGGTTTTGAAGAATCCGACGACGACTCGTTATTCCAACTTCGATTGCGTCATCGTGGGAGACGTTTCACCGCATCACATGCCAGTCGAAGAGTGGAAGCAACTCGAAAAGTACGTCCGCGAAGAAGGCGGAACGCTGGTTCTGACAGCTGGCAAGAAGGAGTTTCCTAACAGCTATCGAGGAACAATCGTCGACAGTTTGTTGCCGATTGAACGACTGCGAGTCATTGATCTGCAAGGTGCTGACCAACTTCAACCGCCCGAGCTGCGTGGGTTTCGACTTTCCATCACACCTGATGGACAGCGTCTGGGAATGTTTCAGTTAGGTGACGACTGGAATCTGTCGCGACAAATCTGGGCAACCTTGCCGGGACACAGTTGGGGCATCACGGGTCGAGCAAAAGGAGCTGCGACGGTGATGGCGACGGCCGCGATTCCCGGAGCAAACCGCACACTCGAAGATGAACGCGATTCCGGCCTGATCGTGCAGCAGCACATTGGCTCCGGACAAGTTTTGTGGATCGGAATCGACAGCACCTGGCGATGGCGATTCCGCGTCGGCGATGAGTACCATCACCGCTTCTGGGGCCAGCTGATTCGATGGGCCATCAACTTTAAAGCTTCCGGAAGCAACGATCTTGCCCGGATTTCATTGACTCCTTCGGTCATCTCAGAGGGTGAAACGACTGTCTTCCAAGCTCGCTGGGTCGAACAATTTGTTCAGCAGCACCCGGACGTTGCCGCCTTCGCATTCATTGAGTCACCAACCGATCCCGATTTCCTCAGACGCGTCCCGCTTCGACGACAACATTCCAAGCCGCCCATCGACGAAGGAACGATCGGGGATCTGGAACCAGGCGAATACCGAGTTAGCCTCGACGTTCCGGGATTCAGCGATGAACAGGAGAAAATCGAAACAGCCCTGATCGTTAATGAAGTCATTTCGCAGGAACTTGCCGACATCAGCACAAATCAGGAACTTCTCGAGAGACTCGCTGCTCAGACAGGCGGGCAGTTCTTTCACCTGCACGAAGTCGACCGGATTCCCGAGCTGTTTCGAAACATCAACAAGACCGTCTCGATTCGCGAGGAAATCCCGCTCTGGGGCCACTGGTCGATTCTGCTCATCTTTTCAATCGTCGCCACCACCGAATGGGTGATGCGAAAACTCAACGGACTCCCCTAACCGTCACAAATTGGACGCCGAAGCTGAGTTGAAGATCCTTGCTTCAATCGCACACCAGTACTGGGCGACCTCAGCCGGGATTCTAACGAAGCGGTGATGGGACGAGATTGGAGAACAGTTTCAGCGAGTATAGTGAAGCCACGCCAATGGCTTAGGCGTGCTGTTTTCCGCGTCCGATGATCAACGCACCGCCGATGAACGCGTATTTGTCCGTCTGGCGCTGCCAGCGAACATCGAGCAGTAGCGCGACCTGACCAGCCCCGTACAGATCGAACTCGGCGATCACGTAATCGGTCTCGATGGCCTCATCGAACGCAAAACCAACCCCGTGGGGCGAGATATCTCGCGTGATGCCGACGATAGGTTGTTGCGTCACTGAAATGGCTTGATTGCCGTTCAACTCAACGGGATAGAGATAAATCGGCTCATCAAATTTGACACGCGATTCTCCACGCCGTTCGAGGCTTTTCGTCAGCGAAATTGGACAGCCGCTGAACGCGGAGAAAGCGAGACCGTGACATTCCTTGATCCTTTCGACGATTCGCGGAATTTCATCCACATCGAAAGTAATCTCAAATTTCATGATGTCATGAGTTGAGGGAGTCATGGTACGAATTCCATTGATGCGATCCGAGCTTTCAGAGCAAGGTGCCCGTTCCTGTGCCCCTGCTTGAGCACTCCGCTCCAATGTTTTGAGCCTGATTCGAAATGACAGACAGACGAAAGCAGAATCAAAAGTGCTCGCGTAACTGTAGCTCGATTCTGAACGCAACAATCGGCAATCTCCAGAATGACGCCCGAATCGGCAAAAATTGCCATTCAAAGCGTTAAAGGTGGTTAACTCTACAGATTAGCTTGAAAAAATCGGCGCTCTCACCCCACATCAATCATCAATTGGGAAAGTTGATTCCCTGATAGAACCGATGTAACTGCTACGACAGGAATTTCTCCGTACATTGAGATATGGCCTCATGACAGTTCATCGCATTCCCATTCTCCTGGTCACACTGTTCGTCAGTGGCTGCCAGTGCTTTCAGATTTCGGAACGATACGGTGACTGCATCGATCGGATTGCCGACACTCAGTGCTATTTCGATCGATTCTATATCGAAAAGCTGGACCTGACGCGGATTCGCTGCAATCACAAAATGTGTGGGAAGCACTATTGCCCACCCGTGGCTGTCTATCCGGATCGGTACATTCCGTCGGCGACCCGGCCTCAAACAGGCCCCACCAACAGCGATATCATTCCGCCCAGCCCGCCGATCGAAGATCTTCCGCGGGAGTTTGAACGGGAATTGGAAGACGAATTGAAATCGACGCTTCCAGAAGCTGTCCCTTCACCACCTGAACCGCTGGAACTGAAGCCGACCGAAATTCCGGACAGCGAAATTCCGCTGCCAATTCCGGAGTCAGAGACCTCCATGTCCGTCAGTCCGATCTCGATGGAAATCGAAATGACAGATCAAGAGGACCTGACGATCGAAGCTGCACAGATCCTTGATCTCGAATCGTTTGAGGTCGTCGAAGTCTCGAAAGCAGAACCGACTTCACAAGCGGCTCGAAGCACAAACACATCCACCCAGGAGACCGCACCGCGGGCTGTTCAACCAGTCGCGGTTCCACCAGCTCCCCTCTCGCAAACTCCCGCTCAACCAATCACTCAGACAGCCACTGTCGCTCAGCCTGTCAGTGCAGCACCGAGCAACGAAGTTGAGAAAGGCCAGGAAGTCCAGCGGAAGCCAGTCTCGGCCCCATCCTCAGTCGCACCATCACCGCGCTTGCAGTATCAATGGCGGTCCGCTCAATAGTGCGATGGACGAGTGATCAACTCCAATCCGGCCTAGTCGACGATCGTTCCTGTTTCGGGACTGGAAGCGGTTGCGTAAAGTTTTTTCGGAATTCGCCCTGCGTGGTAGGCCATTCGTCCTGCTAGGCAGGCGTGCCGCATCGCATCAGCCATTAATAGCGGATTGCGAGCGCTGGCAATGCCGGTATTCAAGAGTACGCCATCGCATCCGAGTTCCATCGCCACAGCGACATCACTCGCTGTCCCGACTCCCGCGTCGATGATCACAGGATAGTCCGGGTCGTTCTCCTTAAGGTACTCTAGGCAGATCTTCAGGTTGTTAGGATTCAAGATCCCCTGCCCACTTCCAATCGGGCTGCCGGCAGGCATCACAGAAGTTGCTCCAGCGTCTTTGAGTCGCTTCGCTGTGATTGGATCGTCAGTCGTGTAACACAACACCTGAAATCCGTCTGCGACGAGTTTCTCGGTCGCCTCCAGAGTTGCAACCGGGTCCGGAAGCAGGGTCTTTTTGTCTCCTAGAACTTCAAGTTTGACCCAGTCCGCGCCGGGATTCTCCAGCCCTTCCAGAATCTCTCGGCCCAGGCGAGCAACACGAATCGCGTCGTCAGCCTGAAAACAACCGGCGGTGTTCGGGAGAATCGTGTAGCGATTGAGATCAATGAAATCGAGAATATTGCGACCGTCAGCATCAACGAGACGTTCTCGCCGAACCGCGACCGTGATGACGTCCGCTTCACTCGCAGCCAGACACTGCTGCATCAACTCGAATGTCTCGTACTTCCCAGTTCCCACGATCAACCTCGACCCGAGTTGATGGGTGCCGATCTTCAGGGGTTGGTCGAGCTTTTCAACGGACGTTGTCATTGGTCTCTCTGGCTTCAATCTATCTTCAAGTCGTGTCTGGCATCTTCTCTCGAGAACTCAATTCCTCGGAGAAAAATTCACCAAACATGTCGCAAACAGTCTGTGACTCCGCGAGCCCGCTTTCATGTCACCGAACTCGGAAGTTCTTCGACAATTCTCAGCTGCCGGCAAATCAACAATCTGAGATTGTAGCGAAAGACGTCCTCGGTGAGCGACTGCACGCACCTCATATCGAAGAGGACCAATCCAGCCTCAAAAAGCGAAAACCATTCTCCGCCAATTTTGGTCCTCATTCACTGCCAGATTCTGGCAGTCAGAACATCGATTGACCGGGCAACTGTTTTTATGCGAAACTTTGTTTCGACTGGAGAATTCAACCGGGAGTGGGAGTCGGAAATCGCTGCGAAGCGAGTGAGGAGCTCATCGAGATTTTCTCGCTGACAGTATTTCGGTGTGAGACTTCCGAACGCGGAAACTTACTGACTTCACGACAGTTGCGACGTTCAAGGAAGAACTTTCAATGACGAAACAAAAATCCCGCTGGCTTGCCGAATACGCCGCATTCCGGCTCATCACCTGCGTCGTCGAAATTCTTTCCGTGCGGCAGACGATTCGAATCGCGGAATTTGTGGGCTGGGCGTTTGTGAATGTCCTCCCGAAAAAGCTGACGCGTTACCACGTCGCTGCCGAGAATTTGCAACACGCATTCGGGCCAGATCTCTCCGACAAAGAAGTTGAACGGCTGATCGAGGGGATGTGGGTTCATCTGTTTCGCCTGGTGGCCGAAATCATTCAGTTTCCGAGACGGCTGCACAAGGACAACTTTCGCGACGTGATCCGATTTCGAAATCGGAAAATGTGTGCCGAAGCGCTGAATTCTGGTCGGACGATTCTGATGCTCGGCGGACATTTCGGAAACTGGGAAGCACTCACAGCGACGTTCGGGATTTTTGGTTATCCGATGGGAATCGTGGCTCGAGAACTCGACAACCCCTATCTCCACCAATGGTTTGTCCGCACTCGGGAAGTCACCGGTCACAGACTTCTGCTGAAACAGGGCGGCTGGGATGGAATGGTCGAAATCCTGCAGTCTGGCGGAAACCTCGGATTGCTGTGCGATCAAGACGCTGGCAAGCGCGGGATCTTCGTTGAGTTCTTCAACCGTCCCGCTTCGACCTTTCGCTCACTGGCACTGATGGCCATCGAACACGATGCCCTCGTCGTAACCGGCTACGGGGTCAGACTCCCTGATGACGAAGATGAATCTCGCTGGGTCCGTTTTGAAGCGGGCTGCGAAGATGTCTTTGATGTTCGCGAAATCGAAGGTGACGACGAAGTTCGAGCCATCACCGAACGATTCACGAAAGCTCTAGAACAAGCGATTCGAAGACACCCCGAGCAATATTTCTGGGTGCACCGACGATGGAAATCAGTGCCCCGCGAACGAAAACGAGCCCGCAAAGCTGCGGCGTGACTCGGCTACGAAACCACAATCTCCAACCAAAGACATCCAGTCAATAATCACTGAGGCGAGCCATCTCTGTTCGAAACTGTCTGAGAAGGAACACATAAGCACTGGCTATCGTCTGGAACTCATTCAAATGTCGTTTGTACTGCCTCGCACAAGCGAACTCAGCTCTTAATTGAGTGAGAACGCGCAGGCGAGTACACCGGAAAAAGCCAAGTGCTCTAACGGCCTGCCGGTGCCCACTTCACTTCGAAGTCGAAGATGTTTTCTCCTTCCGCTTGAACAGTCGCATTCAAGCGAGTGTCGGTATTGAACTCTCTGGAAATCATCGGCTCAGGAGCCTTTTCCTGAGTTCGATCCTCTTCGAACTTTCCATGTGCGAGATCGATAATGTGTTGCGGAATCGTTTCGACGATCACTCTGAAGGTCCCCGGCCAGGGACCCTTCTCCGCCTCAATCGCGTATTGACCATCTTCGACCAATGACGTCGCGACAGGTCCCGATGTTCCACTTGCGGGGCGGAAGGTGATGCGCCCGAACTTCAATGGCTCACTATCAACCCGAATACTTCCGGATACCGAAACGCCTGGAACCGGTTCCGGCTCACTGCAACCCATTCCAACAATCGCGAGAAACCCCAAAAGGGTTATCCAAGTTGAATCTGTTCGTTTCAAAAACATTACTTTGAGCTAGCTCCTGAGTGCGATTTCCGTGTTCGTTCGGAACCGCTATTTCCTCTTGAATCTTTTCTCTGCGAAGGCAACGGGCCTCTCGAGCATCCCTCACTTCTTCGCAGGCGCAGTCTTCGATAAGAAGTTGACGAAATGTTGCTCTTCACTGCATCCGGCATGACGATGAGCAAATCTCTCGTCCAAAAGCTTTGTATCAACAAAACCTGGCTTTAGAATTCGCCGACAACTTCTCCATCTTTCCGATTGGCCAGCCGATCGAGGATCGCCGCGTCGATTTCTGTAGCGATGGATTTCACTGAACCGTCGCAAAGAACGAAATTCACTCCACCGGGGTGATAGCTGCGGAATGTCTCCCACGAATTAAAATCGTAAGGATCACTCAGCGTATTGACATTAAACTGACCTGCAGTTGACCCAGTGGAAAATGCTTGAGGATAACTTGTATGCCAAGTCGTCCAGGCCC
Organism: Thalassoglobus sp. JC818; assembly: GCF_040717535.1. Classification (NCBI taxonomy): domain Bacteria; kingdom Pseudomonadati; phylum Planctomycetota; class Planctomycetia; order Planctomycetales; family Planctomycetaceae; genus Thalassoglobus; species Thalassoglobus sp. JC818. The sequence continues at coordinate 200,654 of NZ_JBFEFI010000005.1, forward strand.
CTTGTGACCCGGAACCGGTGTCTGCAAAGTTGGTCAATTTGTGCGCTAATTCGCCAACGAGAAATGTGTTCGACGTCCCATCACGATTGTTAACCGAAGCGATAGACGTTGGTTTAACAACCACCGGTCGACCGAGTGCTCCATAAACATAGTTGAAATAATCGACGATTGCCCCATTGTTGTCATTTCGACGGTAGTACATTGAACCTGTCGAAAGCGCGTAGCTGCTCGCTGGCAAATACTGACATGCGCCAGGGATGGAATCCGATGGACAGATATAGACCGAAACGGTTTGTTTGCGGGCTTCAGTCCGCGATGCCCCGCCCTCTTCGAACTTCGCAAACAGATTGGCCTGTTCAAGAAAAGGCAAGATCGCGACGAATGCCGTATCGGCCCGTGAAATTCCAGATGCTGTCGGCGGCAGAAGCTCGAATGTCTCATCATAGTTGTGCATGGCCAGACCAATTTGCTTTAAATTATTCTTGCACTGCATTCGACGAGCCGATTCACGTGCCTGCTGCACCGCTGGAAGGAGCATAGCCACAAGCGTTCCGACCACTGCCATGACAACCAGTAACTCAATGAGAGTAAAACCTCTCAATCGGAAGACCATTCGACCTGTGGGACTTAACTCCATTTCGTGAAATTCCTTGTTATGAGTGTCCGTCTCACGGATCATCGTAATTGGCAACGTCGACAGACATGATTCGCATTCTATAAGTGTTTCAAATTCCATTTGAGATTGACTCCACGAAACTTGAACGATTCAGCGAAACGCAAAACTGCAAAACCCACTCCATCGAGTGAACATTTGCAAGCAACACAATATAAAGACGCGAATTAATCGCTGGATAGATGCCACTAAAAACAGGAGTGACACATAGATCACGACGGTTTGATTGATGGAAAGATATGAGAAAATGGGCGAGCCGATTTTTTCAGCGGGATACATTGGCAGAAAGCCGCCAGAGTACAATTTACACTGCACTCCGGCGGTGATTTCACCTTGAACTGATGAACTTGAAAGCAGAATTAGCAAGCCACTTTACGACGAGCTCGTCGGAACACTGGATAACCACTTCCAGCCAATCCCAGCATAATGGCCAGACTTGATGGTTCTGGAACTGGGTTTGGGCTTGATCCGATTGTGTCGGACTGATCAAGTTGAAGAGCGTACAACTGAGCGTGTTGAACACCAGTGAAATCGATGGAGAAATCACTGATTGTTCCAACAACACCGCTCAGGTCCCACTGCAGCTTGTAACTGTTGACGTAAACTGGCTCGTCTTGTCCAGTCACTGGATCAAAGAAGGTTCCGTTTTGAACTTGATCAACCAATTCTGACAGACCAGCTGCAACTGCTGATGCTCCTCCCCCACCAGCAAAGTTGTAACTCAGTGTGGGGAGAGCGTCGTTGAAGAAATCGAAACCGTATGCTTCGCCGATTTCGATTTGGAAGACGATGTGCTGAAGTCCCGCAACTGGAGTTGAGTCGGTGACCGCCAATGAACCTCCGTTGTTATTCACGTCGGCGGAGAAGCCGCCAAAATAGATGGAACCGCCGGAGGGATAGGGTCCTCCGCCTGTTCCGTTGGCGGTCTTCATCAAGCCGGCATCGCCTGATTCTGTGGTGTTGGAACCAATTGGCCCCGGCCAAGGACCTGCACCTGGGAATCCACCGTAACCTGGGTTGTTGGCGGCCGTCAGACCGTTCCAGCCATCATGTTGAGTCGTGCCTGGCAGTGAGATCACGTCGAATGCGGCTTGAGACGAAGCACAGTTCAAAGCGACAACAGTCGCGAAAGCAAAGGCAAATGAAAAACATGTCTTCATTGTGTTTTCCTCTTCGGGTGTCTTCAATAAATTAGAACGCTGAATAGCTCAGCTCATTGAGTTGAAATTGCGCGGAGAGAGGTCCGCAAAGATGCGAGGAAGCGGATTTGCCTGTGCGCGGGTCTGATCCTTAGCTGGAGACGGAGCGTCGAATGGCGAACAGGAGCCCCAACAGCACCAAACCGCTGTTGGGCGGCGAACCCAACTAGCGGGTCGCCATTCGACGCGTTTCTTTGTCACCTTCGATGTTGGGAAGACACGCGGCTGTTCTCGGACTTTGAGAATGCGCGAATCACCGAAGGGGCTTCATTGCTCGTGCTGGCCCAACTGTTCGCCGAAGCTGGATCCACCAAGCACACCTAGAGACTAACTGAGACTGAGATTCAGTGTCAAACGAAACTGAGACTCATTCTCAAAATAGTAGTTGTTTCGATTTCTTGAAGCACCGTAAGTCCGCTGTCTGATGAACGCCCCGATCCTGTGTCGCAAGAAGAACTTTGCAACCCACACGTTAACATACAGTTACGACCCAGCCGACTGATCCCCGATAACGCCAACGCGCACGTGTCCAAGAAGTTTCCGCGAAACGCATAGGTCAGCCCAAGTGCACGATGCAGCTGATAATCGAGAAAGACAATGCCCAATTAGATGTTCCGATTCTCCGACCGTTCTTCCCTCGAAGCACTTCGAGAACGCAAGTTTCGCTGTGACTTACGTTCGCGTTGGAGAACAAAGAACGTCGGATCGGATCGGGCTCAAAACACTATGAAGAATGAGTCTCACTCACGTTCCAGGAGTCGTCACACTTAATGCACGACCACGGGCCTCAGCCCCTAGAATCCGCCTCCGAAGCCGCCACCAATTCCGGTTCCGAAGTTCCCGCCGTTGTTGAACCCGCTCCCGCCGAAGTTGTAGCCGTTGTTGATCGACTGGTAGTAAGTGCGTTCCGCTTCTCGACCGGTATACCCAGGTCCGTAGGAAGGTGCCACGACAGTTCGAATTTGAGCATCTTCGTTGCCGAGATCCGTGAGAATTCTCGCGATGAGAGCCCGACGCAGTGCATCCAGCTCCGGATTCGAATTGTTCTCGCTGCGCTCGACGAGGATCGGAAAGGGCGTGTTCGGCATCCGTGCAGCCACTTCGATAATCTTGTCGCGGCCGTCAGGAGTCAGTCGGGCTGTCTGTGTCACGAAGTCGTTTCGATGGAAGATAAAGTCGGTCGCTTCCGCGTTCGTTTCCATCACCTGATCGAACGCGCGAACCGTACTCCCCAGTGGAAGCGTCTGCGGCACAGCGTTCGACTTGCGATAGCACCAACCACACAGCTTATTGCAACACCCTCCACAGGCATCCTTCGCGATGCTGTTCACCGACTTCTTGTGTTGGCCGCCTTTTCCGTCGGAGTTACACTCCCCTGCGAGACCGGAATTGCCCTGGCAGGAGAGACCGCCATTTCCGTCGAGGCTGGCATTCGCTCCGTGACAAGCTGAATCGCCGCAGGCCGTTCCGTCGCAACCGGCGACGTTGCACTCGAATGAGTCACAGTTCTTGGTCGCTTTCGTGTGTGCGCAGCCGATGAACGCAATCACGCAAGCAATAGCTGCCAGCGACCAGATGGATGACGATTTGAATGTGCGCGCATGAATGCTCATGTCTGCGACCTTGTCGAAGAAGTAAAGGAATGTCCCGATCAAATTCTGATCGAGAGTTCCCGGTCGAAACGTATCTGTCACATATCAATTGGAAACGTGATCGAACTCCCTGCCCGCCGAGAACCATTCTCGATGAGTTTTTGAAGATCGATCGTTCCAATAACTCTCTCGGCCAACTTCGGCCGTTGTGAATTTCATGGTCGATGCAAGTGCACCGAAGCCGCTGTTGTCTTCAATGTGCTATCGATTCGTGCTCGATCGATACTGACTGTTGGCTCCCGTCGAGATCGGCGCCATCCCTGGCAAGGTGTGCCCAGACGGACCGGGTGCAATCGGGCGGAAAGTGGTCGGCCCACTGGTGGGTGGAACCGGAATTTCTACAGGTTCCGAATTCGTCGGAGCTTGTTCTGGTCGGTACTGCTGCGACGGAGAATGCGGCGTTGGTTGGTAGAAGTTGTATCCCACGTCCTGCCCGTAGCCTTGACCGTTCCCGTAAGGGAGAACCTCATAGTTCCCCATGTCAGGATTTCCTTCGATCCGGTTGTATTTGTACAGATCGTGATCGTTGGGATGAGTCACATACCAACCTGGCAACGGTGGAACCTGATCCGGGTCCATCGGCCTGACGATTTCCGGTGTCACGATGATGAGCACTTCGTTCTCGTCTTCTGTTGCCTGCTTGGCATTAAACAGATAGTTCCCGAGGACCGGGAGTTCGCCCAGCAAGGGAATTCGTGACACCTCAGCTTGTTCTCTTCGCGAAAACAATCCGCCCAGCACAATCGTTTGTCCTTCACGCAATTCAACTCGCGTTTGAACGCGACGGACATCCAATCCGGGAATTCCACCGACGGAGTTGCTGTCGTTGATCTTGCTCAGTTCGGGAACGATCTGCATGCGGATCAAATCGTTGTCGATGATGGTTGGCGTCGCGATGATCGATGTTCCGAAACCACGAAAACTTGTCTGCTGACCCTGGGCTCCACCAATCCCAACGACTGTTGGAACGGCGAACTCTCCACCGGAGAGAAAGGCTGCTGGCTCGCCGCTCATTGTGACGAGTCGTGCATCTTCTAGAACACGCGCTGAACCGTTGGAAGCCAGAGCATCAACGATGACGGAGATATCCCCCGCTTCGAAAATCCCAGTCAGAGTGGGAATCCCATTCGACAGAGTTTGCGTGATGCGCTGGGCTCCGTTGTCGAAGATGACTCGCCAGTCGATTCCCAATCGCCTTAATTGCGATCGGCTCAGCTCCGCGATTCGAACTCGAATGGAAACCTGAAAGTCTCCGGGGACTTCGAGCTCGTCAATAATGACTGAAGAGAGATAATCGTTGAGGTCGTCTGAATTCAGACCGTTGTTTGTCACGGTGCCGACGTTTGCCTGACCGAGGACACCCAGAAATCCGTCGTCCTGAAGAATCACTTCATCGCGAATGATGTTCAGAATCTTCGCTGCTTCACCCGAGTCACGGGCCTGACCACGGACGATGATCTTCTGAGACATGGGAATCAGATAGACCTTGCTGTTGGGATAAAGCAGTGCCAGCTTTCTTTCGATTCGTCCGAATTCAATGCGGCGATTCTCATCGAGACTCGGATCACGAATTGTGGTTACTGTATACATGAGCGGTTGCGAACTGGTTTCGCCATCAGCTTCTTCGAACCAGAACCAGAGATCGGTCGTGCCGAGTTCCAATCCGAGGATCGAGATTTCATTCTCGCTGAACTGGACGACGTCGATGATGCGTGGATCAGACCACGCGATGCGTCGAATTCTCCGCTCAGTAATAACCAACTGGCTTCGGCCTTCGATGACTTCCAGTCGGCGTTCCGATCGGGGCATTGACTGGATTCGTGGATCGAGTGCACGGCGGGCATCGTAGGTTGCCTGCACTTGGCGAATCTGTGAGGAATCGATGTGCTTTCCGCTGTGAGGCGATTGCGCATACGCCGACAGATTACAAAGCGCTCCGCAGGCGCACGCCATGACCGCCACGAATGTCAACCCGCGTACTTTGAACGGTTCCTGCACGCTCTTCGAAAGAGGTTTTTCCTGGAATCGTGTCGACATCCGATGTCGCTCCTGTTGCCCGACAACTTGTCCGTATCGGCCGAATCGGTCCTTCGCGAGGAACACGTTGATTCCTCGATCGCCGATCGCTCCGCCCCCTTCGAGTGGGGAAGGAGTCTTCGGTTGTATCGACACCATTCCGCGAACAGGTCAAACCGAACGAATCGCTGGAACGCGCAATTCCGGAAACGGAAGGCGCAATCAGAACCACACGATTCAGTCTCCTATCTCTCCTAAACTCACATCTTGAAGCCCAGCAGTGGCTCAGCGACTGAAGCTGTGTTCAGCATTCGATTGCAGCAAGAATTCAAGGCGCAGGATCGAAGCAACCACGACGCGGCGATAGTTTTCACTGCGTCGGAACAGCAAACTGAGAGACTGATTGGCGAGTCGCCCAGATCGCTACGGCAGGAAAAGAGTCAGCGCAGACCAATCGCGATCGCGCAGAGATAGGAACGAGGAATGCTGTTAAGACAACCGACGAAGAGTCTCGGGTAAGATGCGAACATAGTCAAACAAGTGGGCTGATGTGCCACACTCGTTGAACCATCGATTCTCAGACTTCAACGGAATTTGCGATTCCGCAAGAACACACAGCGGAACGAATTAGTTCAACGCTGGAGTTGTCGTCGAAACCCAAACCCATGTTGTCACAGCAGAAACGATCATCACGACAACGGTGTAGAAGAAGAACAGGGTCAGCATTTTCCCGATCGCACGACCCGCTTCCGCGTCGTCTGCGTCGAACTGCCGAATCTCTTCTGGACCAAAAGGAGATTCCACATCTTCCGATGTGTGAGTGACCTGTTCAGAAGTAACCTGTTCAGACATGTCGAGAATCCGGGACGTTCCAAATACACGAGGATTGATGTAAATCCGCCAACGTCCCGATTCTTACGGAAACACCATCACTTGTCGAGTGAGGAATCGCCGGTTCCGGCGGACTCTTCAGGAAAGTCTTCGTCCTTCCATCCCGCGAGCTGCAACACATCATCAATTCGAACCGGTTTGCCGTTCTGGCGGATGCTTTCGTCGGCAGCTTCCATGAATGCGTAGATTTCGATGGTTTCACGAGCACTGACTGGCGGAACGCCTGTTTCGAAGAACTCGACAATCTCGACAACGAGGGGCCCATATCCCTGATACGGTCCCAGAACCTGCGTGCCTTTAGTACCGAAGGCTGTCCCGCCGTACCCGCGTTCGCCTCGTCGAATTCCGCGAAAGGTCCCAATTCTTCCATCGTCCCACTGTCCGACGACAACGTCAAAATCGTCCGACTTCATTCGCACGACTTCTTCACATCCGGTTCCCATAACGGTGAAGAGAGCTTCGACACCGTGAATCCCGTACCAGAATAGATCAGGATGCGTTGCTTCCAGCGACGCTGGGCTGTAAGTGTCGGCACCTGTCACTTCGCCGATCGATCCGTTTCTGACTTCCTGGCCGTTCTTGAGATACCGGAGAGAAGAAGACGAGAAGATTGGGACACCTGCTTGCTGAGCTTCCTTGAAAATGGAGACAGCATCCGAGAGTGAACCAGCGATTGGCTTGTCGATGAAAACCGGTTTTCCCGCAGCGAGGACGGGACGAATCTGTTCGAGATGCGGACGACCGTCGTTAGTTTCCAACAACACAGCATCAACACGTGTTAGCAACTCATCGATTGAGTCGACGATCTCAACTCCCATTTCCTGAAGCTGTTGGGTGTATTGGGGAACGCGTTTCGTGCTCGATTCGATATCCGGGCTGCCTTTGGGATAAGCAGCAACAACGCGACAACCCGGGACATGAGCTGGGTTGTCCGCATCGTTCATGACTTTTGTGAACGCCGGAGCATGTGATGTGTCGAGGCCAATGATCCCCACCCGAATCACTTCTTCAGCAGCAACGAATGAGCTTGAGACCGTCAAACAGACGATCACAGCCAAGGCCAGAAAAGCTTCCTTTACGTGCAGAAATCGTACTTCAATTTGCTTGTGGTTCTTCATGGTGGGCAACTGGGTCTCTTTGAAAAATCGAGTGGTATCATCACAGGTGTTTGATTTCAGTGAAGTGTTCTGCGGTGCTCCGAAAAAGAAGTTGTTTCACCGAATCAAATTCGGATGAAAATTCTTTGACGGAACATCCAGTAACAAATCAGCCAAATCACGAGCGCCACGGAAGTCGCCTGAATCACGGGCTCGAACATGTTGAACAGTTCAGCGCCAGTGAATCTGGAATCAGTCATTCGAGCAACCTGGTCCAATCCTGAATCGATCAACCATCCGAAATGACGGGTCACAATTTCGCGGTAGATCCAGCCCTTCAACATCTGACCGATCATGTAAACGGCAATCGAGTTCATTCCAATCACGACGAGGGGAAATGCCAGCCGTTTGAGTGACCAGACGTCAAAGACGAGATAGAAAATCGCCAGCATCCCAATGACGTAGCCGCCGCTGAACAGTGCCCAGGCAGGAGTCCAGATTCGCTTGATGATGGGACAGCAGGTCGCTCCGGCGATAACACCGAGGAACGTACAAAGCAACGCGGCCCCAACGAGCATCCAGAATGTTTTCGCGCTGCGTGGGGCAGTCATGACAAACTGGCCGATCATCGCGCCCAACAACATTGTGACGATCGATGGTAAGAAGTTCAGAGTCGTGTATCCGCCGCTATTGAATCGGAAGGGAACCTCATCGGGATCATCTTGTTCGGGTCGCGGAAACTGATTCAGAAACCAGACATCAAAGTCAGAGAACGCGTTCCAGTTTTTCGAATACCGTTCGTACGGAGCAGCAAGGATTTCGCCCCGCTCATAGCTCGCGTTGACCATTTCCGGAACGTACTGACCGGTTGGAGGAGCGAACTGCATGACGCATGTCGTCACGATGAGAATGGCTGCCAATGACGCCCATTGCCAACGACGCGACAACTGGAAGATGAGAAACAAGACGAAATACCCGAGGCCAATCTGCGCCAGAACGTTCGTAAAGATCCAATGTGTCGATGATTCATTTCGGGAATACAGAAACACGCCCAGCAGCACGAGCACGATCGCTCGAATCAACGCGTGCAGAATCATCTTCCAGCGAGATTGTCCCTCTCGAGATCGACGAGAATACGAGAACGGCATCGCCATGCCGACCATAAACATGAACGCGGGCTGAATCAGATCCCAGAATGAAACTTTCCATTTCGCCCAGGCATTCCCTTCGCCTGCGTCCATCGATCCCGGAACGAAATTGCTCTGCCACGGGGGATGCTCAAAATGAAAAGCAATCTTCTCGAGCGTTTCGTGATCGATGATCGTCCACAACTGACTCGGTTCTTCGGTTCGCGAGAGTGCGTAAATGCCGAAGCCATTGGCAGCCAGCATGATCATGATGAAACCGCGAAACGCATCCAGTGAAGTCAGTCGAGCAAGCGAGCGACCGGCGGCTTCTGTCGAGGTTTTTTCGGCAACCGCTTTCCCTTGCGGTCGCACAGTCTTATCGGGACGTTTCGGATCAGGAGTCGACTCTTTAAGTTTGTAGGTCATCCGGTTGCCCATCAATGTTGATGTCCGTGAAGTCACGGTCAGAATTGTCGGAGAGAAATGTTGATTGCACAACTCCCACGATCTGATTCAGAAAGATTTGTCACAACTTCCTTCCTCTCAGGCAGAAGCCAACGGCAATGCATCATCGAAGTTTGTTTCGCGCATGCTTTGTCATCATCAATGGGACGCATACACTGCGTGGATCGATGAGTCACTGAGTCGGTCGTGAGTGATCGACTGTTTGACTCTGTTGCCGTACATTTCGAAATGGTTGAATACAGCTTCTCATCTTGTCATTGCAGACGCACGGGTTGGGCTGAGACCGAGAGTGGATGATGACTTCACCGCTTCCAGAAGAATTGCTGCGAACACGGGAAACGCCGAGAACCTGTTCTTACTTAAGCAATGAAACAGCCTGCCTTGAATACAGACTGTTTCGGCAACTTCGTGGGAGTCAGGTCGAGTTCCTTTTGAGTAGAGGTTGGCGACGCTTCGGGATCAATTTCTTTCGTCCCACATGCTCAAACTGTACGAAGTGCGTTCCGATTCGGATCAAGGTCGCCGACTTTCAACCCAGCAAGAGTCAACGTCGAGTCAAGCGGAAGAACTCGCATATCACCGTTGCAAGAGCTTCACCAACTGTGAGTCGAGAACACCTCGACCTCTACCATCGCTGGCACGAAGACATGACGGATCGTCGCGGCTGGGCGGAATCTAATTCGACTGCTGAAGAATACGCGTCCGGGTTTCTCTCTGGACATTTTGACTGCTTGCATGAGCTCCGGTACTTCGACGGTTCTCAACTTGTCGGAGTCGGGTTGATTGATGTCCTTCCGAATTCGCTATCGAGCGCGTATTTCTACCACGATCCCGAATGGCGGCCGCTTGCGCCAGGAACGTTTTCGCTGCTTTGTGAAATCGCTTTGGCGAAGCATATTGGGGTTGAATACGTCTACCTGGGCTATTGGATCGAAGAATGCCCATCGATGGCCTACAAGAATCGATTCCCCCCTTCGGAGATCCTGACAGAGTTCGTCGACGACAACGATGAACCAACTTGGAGAATGATTTCGAGTTGAGTTGAAGCAAAATTGTCGACGGGCTAACGTCAGACAGACATGACAATGGATGGTGCTTTTTGACGCGCGCCCAACGTTCGATGCGAAGAGATGCTTGACTTCGCCCCATCCGCCAATCACGACGAAACGAATTGAGGACTGCGATGGACCTGTTGACAACGCTTGATGGTTCGATGATGCAAGGATTCTTCCCCGCTGGCTGGGATCTTGCGAGGATTGACGGCTGCGTTGATGATGATCCAAACACAATTTCCAATCGTCAGGAGTGGTGGAACGAAAAGTTTGAATTGATTCCGTGCGAAACATTGAGCGATTTCGACACCTTCATGGGACACGAAATCGCGATGACCATTCGTCGAGCGAGGGAAGCTGGCAAACAACTCGCGATGATCCTTCCCGTCGGGCCGATGGGAATGTATCGCTGGGCTGTCTTCTTCCTGAAAGAATGGGGAGTGAACTGCGATCACGTACATGGCTTCAACATGGATGAGTGGAGCGACGCTGAAGGCAACACGCTAGACAGTTCCTCAACAGGAGCGTTTCAATACGCGATGGAACAGGCGTTCTACGGACCGCTCGGAGATTTAACCGTTCCGAAAAACCAGCGGAACTTTGCAACGACTGAGAACCTGCCGACTTATGCGGAGAAGATAGAAAAGATTCGCTCAGGTGGCGGAGATCTCGCCGTCGTGTTCGGAATCGGAAGAGTCTGCCACATCGCGTTCTGGGAACCGCAATTCGCAGGCGAGTATGATTCTGAAGACGATTGGAAGGCAGCGACTCATCGAATTGGAGCCAAGCTGCATCCATTGACGATCGAACAGAATGCGATCACAAGCTTCAAAAGCCGCACAACGAAGGTTCCCGCTTTCGCCAACACCATCGGTCCAGGACTGTTCCTGAATGCTGACCATATTATTGGAGGAGCAGACGGAACACTGGCGCGTGGAATGCAATGGCAGGGATTAAGCCTTTGGATGACGCTTCGCCATGAGCCCACGCCGTGGATTCCATCGACCTATATGCCAACTCAGCCCGGTCGACTCTTCTATCTCACAGAACTGGCTGGCCCACTTGAAGCGGAATGCAACTAGCCAGCTCAATAGCTTCTTTGTTGTCAGCTTGACTGTCTGAAGCAGTTCGAGTTCTGATTGCGCTCGTGGATTCGCGAAGTCTGTGACGAAAAATGCCCTATCCGGCAGGAACCGCACAACCGTCACAGTCGTCATCGATTTCGTGAGTGGATTCGCCCACGTCTGTTGTTCGCGGGGAATGCGTTTCGCCGACTCTTCATCGAGTCGTCTGGCACAACCGCCCGAAAGTGAACAGACGGGATAACGTTTCCAGTTAGATTTCGACTTGGTCCGAACGTTGTTCCATTCAGTTCATTGGACAACGGAGACGCGACCGTGCTGGAATTCATTCAACAGCTTACAGACGACCAGACAGCTGTCGTTGGATGTGTGGGAGCGATCATGGGAGCGACTCTAACGCTCATGATCAGCTTCCACTCGAATCCACAAAATCGACAACAGGCAAAGAGCCTCTCCGCTTCGAAGAAGCTGGAAGTGGTGAACAAGGAACAACAACCTCAGCGACGTCGTGCGGCCTGACGCCTCCTTCAGGAAGCTGCTCAGCCTTGCATCGACTTCCTCCTCGTTCCCCGTGCGATTCCTCTGAATCGACGATCGAAGATGGTCCGCTCAGCCGGATTGACCACTTCCCGTCGAATCATAAATTCCTCGCAAAGACATGGCGGATGTTGTCTTATGGGAATCTGGGGCGTTAAGCTGTCATCGTGTTGATTACTCTCTAAGACTCAATTGATTCAGAAGGAATCAAAAATGACCACGCTGCGAAGGGTTTCGATGGCGGCCGCATTGTTGGCTGTCGGATATTGTTGCGGACAGGCTCATCTCGATGTCAAAAGCCTCACCGCTCAAGAGGGACAAGTTGGCGTTCCTGACGACACAGCAAACAAAATTCGAGAAGCGAACCGAAGCCTGATCGAGGCGATGGACTCTCTCCGGTCGGACGGATTGTATGAGTCAATCACGGAAGGCCCGAACGCATATCTGATTCTCTCCGGCGGCGGTAACGCCCGTGAAGATCTGGAATCAGGCCTCGGCGTCGATCCAGAAACCTTCGCAGGCCTCTATTCTGGCCAGGCTGTGCCGGAAATTCAGGCGCTGCTTGGTGTCGATGATCAGGGACGTGTCACTTACAACGATGAAGTCGTTCGAATGTATTCCAAGTCTCGCTTGCAACGCGTTCGAGCGAATCGCATCAAATTGACGGAAACGTCATTCTGAAGTTTTGGATCCGGCTATTCCGATCATTCCATCGATTTCACCGTAAGACGAAAACTTGGAAGCGATTCGGGGAGAATGTTGGGAATTTCTTTCAAAACATTCCGAGACTCCTTATACAATTTAGTTCCTCTCCGTTTATGGAGTTGGTGCAGCATGTCAACGGTTCTCAACCAACACCATTCGGTTGCGGCGCATTCCCGGAGAACGAAAGTATGATGAACGCTTGGAAATCTTCAGCACTATTGGCGAGCTTCTTCGCCGCGAGCATCTGCTCGGCGGACGAAGCGATCGTCAGAACGTATGACTCGCCGTATGGCGAGGATTATGCCACCGTTTCGGTTCGAGGTTCATCGGATGCCGCGCTCCGGAAGAACGTCGACCATGTCGTCCTGATTGATACATCAGCGAGCCAGGTCGGTGAACATCGGGAGATGGGATTCGAAGTTCTTGAGAACTTCCTGACCAATCTTCCCGAAGGCCATCGCGCCACCGTCATTGCTGTCGACGTGACCGCTCAACCGGTTGTGAATGGCTTCGGCGAACCAGCATCCGTCGCCAGCGCAGCTTTGACTGCTCTGGAATCTCGCTTCCCAGCTGGAGCGACCAACCTCGAAGCCGGGATCGAAGCAGCAATCGAGGCACTTGATGACAGCAAGTCCGGATCGATTGTCTTCATCGGGGACGGCATGAGCGCCGCACACTTGCTGCAACCCCGCGAAGTTCAAGCTCTGACATCGCAGCTCGTTTCGCAACAGATTCCGGTTCACGCGTTCGCTGTCGGATCGAACACCGACTTGCAGTTGCTCGGAATTCTCGGTCAAGAGACCGGTGGCTTCATCATGCGAGATGAAGGCAATGCAAAATCAATGACCGGTGAAAAAGCCGGACAGTTGCTCGCCAACGCTGCCACACAAGTTGTGGAATACCCTCAGATCGCAACAGTGACCGGATCGGATGTTGAATTCATCCCATCTCGTCCACTTCCAGTTCGATCAGACCGCGAAACAGTTTATCTCCTGCACGGTGACCTGAATGCTTCAACGTCCTTCCAACTCGGAAACGAGTCATGGACGCTCGCAACTGATCGCACCGACGGTAACACCTTCATCAGCGAACTGTGGCGAGTCGGACAGAACGACGACGGCCTGACACTCGGCCTCGCTGGCGACTGGATGGTGAACCTGGCTCACGAGTCATTCGAGAACCAGATCGCTCGCATGGAAGCCGAAGGCATCGCAGCTCTCAACGGTCAAAACTACGAAGCTGCCGAGAAGATCGGTTTCGACATTCAGAACGTCGATCCTGGAAACGTGACAGCTCGAGAACTGATTCAACGTGCTGGCGAACTGCAAAACACTCTGACCGTTCAAGTCGACGATTCTGGTGCAGCCCCAACACTGGGAACAGCTCCAGCCACCGAATCATCTGATCCACTCGACGATCGAACACAACCACGCAGCGAAGACTCGATCACTCAGTTCGAGCAACTGCGAGATGCTGCAACTCAGCGACTTCGCCGGGAAGTGGAATTGCAGGTTGAACAAGCTCGTTCCATCCTCAACGAAGATCCTGACGTTGCAGAAAGCATTCTCAATCAGGCTCGTGGAGCGATTAAATCAGAACTGAACGTGGACGCTGAAGTTCGCAACCAACTTCTTCGCCTTGTTGCTGACGAACTTCAGAACACAATCGCTCAGCGTGAACGCATCATCCTCGAGATCTCAGAACGAAATCGTCGTGAGTCCGAACTGGAAGCACAGCGACGACTGATCGAGTTCGCCGCAGAACGTGATCGCCAGCTGGAACAGATGGTTGACCGTGTGCGTGCTTTGATTCTCGAAGGATACCACGGAGATCCGGACGCATTCGAACAAGCTGAAGCAGTCGGACGTGAAGTCCTGAGTGCTTACCCAGGCAGCTCACTCGGCGTGGCTGTCGTGTTCGTCTCAGAAGCTGCTGGTCAGCTCGACAAAGTTGCTCGCTTGCGTGCTCTTCGCTCGGACCGATTCCTCGCAACACTTTACGAAGTTGAAAAGTCGAGTGTTCCGTTCCCAGACGAACCACCAATTCGTTATCCACCAGCAGAAGTTTGGTGGGCACTCACAGAAATGCGAGACAAGTGGAAGTCTGTTGACCTACGTCACAACAGCCCGAACGAACAGAAGATCTACGACGCCCTCGAAGCTGTCACAAGCTTTGAATTCCCAGGTAACCCGCTGAGCGACGTGATCGACTACATCCGACTTCAGCACGGAATTCCGATCATCTTCGACGAAGTCGAGTTGAGCAACGAGGGAATTTCAACGGAAGACGAAGTGTCACTCGTGATCTCAGGGATTACTCTGCGATCAGCACTGAAGCTTCTGCTCGAAAAACTCGAACTGACTTACGTCATCGAAGATGAAGTCATGAAGATCACGACTGCCTTCAAAGCAGACGAAACCCAGCAGACTCGCGTGTACTCGGTCGGTGACCTCGTCATGCCAATTCCTCTGCCTCTGACAGGTGGCGGTGGCGGACTCGGCGGTGGTCTCGGTGGAGGCGGCGGCGGACTCGGCGGTGGCGGTGGCCTCGGCGGCGGTGGTGGCGGATTCGGTGGCGGTGGCGGTGGCCTCGGTGGTGGCGGTGGTGGATTCTTCAGTCTGCCAGCGGAACCTGTTCCAGGGAAAAAAAAACCGATTCTGAAGTAGTCTCCGGGGACCCAGCCCCCCTATTTCAACCAGTTGAAGCTCCAGCGGAGCAGCCTGCGGCCCCTAACACGGCCGAAGCTGCTCCGCTTTTTCTTGTTCCCCCTACAGGAGCAAAGGACTCATCGTCAGTCTTCAAATATGACGATGTGGAAATGCCCAAGTTCAGTGAGTCCGATGCACTCAAGAGCTGGGTGAAATTCTTCTCGGAATACCGACCGCAGCCATTGCGAGTGCGGCAATGGGTCATGCGCATGCATCGTCAAAAACAGCATGATCAAGTCATTGCGTGCCTGAAGGCAGCCTTGATCAATGGGCAATCGCAACCGTGGATGTACGAGGTTCTTGCTCTCTCCATGGAGATCAAGAACTATCCGAAAGAAGACGTGGAGCGCGTGGTGATGTCGCTCTCAGATTTCGGGGCGGTCAACTTTGAGAACTTGATGTACTCAGCAGCCTACTTGAACAAGTTCGATCGGAAGCAGGCAGCTCTGAAGCTCTATCGTCAATCATCCAGAATAGCTCCCGAGCGTCATGAACCGTATGTGCTGGGACTCAGTCTGGCAGAGGAAGTTGGAACAGACGAAGACGTTGAATGGGCAGCGACAGGTATCCTGACGCACTACTGGTCCAGCAACTTTCAGGAAAAACATCAGCTTGCTGAAGATGCCATCTTGAATCGAATGCGCAACCTTCGACGCAGCGGAGATTCGGAAACCCTCGCCCGCCTCACCGAAGCCCTGCAACAAGCCAAAGTTCAGGATCTTCAAATCCGGCTCGACTGGAGCGGGGACGCTGATCTCGACTTGATTGTCGAAGAGCCACCCGGTTCGATCTGTTCTTTCGAGACGCCCCTGACCTATGCAGGAGGAATTCATTTGAACGACGGGATTGGTCCGGACCGCTCCTTCGAAGAGTACATCTGTCCGATTGGAGTCGCTGGTCGATACCGGATTCAGGTGAAGAACACACTCGGTCGTGTCGTGGGAAATCGGGCAGTTGTCACGATCACCCGACATGCGAATTCGCCTCAGCAATCAGTCGAGCGAAAGACGTTGAACCTCGATGGCGATGTCGCGAGTCTCGATATCGATCTCGATGCTGGACGTCGAAAACAACCTCGAAAACTCTCCTTGCTCCTGGATTCTCGAACCGGACAAATGCCTCAACGGAATATTCCCCGACAGGTTGGTCGACCGAGACGGCTGCCCATGACAGATGCACGCATGAACGCTGTCGAAGACTTCAATGTCGCGAGAGATCCATCTGTTCGACGGGCCGGAGCGATCGGATTTGCACCTGTTGTTCAAACCTATCTCGATGGCGCAGCTTTACAGACCGGAGCCGTCATTTCTGCAGATCGGAGGTATGTTCGAATCGGTGTCGGCGTGCAGTTTTCCACGATCACAGGTGTGTCGACCTTTAACTTCCCCGGAGGAACGGTGAACCAAACGCCGTTCGTTCCTTGAGATTGAACATGCCCGAACGTGATCCTCAGCAGCAATCCGCGCGGACTATTTCTGCATGGTTGACCGTGGAGAAATTGAAGACTGTCAATTGGCTGACCGTAATCTCGGCATTGGTCGCTGTTGCAGTTGTCATCCCCACGGTCTTGTCACTGATGGCCCGGTGGTTTTGGCCGCTGGATTTGTTGACTCATTTTCGAATTCAGATTGCAGCGATCCAATTGGCCGTCGCCGCAATCCTGCTCCTGATCGGTCGCTTCAAAATTGCGATCATTCCAGTTGTTGCGTTGATCTGGAACGTGACATGGTTCGGTGAGTATCTCATTCCTCACCGTCAGGTTGACGAGACTTCTGTCCAAGTCGATGAGTCTGATCTCACGTCCAATAAACTGAGAGTCATGAGTGTCAATGTCTTTACTCGTAACCGAAATCACGACCGATTGATCGAAGTTATTCGCAAGCACCAGCCTGACATCGTGCTCATTCTCGAGGTCAACGACCGATGGAGCCGAGCTCTTCAGCAACTAAACGCCGACTACCCGCATTCGTTGCATTCGCCACGTGAAGACAACTTCGGAATGGCAGTTTTCAGTCGCATTCCGTTCATCGAGTCTGGCTTTCAACAGATTGGCCGAGCATCACTGCCGATGTTTCGCGGACAAGTACAACTGGATAGTGAGCGTATCGAAATTCTTGGCTTTCATGTGTTGCCTCCAACCCGTACGGAAGGAGCAATGTCGCGGAACGAAGACCTCGTTGCGATCGCTCAAATTGCGGAAGAATCGCCCCATCCGATGATCGTTCTCGGCGACATGAATTGCACTCCCTGGTCGCCATACTTTCGAGACGTCTGTCGCACCGGAAAATTGCGAGATTCACGAATCGGCTTTGAGATCTCCGGGACCTGGCCCGCGGGGAATCCATTCGTCCGGCTGCCGATCGATCACATTCTGGTTAGCCCGGAATTCTCCGTGACAAGCTTCTCAAATTGCAACAACATCAGCAGCGATCATCTCCCGGTCTTGGCGACGCTCCGACTGGCAAAGTGACCTAACAACTCGACATTTCGCTCTCGTAACTCCAGGTCGCTGCGCGATCGAATCGGGACTGACCTTGACGGTCTCATCGGGCAGATGCAGAATCACGTTGGATGAGAAGTCAGGATTATTCTCACGGGGGTTCACGATGCTTCGAACGACACTGGTTTTGCTGCTCCTCGGATGTGCCTCTTTCGCTGTGGCACGGATGGACAACCATTCTGAAGTTCAACCGATTCCGGAGACTGCCGACTCCGAGAGTGATCAAGATGCCGTATTCAGACAATTGAGCGATGTCGAGCCACCGCAGGAACGGCTGATCGGGCAGGTCTTCTCTGGGGACCTGTTTGAACCGAATTCCGAAGATGCTTCCGAATTCTCTCAGGCTGTCCCAGAACCAAACTTCGATGCCCCATCGTTGCAATTCGACCCGCTGCCGCAGAACAAACCAGCGGACGACTCACTTCCAGCCACAACGACTCCCGAACCGAGTCCAAGTGAAGACTCAACCGAACAATCTCAGCTGCCGATCTGTATCATTCTCAATGCTCCTGCCGGACTCTCTCCCCGCGAAACTGTAAAGTCCGAAATGGTCTCCTCTCCTCGCAAACGCTCGGTGGAAGAGACGTATATGGAGGGAGGAGTTGCTCGGACCGTCAAACGACACGTGATCGAAATGGTGCAGAAACCCGTCGAAAAGATTGTAGATGGGGCTGCGATGATCCGTTGCGAGAGTTTCCGTTCGGATGTTCGGTCGAATGACGATGGCGAACAAGTCGTCGAACTTGAAATCGATGGCGAGCTCATCTTCAAAAATTCGACGTTCACCATTCACGCAGATTCTGCGTCGTTAAAGGATGGGAAATTCGTCTTTCGGAATGCCAACATCCAGAGTCAAGACTCGAAAATGCAAGCCACCGAATTGACTGTTGACTTCACTGCTCATCGAGTTCAGATCGGAGATCTGCCTGCTGCGAGCCCGAACGACGGCCTGATGCCGATTCCAACCCCTGTCCCCTCTTATGAACCAGCCCGAGGCAGAGCTCCGTCGCCGCTGAATTCGTCCTTACCGGAATTGACCCCAGTGAATTCGAAGCCGGGCGACTTTCAACCTCGTTTCTGAACCGATTCTGTAAATTCTCAGCCATCCTCGGAAAAGCTCACTCTGACGAAGTCTGTCTTCGCATTGCGCGAGAATTCTTGAGTCCCGTTTTCGTTTGACTGATCGGCGAAAGTTCGGAGTCGTCAACGCGGGAACAACTGCGTATACTTAGCTATCTGAAAGGTTGTTTACTTGTTGCCCCTTCGTGATGGGGAATGAAAATGGATGAATTTGTCGAACCGCTTGGTCCCAGAATTCTGATTCGAAAAGACGAAAGCCGCCACCAGACGCGGGGCGGAATTGTTCTGCCCGATCAGGCTGAGATTCCCACAATCACCGGACGTGTTGTCGAAATCAGCACGGAAGTCGAGAACGACGAAGACTTTCCGGTTGCGAAATACGACAAGGTTCTGTTCCATCCGAAGAATGCCATTCCCGTCGATCTGGAACCGAACAACGTGCTGTTTGTGGTTCCGATTGACGACGTTGTCGCAGTCTTTCGACGTCAATCAAATCGTCCGATCGAAGAAGCTGATTTCGAGAACGAACTCGATGACGACATCAGCGATCTCTCGGAACTGGACGACAACGAAGAATTGTAGAGATTCGTCGCTTTAGACTGATCAACTCACACGTGCATGCCCGGCGTTCAATTTGCAAATGAGCGTCGGGCATTTGCACAGACAAGTTTTAGAACAGCCCGAGAATGGCCATCGATCCAGAATTACGGAGAACATTCTGTGGGCCAAACGCTGACAGCGTAGAAGTCGCACTTTCGTTTCTTTAGAATTTGCGCGAACCATCTGGGCGATTGCAGTATCCTTTCCGGCTTAAAAACCGACTCATACCAGTGGTCGACCGATTTCTTTTTCTTCAGCGAGTAGAAGTTCAATTCAGTGACATCTGACGACACGAACTCCCAGCAGACTGCATGTGAACACAACCTGGTCGTTCGTCGCGCCCAACCTGAAGACATTGAACGGATCGATCTCTTTCTCGCCGATTTCGTAGCGGCTGAGCGCATTCTGCCGAGAACCATCGACGAAATGGAACAGCTGATCCCGACTGGGTTCGTCGCCGAAGTGAATGACCAGATCGTGGGGTTTGTTACCCTGGAGATCTACTCAAAGAAGCTCGCAGAAGTCCGGTCATTGTGTGTTCGGCCGATCATGCAGGGTCAAGGAATCGGGAAGAGACTCATCAACGCATGCATCGATCTCGCGAGAGAACGCAACGTCTTTGAGGTCATGGCGATTACCTCCACCGATCAGTTCTTCCTGAACTGCGGCTTCGACTTCACACTCCCCGGCGAAAAGAAAGCGCTCTTTCTTCAAACCCGTGACGCTCCCTAAAGCCGGCTATTCGTGTCAGCATCAATTCCGTCGTTCACCGCTATTCGAGGACGACGAAGTATGAAGACCATGTGAGTCGATGGCTCAGATTGCATTCAGAGCCCGTCGATCTTGAACAACCGGCAGCGATGATGCTTTCCGAGATGGTTGTTGACACCGAACAGAGACGTCTAGAATTGACTCAGAAACAAGCTGCCCTCGCGAGCAGCTTCAATCTTCTTCGGAATCGAGATAAGCGAGATCGATATGAAACAGCTACTCACTGCTGCGGTTCTTTCTACGTTCGTTTTTGTGCTGGCAACTCCGGGTGTCGCTGAGGAGGCAAATGTGCTTCAAGGGAAAATGAAATCACTGGACGGTGAAACTGTCGACCTGTCGACATACGACGGCAAAGTGGTCATGGTCGTCAACGTGGCCAGCAAGTGCGGTGCGACTCCACAATACGAAGCACTGCAGGATCTGTATGAGACATTCAAAGATGACGGGTTGGTCGTGATCGGATTTCCCTGCAACCAGTTCGGCAGTCAGGAGCCGGGAAGCGCTGCCCAGATTCGCGAGTTTTGTACCTCAAAATACAGCGTGACTTTTCCATTGATGGAGAAGATCGAGGTCAATGGGGAATCAGCTTCTCCGATCTACAAAAAACTTGTGAAGTCGGACACAAAACCGAAAGGCGCCGGTCCAATTGGTTGGAACTTCGAAAAATTCCTGATCAATCGAGATGGCGTAGTGATTGCCCGATTCGGAACGTCAACTCAGCCAGACGACGCGGAAGTTGTCTCCGCAATTCGTGACGCACTGAAAAAGAGCTAAGCACGGATCTCTTTTCACCACTCACCGTTTCGTCGTCTGTTCAGCCACCACGACGACAAGGTGAGAAACGAAACACAGAGATGGTGCTCTGTACTGGAAGTCGCGCGAGATGGAGTTGTTTCGCGCGGCTTCTTCCATTTTCTGGCGAGAATCGAAATGTGTTCTACGCAGCAGCGATGGCACTTCGAAACGCTGCGAATTCTTCGAACAGTGGCAGCGACGCAATTCTTCAAGTCCACTGAGAGTGTTTGGTTGCCGGCAGAAACTCAATCTTCTGTCTGGTAGGCGCCAACCAATGTCGTTCTCTACAATCTCGAAACGAATCAATTCTTGAACATATTTCGAAGCGGTGACTGCGCCGTGAGTTCGATCAAAGAAATGACAGTGTGAGGTTGTCGATGAAGCAGTTGATGACGTTAAGTCTGCTGGTGTGTTCGTTTGCATTCTGTTGGACGGACAGAGCAAGTAGTGCAGATGACGGTTTTCGTCCGATCTTCGATGGAAAGACGTTGGACGGTTGGAAAGGTGAGGATGGCTGGTGGAAGGTCGTCGACGGGGCCATCGTCGGCGAATCAACCTCCGATAAGCCGCTCAATCACAACACTTTTCTCGTCTGGGATCAGGGCGAAGTTGATGACTTCGAACTTCGCTTGAAGTTTCGAATTTCCGGCACTGAAAAGGCGAACAGCGGAATTCAATTCCGAGGATCGCTTCGGGATGACGGTCATGTCGTTGGATATCAGGCCGACATCGACCGGGCTGGTGAGTGGATCGGCTCTCTCTATGACGAAGCGACCAAACGCGGCCCCCTCGCTAAACGGGGACACAAATCGACAATCACCGAAGAAGGGAAAGTCGTTACGGAACAAGTCGCTGACCCGGCTGAGCTTTTCGAAAAGATTGATCTCGAAGATTGGAATGAGTACTCGATCACTGCTCAAGGAAATCGATTGATCCTCAAGATCAATGGTCATGTCACAGCTGACGTCACAGACAACGACCCCAATGGCCTCGATCGATCCGGAGTGCTGGCTTTGCAGCTGCACAGTGGACCACCGATGAAGATTGAATTCAAAGACATCCAACTGAAGCGATTGCCGCTTCAGGTTGGGTTCAAGAAAGTTGTCTTCGTCGCTGGGACTCCGAGCCATGGTTACTTCTCGCACGAGCACAACGCTGGTTGCAAACTGCTCGCGAAGAAGCTGACCGAGTCGAATGCGAATGTTGTCTCTGCCGTCTACACGAACGGATGGCCGAAAGATCCAACTGCCTTCGACAACGCTGATACTGTTGTCTCCTATTGCGATGGCGGCGGACGTCATTACCTGAACGATCGACTCGAAGACTTCGACCGTCTCGTCCAAGAACGCGGAGTCGGTCTCGTCTGCTTGCACTACGCTGTCGAAACAGTCACAGGAGATCCGGGTGAGCACTTTCTCGACTGGATTGGTGGATACTTTGAGGTCGACTGGTCCGTCAATCCGCATTGGGACGGCAAATTCGACGAGTTCCCCGACCATCCCATTGCCAATGGTGTTGAACCGTTCGAAATCAACGACGAGTGGTACTACCACATGCGATTTCAGCCTGACATGGCGGGCGTCACACCAATCCTTTCAGACTTGCCGCCACGTGAATCACTGAATCGACCTGACGGACATCACTCCGGCAACCCATACGTTCGTGAAGCAGTTCTGGAACGCAAAGAACCTCAACACGTCGCATGGGCTTACGAGCGGGAAGATGGCAAGGGACGAGGCTTTGGCTTTACCGGTGGACACTTCCACAAGAACTGGCAGGATGACAATTTCCGCAAGATTGTCTTGAACGCCATCCTTTGGACAGCCAATGCCGAGGTCCCTGCCGAAGGCATCAACTCCCCCACGCCAACCCAAGAAGAACTCGAAGCCAACCAGGATTACCCCAAGCCTGATGACAGAAACACAAAAGCCAAGCCACGCAAGAACCGTCAACCGGTCGCTGCGAATCAAAAAGAACCTTCAGCGAAAGTTAGCGATCAACCCGCTGCAGCTTCAAAGATCTTGACATCGCAAACTCCCGGCCATGCTGAATCTCTGGAAGCAGACATTTCTGGTGCTTCGAAACTTTTCCTCGTCGTGACTGATGGGGGGAACAATTTCTCGTGCGATTGGGCAGACTGGGCTGAGCCAAAACTCGTCGGAGATGGCACATCCAAGAAACTCACGGACATCAAATGGAAGTCTGCGACATCTGACTGGGGTCAGGTTCGCGTCGGCCAAAACGCTGGTGGCGGAGAACTGAAAATCAACGGCAAGCGAGTGACCGACGGAATTGGGACTCACGCCAACTCGATCATCGAGTATGACCTTCCTGAAGGTCACTCGTTCAAGAAGTTCACTGTCCGGGCTGGACTCGACAACGGCGGAACCGAACAAGGGGACGGAAACGCGACCAGTGTGCAGTTCTTCGTCTTTACAGACGCTCGACCGTCGCAGGAATTTCTGGCCAAGGTGACCTCCAGTGAAGGAGCTGCTCTCACTGAGAGTCACGAATCCGATCAGGCTGTTGAACAACTAAAAGTCCATGATGACCTCGCGGCGACCCTCTTCGCCTCGGAACCGATGATGACCAATCCGGCTTCCATCGATGTCGATCACCTCGGACGTGTCTGGGTGTGCGAAGCGGTCAACTATCGTGCTTTTCGAAATGCCGATGTGATCGGAGATCGGAAACAGGGAGACCGAATCCTCGTCCTTGAAGACACTAACTCTGACGGGAAAGCGGATCAGTACAGCGTTTTCTTCGAAGGGCACGACGTTGATTCCGCTCACGGAATCCTCATCCTCCCGACACCCGATGGTGTCGGATTGAGAGCACTCGTCTCAGCCAACGACTCCGTATTCTTCCTGATTGACGAAGACGGAGATCTCAAAGCAGATCGCAAGGAAGTTCTCTTCAGTCGGATCGGCGGGGCGCAGCACGATCACGGAATCCATGCTTTTCATTTCGGTCCTGACGGGAAGCTTTACTTCAACTTCGGAAACGAAGGCAAACAGATTCACGACAAAAACGGAGAACCGATCGTCGATCAAGCTGGCAACGTCATCAACAACTCTCGGAATCCGTATCAGGAAGGAATGGTCTTCCGCTGCAACCTTGATGGATCTGAGATGGAGACACTCGGTTGGAACTTTCGCAACAACTGGGAAGTCTGTGTCGACTCGTTCGGAACGATGTGGCAGTCGGACAACGACGATGACGGAAATCGTGGAGTGCGAATCAACTACGTGATGCCGTACGGAAACTATGGCTACAAAGATGAAATGACCGGAGCAGGTTGGAGGGAGTACCGAACCGGCTGGAGCGACGAAATTCCGCTACGGCACTGGCACCTCAACGACCCCGGCGTCATTCCCAACTTGCTGCAAACCGGTCAGGGTGCTCCGACCGGCATCTGCCTGTATGAGGGAGACCTGCTGCCGGAAGCGTTCCATGGTCAGCCAATCCACTGCGATGCGGGACCGAATATCTGTCGGGCATATATCGCAAAGAGATCAGGCGCCGGTTACACCGCTGAAGTCGTCGACATCCTCGACGGAACGGCCAACAAATGGTTTCGTCCGTCCGATGTCTGCGTTGCTCCGGATGGATCACTGATTGTCGCCGACTGGTACGATCCGGGCGTTGGAGGCCATCGCATGCAGGATATCGAGCGAGGCCGATTGTTTCGTGTCGTTCCGAAAGGCGAAGGACTCGAAGACAAATACACCGTCAGTTCGCTCGACGTTTCAACTCCAGCAGGAGCAGTCGCTGCCCTCAGCAGCCCGAACATGTCTCGTCGATACCTCGGCTTCACAGCATTGATGGGTATGGGAGAGGATGCACTTCCTGAGCTTCGAAAACTCTGGAACTCAGACAAGCCATACCTGCGCGCACGAGCTTTGTGGGCGATCGGCAAATTAGAAATCCCTGCTGATCAACGGTTGGAATACGTTCTCGCTGGAATGCACAACGAAGATGTCGACCTCCAAATCACTGCGATCCGACTCGCCCGTCAAATTCTCGACGTGATCCCGCAAGAGAAGTACGCAGGGAAGGTTTCACTCGACAACATGGACGAGGCTCTCGCTCGCGAACTGTTGATCACGATCCGAGAAATCGACGTTCCACACGAAGTCGAGTTGTGGGGACGCCTCGCCAAACGTTACGACGGCAAAGATCGTTGGTATCTCGAAGCCCTCGGAATTGCCGCTGACGGGCAGTGGGATGAATGTCTTGACGCATTCGTCGAACAGGGAGGTGATCTCAGTTCCGCAGCCGGTCGCGAAATCATCTGGCGGTCGCGTGGAACGCATACTCCCGAACTATTGGCGAAGCTCATTCGTGATTCGGAATCTTCAACCGCCAACATCACTCGTTATTTCCGGGCGATGGATTTTCAGGATACCGACTCCCGAAAACCTGTGCTTCTCTCACTGGCTTTCGATGAGTTGGACGGACTTGATCCATCCCAGTCTGCCTTGATTCGGGCGGAGGCACTGAACCGGATGCAAGGTTTTGATATCGGTTCAAACCCGAAATACGCCGAAGCACTTCGCCAGTCACTCGATGCCAATCACGGCACAACTCAGTTCGTGAAACTCGTCGACAAGTTCGGGGTGGAAGATCGATTCGCGGACCTGCTCATGTTGGCTCAAAACGAACCGGTGAGCCAATTGGCAGTCGAAGCGATTCAGGCACTCTACAATCACAAGCAGTTCAAACTGATTTCGCAGGCATTGACGAGTGATGACCGTGAGGTCGTTGACAAGACGCTCTCTGCTTTGGAAACAACTGCCGACGGCCGAAGCAATGGGCCGCTGCTCGCGATTCTTCGCGACGACTCAAAACCGTTGTTTGCTCGCCGTGGCGCAGTCAAAGCACTCGGTGCATCGCTTCCCGGTGCTAAGGAACTTCTCGAGATCGCGAAAAGCGGAGAGTTCTCGCCTCAGATCAAAGACGTTCTGGCAGCGACTTTGAACTCCGCACAGTGGCGATCGATCCGCGAACCGGCAGCGGATGTGTTTCCACCTCCTCCAGGCAAAGACACAACCCCGCTGCCATCGATGAGCGAACTCGTCGAGATGAGTGGAGATCTCGCCAACGGACGTGTCGTGTTCCACACCACCGGCACTTGTAACAAGTGTCATCAAGTAAACGGCATCGGACAGGAAGTCGGCCCGGACCTCTCGGAAATCGGCAAGAAACTCAGCCGCCCGGCGATGTTCGAGTCCATCTTGTATCCCTCAGCCGGCATCAGCCACAACTATGAGAACTGGATGGTCCTCACGCTTGAAGGCCAGGTTTATTCCGGGTTGCTGGTCAGTGAATCCGATACAGAACTGAAGTTGAAAGACGAAAAGGGAATCATTCGGTCGATCCCTGTCATCTCGATTGAAGCGAAGAAGAAGCAGGACATTTCTCTAATGCCTGGAGACCTTCAGAAGCTGATGACTGTCGAAGAACTTGTGGACCTGGTTGATTACCTGCAGACTCTCAAAGAAAAACGCAGCTAATCATCAAAGTTCCCAATCAATGCAAACGCTCCCGACTGATGTCGGGAGCGTTTTTTTGTTCCTGCTAATTCTTCCGCTTGCTCATTCGGACATGTAGAACGTGAGAACAATCCACAGGAGTTTGACTCAGACTGCAGTGAATTGCGTCTCAGGATCATTTGTTCATCGCGAGGAAATTGATCCTTCGCTCGGCGAGCCGACTCAGAAGCTGGTCGGCATGCCCCTCTTCGTTCAAGGTCTCCTGCAACAGGTCAGCATCTTCGTGGCGGCCGAGCTTTTCTGCGTACGTGCGTGCGGTGCCGTAGCCTGCCATTTCGTAATGTTCGACCCGTTGAGCAGCAGCGATGAGGGCTGCATCAAGAACATTCGGAGAGATCTCACTCTTCATGAGATGTTCCCCTTCGGTGATCAGGCCTTCCATCCCTGCACACTTATGTCCACCCGGTTCAAATTCGAGTTGTGCGAAGATTTTCTCTAACCGCTGAATTTGCTTTTCCGTCTCGGTGAGATGTTCCTTGAACGCTGTTTTCAGATCTTCATCATTCGCTGCCTTGACCATCTTCGGCAGAGCATCGACAAGCTGATTTTCAGCACTGAAGAGATCTTTGAGTTCATGAACATATAGCTTCATCAGGGAATCGAGTTTCATCTTGAATTCTCCATCGTTGCTTTCTGGTTGAATGAATTGTTCGCTGATCGACCAACGCCAAAGCTGTGAAGCAAGTTGAACGCTGATTTCAGCGGTTTCATCGTGTAGAAGCACTTCCTGTGCCGTGAACTCAAGCAAGTCATCCAAGGCAAACTGACAGCACTGACTGTGAATTCTGAATGTTTCGCTCTTGCCGGAGTGATTCCTCGACGGGCTTTGGTAGCATATTGATCAAGACGCTGTCCGCGAGGGACGGTGAAGTTATCCTGCATCCGAAGTTTGCACTGGAACGTTTTTAGTTTTGGTTTGCACCGACTCACAGGAGCAAATTCAGCTTTCGAATGAGTGAGAAAACGCAAGCGAGTCCACAGGAAAGAGCAATTTGCTCTCGTGGAGACAACGAAGACCATGTAAGTGAGTGACTGCGAATCGCTTGCTTGCAGAGATCAAAAGAAAAGGGATCAATTCACGATGGCAGTACGTGATGATGTCGAGAGAGAGTTGAACAATCTTCGACAAGCTGGCGCAACCCTTCCGAAGCAGGTCCGTGCGACGGATTCCACGGGGCTCGTTCTCACCGTCGACGTTTCAGCCATCGATTCGATGAGTGTCGAATTCTCCGAGTTGACCTTGTTCGTCCCTCAACTTCAGTCGGCCGCCTTCGATGTCTTGAAGCAATGGGCCAGCGACCTCAGCAGTAGAATTACTTACCTGATGGAGAACATCGGACCGCTCGAGTTCGATCCAGCAGCGGGACAAGTCTTAATCCGATCAACTCCCCCTTCTCAACTCCCGACGGGAACCGAATTCTTCGAGATCATGTTGTCGACGGTCGGAGCGGGAACGTTCACTCTCAAGAGATTCAAATCAGTCAAAGGTCAACCGGGACGTGATCAGGTCTCTATCCAAGTCACGACGGAATTGTTGCTCCGGCTGATCGACGATCTGATCGACACCGTTCCCTAAGCTGAATTCTCACGAAAATTGGGCTGCACGATTTTCGGCAGCATGCTCTCTCATCGTTCGCCCGAGAAAACGGACGAGTTCGATAACAGCTCGAAACAGAGACTGAGATTTTAGCTGATCAACTCAGGCATCGGGCGATAGTTGTTCTGGTCGATCAGAAACCTCGGACGTCCCTGGAAGTCGTCGAGTGTCAGTTGGTCGACGTCGATTCCAAGTGATCTGTAGAGTGTCGCGAAGACTTCCTGGAAGTGGACTGGTCGTTCTGAAGGCTCTTCGCCGAGACGATTCGTTTCTCCAATCACCTGCCCATGTTTCATGCCTCCGCCGGCCAGCATTGCACAAGAGACACGCGGCCAGTGGTCGCGGCCACCCTGCGGGTTGATCTTCGGTGTTCGTCCGAATTCCCCCCAGACGACAACGGAAATGTCGTCCAGCATTCCGCGTCCGTCGAGATCTTCGATCAGAGCGCTGACCGCCTGATCAAGCATGGGCATGTCTTGTCTTGCTCGGGTGAAGTTACCGCCGTGCCAGTCCCAGCGACTGAATGACAGCGAAACACAGCGAACTCCTGCTTCGATCAGTCGTCTGGCTTTCAAGAAGTTCGTCAGCAATCGAGTGCTTCCGTCAAACTGAAGTTTGTCTTCTCCGTATCCATAGCGCTCCCGGACTGACTCCGGTTCTTGCTCCAGATCGAGAGCGTCTGCGAGCTTGCTTGATGTCAAGATCCCGAAAGCCTGTTGGTTGAACGCGTCGAGACCTTCCATCATTCCGTTCTGATCAACTTGCCTTCGGAAGCGATCAAACGATTTGAGAACCTGCTGTCGACTCGCGAGGCGGTCGTTCGAGATTCCGTTCAGAACGAGGTCAGCTGCCCCATCCCCATGCGGAGAGAATGGCGCGTGCGCCACACCGAGGAATCCTGGCTGTCCGTTATCACCCCAAGGGACGTGGCCTGTTTTGGGAGAAAGTCCGACGTACGCCGGAACTGCGGGATCTTTGGGACCATAAACTTTGGACAGAACCGAGCCGAACGCTGGCCATCCACCGGGAGGCTGATTGGCATTGTGATGACCGGTCAAACACTGAAATGCGTAATGGTGCCCGGAGGCTCCCACGATGGAGCGAATGAATGTGAGCTTGTCGGCGTTGGAGGCAAGCTTCGGGAACATTTCGCAAATGTCGACGCCGGGAACTTTTGTCTGAATCGGGACGAACTCACCTCGCACTTCTGCTGGTGCGTCCACCTTGATGTCCCACATGTCCTGATGTGGCGGTCCTCCCGGTAGGAAGATCATGATGATCCCCTTGCTGGAAGCTGGATTGCGGCTGGCTTGTTCTGCCTGGAGAATCTGCGGAAGCGTCAGCCCGCCCAAGGCTAAACTTCCGATCCGGAGAAAAGAACGTCTCGAGAGAGCATCGCACATGGGAGTGCGGTTACCGAGGAGGGTCAGCATCGTTCTGGTTCCAGGTTGAGGTGGGAATGTTGATTGTTTCGACTTCCGGACTCTGCATAAGCGAAGCTGAAATGACGCAGAGACAGAAATCACAACGACGTAGTTCGTTGCATAATCAGGTGGGAAGGAAAGCAGTTCCGTCGCTTCCCTCTATCGATCAGTATACCTCAATGCGAAAACAAATGTCAATTTTCCACGAAATTCCTCCGCGTGCTTGAGCTGACATTGCCGCGACGGGATGAGCGTTCGAGAGCTTGGAAGCAGAACTGCAACGTCGCGGATGACTGATGATTCAACGCAGTGAAGCTACTGCGGATCAGAAAACTTGTGCTCAGATGAAAGTTTGCGGATTTCGTACCAGGTCACAATCAGAACAATTACCAGTCCAACAGCGAGTCCGGTTCCAAGTCCTTGCAGCATGCCCAAGCCCGTACCCAACTCCTGCAACTCTTTTAATGTCGCATCATCGGGCAAGCGGAAGACTGTTCGATAATAGGCAGGCGTGAGGGAGGCAATCGACCTCCCAATTCCAGCACCTAAAGTGGCTCCCACCACTCCAGAAACCATCGTGATTGCGAATCCTCGAAGCGCTGTCATGAGGAACTCCGGTTGCGGCCGACGCAATCACGACAATGCGAATTCTTCAAGCCCCTGCTCTGGCCGGCGGTCTTACTTGACTGCCGAGGACATGAGGCTCGTTGAATACTATCGATCCGAAATCGGCACAAAATCGAGGTTGCGTTCACCCAGATAGACTTGCCGTGGTCGCTGAATTCGCTGGTCTTTGTCGGTCATCATTTCCGCCCATTGTGCCAGCCAGCCGACAGTTCGTGGAATGGCGAACATCACAGGGAAGAGAGAGACGGGCAAACCGATCGCCTGATAGATCAGTCCGGAATAGAAATCGACGTTTGGATAAAGCTTCCGTTTGACGAAGTACTCGTCTTCCAGCGCAATCTTTTCGAGTTCCAAAGCGACATCGAGCAATGGGTTTCGACCGGTGACTTCGAAAACGTCGTCAGCACACTTCTTGATAATTCGGGCGCGTGGGTCGTAATTCTTGTAGACGCGGTGGCCGAATCCCATCAGTCGCAATTCACCACTTTTGCAGCGACTAACGTAGTCTGGGACGTTTTTCACATGACCGATTTCGGTCAGCATGCGAAGAACAGCTTCGTTCGCTCCACCGTGCAGTGGTCCGTAGAGAGCGGCCGCAGCCCCTGCCCAGGCTGAGTATGGATCAGCAGCTGATGAACCGATCGCACGCATCACGCTTGTTGAGCAGTTCTGTTCGTGATCAGCATGCAGGATGAAGAGAATATCGAGAGCTTTGACGAGGGCCTCGTTGGGCTCGTAGTCGTTTCCGATCATCCGGAACATCATGTTGAGGAAGTTCTCGGAATAGCTCAGTTTGTTGTTTGGGTAGATGTAGGGATGGCCCTGACTGTGCCGAAAAGTGAAGGCAGCGATGGTGGGGACTTTGGCAATCAGTCGCTGGATCTGCAGCTTGCGATTCGCTGGGTCCGTGACGTTCTTCGCTTCCGGATAGAATGTTGACAACGCAGCCACCGTGCTGATCATCATCCCCATCGGGTGAGCATCGTACCGGAACGATTCCATCTGCCGTTTGATGTTTTCGTGAACGACCGTGTGGTGATTGATGTCGTCCTGCCACACGGAGAGTTCGTCTGCCGACGGAAGCTTGCCGTTCAACAACAGATACGCCACTTCGGTGAACGAGCTGTTTTCAGCGAGCGTTTCAATTGGGAATCCACGGTACTCGAGGATTCCTTTGTCGCCGTCGATATACGTGATCGAACTCTTGCAAGAGGCCGTGTTGGTATATCCCGGATCGTAGGTCATCAACCCGAAATCGTCATCATTGACTTTGATCTGGCGGAGATCGAGGGCGCGAATGGTGTCATTCTCTACCGGAAGTTCGTAGGTCTTTCCGGTGCGATTGTCAGTGATTGTCAGCGATTCGGCCATGGCGTGTCTTTTACTGCTTTCTCATCACGTCGAGAGATGTCATCTCGGGATATTTCCGTTATCGGCGTAGCGCGGCGTGTCCATGATGGCAGACAATCGAGGGCGTACAAGTCTACCATTCGATTTTCTCAACGTTCCGTCAAACTGACTCCGGACTTGCGTGCGGGTCAACTCAAGTTCGATGAGAACCGCCCAAACACGAAAGATACGTCTCTTGCCGAGATCGCATCTCCGCGGAAAGTCACGGTCACGCCAGCATTGACTGTCCGTTTCTTGGAAATCTGATCCCTAACGGACGTTACTGCAAAAGACTCCGTGTCACGACTTCCCGAGCTTTATCGAAGTAAGGCTGCCATTCGATTTCGGGTTTCCCTCGTTTGAGACAGTCTCGCACTTTCGCCAGAGTGTTGCGTGCCATATGTGGGCAGCGATTGCAGGCGCAAGTCTCTCCGGTGTCGGTCATGATCCCCGGAACTGGAATGAACTCATGCTGCGGAGCTGCATTCTCAAGGGGATAAATCATGTTGGCTTCGGTCGCGACGAGGAATTTCGTCGGCTCCTGAATGGAGGCGCAGTGCTGCTTCATCCGTTCAGTTCCACCAATGAAGTCTGCGACTTCGAGAATGTTTTGGGGACATTCTGGATGTGCGATGACGACTGAGCCAGGTGTGTTTTTCTTGGCGCGAATGAGATCCTGCAAGCTGAAGACTTCGTGAACCATGCACGAGCCAGGCCACAGAATCATCTCTCGTCCGGTCACTTCAACCAGATAACGTCCGAGATGCTGGTCGGGGACGAACAGAATTTCCTTGTCTTTCGGAACTCGTTCTTCGACGACTTCGCGAGCGTTGCCGCTGGTGACGATCCAGTCGCAGAGGCTCTTGACTGCTGCTGAGGTGTTGATGTACGCGACAGTCTGGAAGTCACGTCCTTCTTCTCTCAGCTTTTTCTGATAAGCAGCCAACTGATCGGCAGGACAACTGTCAGAAAGCGAACATCCCGCCTGAAGATCAGGCAGCAGCACGGTCTTCGACGGATTCAGCATCTTCGCTGTTTCCGCCATAAAGTGGACTCCAGAGAACACAATCGTCGAAGTCTCAACCCGGGCAGCATCGCGTGCAAGTTGTAATGAATCGCCGGTGAAATCGGCCACGTCCTGGATTTCTCCATCGACGTAATAGTGTGCCAAGATTGTGGCGTCTTTCGCCTTCTTCAAACGGTCAATTTCATCCATCAGATCCAACGGGTCTTCGTAGATCCCGGCTGGCTCATCCACAATCGGCATTAAGTTGTTGTCTCGCATATTTTCCTCCAGCCCCATTATAGCTTCGCCGCTCTGCAGGTCACGAGTGCGGGACGAATTCACCGTTCGATTCGGAAATTCATCGCGTCAGCGGACGCAGAGCGGCAAGTGATGAGCTTTAGAATGGCTGCATGAAGAGACACGAGCGAGTGCATCGGAAAGAGTACGATGCTCGAAAAGTCATCGCGTCAACGCGGAACGACCGAAAGGACGCTTATTCCCTGGATTCCGATTCCGCATGGACGAGTTGGATCGGAGAACTTTCCTTCTCCGTCGGTGATCGCTGGGCCAATTGCGTTTGGAGCTCAAGAACCTGAACAATCCCTTCTGCGGCGTTTGTCAACTTGGGATTCACCGTGAGAGCACTGTTGTAGCGGGCAAGTGCGAGGTCGGTTTCTCCACGCTGGGCATGGATGTATGCGATGTTCGAGTTGGCCTCTGCGTCCGTCATCACGCTCTTGTAGAGAGCGTATGCTTCGCTGATTCGTCCCTGAGATCCAACTGCGAGGGCGAGATTGTTGACAGCCCGTTCATCTTCCGGATGAATGTTGAGAGCTTCTCGAAGAAATTCTTCGGCCAGCACAAACTCTCCCGACAAAAGATAGGCATAACCGAGATCAGTTTTCACTTCGTGATTGCGGAGGGTCATGGAATCAGCTTCCAGCAAGTAGGTGATTCCCTCCTCGATTTCGCCAGTTCGAACGAGTGTGACTCCGAGTCGATGAGCGATCGATGAGTCTTCAGAATTCGACACGTAGAGTTCCCGATAGATATCGAGAGCGGAGAGTAAATCGTCGTCGGACTCTTTCGCACGGGCGATACTGAACTTGAGATTCGACTCCGTAGACATCGTCCGGTCGTGCGGTGGTGCAGTCACCACACTGTTCGAATTCAGCGAGCACCCAGTCCCGAATGAAATCAGCATCGCGTACGCGATCAGCAGACGACAGGTCGAAAGTTTTGGAAGGAACATGGAGGGCTCACCATTGTTCATCGTTGGCCGAATTCTCACAGATGTGATCCTGGAAGCTGTATCAATTCAATCTCTGACTGATTGAGTGTGGAAGTAGGTGACCACTGAAATTGGCCGTGCGTTGACTGAAGATGTGATGAGGCTAAATGCCCAACTAAAATCCTCCGATTCCTCCGGAGAAACCTCCTCCGTACGCATTGCCGTATCCGCCACCAAATCCAGATTGTGAGCTCATGCCTCTCGCATAGGCTCGTTGAGCTTGTGGTCCTGTGAATCCGGGTGTCAGTGCCGGACCGACGACAACTCTGTTCTCTGCTTCGTACATCCCCATCGCTGCGAGTGCATCCACGATCAGTTGGCGTCGCTGTTCGTCGAGTTCGCGGTTGTTGTTCACTGGATAGCGGAACTCAGTCTCCGGATCGATGCTCATTGAACTGCGTTCGACGATGATCGGATATGGCGTCGACTCGATGCGGGCAGCGATCTGTTTGACGTGATCTTTTCCCGCAAGATTCAATTCAATGCCGTTCCCGTTCCACTCATGTTCGTAGATGACGAAGTCCGAAGCTTCGGCGTTCGATTCCTGCTGTTGCCAGACTGGATCGGTCAAGGTTCCGAGAGGATGCGGCGTGATGTCGCCCATGTCAGCACATTTCTCACATGACGTGCATCCCGCGAGCATGCCGGTGGTTGTCAGAATGGCTGCAAATGTTCGAATTCGCATTGTGCTCATGGTTTTGAAGTTCCTCAGATGAGAAGCACGCCATCGAGAGTGAGAGAGTGTTGTTGTTCCCTGTGCACTCGTCTGGACTGCTGGGCACGATTTTCGTTCTGCTGGCTCGTGCGAATTCGTAAAGGCTCTTTTCGAAAAGTGTTCTACTGACTGAATCCGTGCGCCCCGTTCAGGAAGTACTTCGACGACTGATGATGCTTCTCACATTCGAAGTATCCGCAACGTTTCATGCGGCTCTTGTAGAGGGGCCAAACCGTGCTTCTGTGGAAACTCTCATTACGACCTTCAAGATCTCCAAAGAAGAAGAAGTCGAGGTCATTAGGTTCCGTCACTTCCATTCCAGGAAGAATTTGTGGTGCTTGATCCGGTTCGAGCGGATGGACGAGTTCTGGTGAAACGAGAATCAACAGTTCCGTCTCATCACGTGAGACGGATTTCGATTCAGTGATGATATTGAGACCGGGGATTTCACCCAGAAACGGCAGACGTGTTGACTCAGCACTTTGTTGTTCCTGGATCAAACCAGCGATGGCCAGCGTCTGTCCTTCTCGAAGATCAACGACTGTACTCGTCGAGCGCGTATCAACTCCTGGAATCCCCTGCACCGAATTCGACTTATTCAATGTCGAGAATGACGGAGCGACGCGAAGGCGGATGCGGTCCTTGTCCAACACTGTCGGTGTGAAGTCGACCGACGTTCCAAACCCTCGAAAACTTGTCGTCGCTGCTTGAGCTCCACCCACTCCGACGACGGTCGGAACGGCGAATTCGCCCCCGGACAGAAACGTTGCCGACTCACCACTGAGGACAACCAGATTCGGTTCCGACAGGATTTTCGCGTTGCCGTTGGTGACAAGTGCTTTCAATACAACTTCGAAACTTCCATCAGAGAATGTTCCGGTCGACAACACATTACCGCCGCCAGAGAGAATGCTGGAGAACATGAATTCTTTGATATCGAATCCGATGTCGGCTCCCAGTTCTCTGCCTGCGGATCGCTGCAATTCCGCGATGCGGACCTTCAACATCACCTGCTTTTCTCCGGGAACTTCCAGCAGATTCACAAGCCGAACTTCCGGCAGATAAGATGCATCCGGAAACGGCTGAGCAGCGGTTGTCGTTGAGAGAAGTGTGTCGACCTGACCGTTGGTTGCATTGCCGGCATTTTCGCCAATAACAGCGAGGATCTGGACAGCTTCCTGTTCATCACGAGCCTGACCGCGAATGATCAATTTGTCTGCGATCGGTATAAGTTGGACTCTGCTGTCCGGAAACATCTCGTTGATCATCGACTGCAGCTCGTGATATTCAAGCCGTCGTTGACGATCGACTCCGTCGTCTTTCACAACTGTGACCAGCATGCTGAGCAGCGTTGGGTCGAGTTCATCTCCCAGCCACAATGTGACGGTCGTGCTGCCAGTCTCTTTTCCGATGATCTCAATTTCTCGTGAGCCGAACGCCACGAATTCTAGAATGGTTGGATCAGCGACCGCTGCGCGAAAGATATCTTTCTTCATCCGCAGGATCTTTGATCGACGCTTGCTGACTTCCAGTTCAACTTCAGCACTCACGACCTCTTCCACAAGGGAAGAAACCTTCGTCTGAACCGGTTGCGCAGCAAGTTGCCCTTGGCCCCAGAATCCGACAATCACAGCGACCGCAATCGCAATGATACGAATGATCGGAAGCGGACGCGCAGAATGTTCGAATTCTCTCCTCATGGATCCATCCACTAGTCGTTCGTCCACTTCGTCTCAATCTTCATAGAAGTTCACACATCCGGCGCACTTCTGCGTCCATAGTAGTTTTCGACACGAAAATGAGTGATTCGACATCATGTTTGCCGGGCAGATCGAAAATAATCGCTATTACCGGAAAAGTTTAACACGCTCGAAAGCCGTGGCGTCAAACTCGAACGTTCCGTAAAACCAATGAGAGTCGAGACTAATGAATCAAGCACTCAAAACTTGGGCGTGTTACAGTGGAGACCGTCTTCGGCGGCAGCCCGCTGTTCAAAAGACGAGTCAACAGGGATTTCGGATGCATACGTAAGAGTGAAATTCCCCATATTCTCAATTCGTGGCTTTCGGTCGGAGTTTGACAAGGTGTCGCGATCTCGACACAAATCGTTAGAATTTGTCAGAAAAGCGTCAGAACTATCTCTCCAGCGGCAACCATTTAGGAGACATGATCGAGGTGGCAGAGAAGATTGCGGCAACTCAATCAAGCGATACTCAGGACTTATTCTGGATCCGGTTACTGGAAGAGAATGAGAACTGGATTCGTGGAGTGTTACGCAATCGACTTCATTCCACCGAAGAAGTCGATGATGTCTTTCAGGAGGTCAGTGTCGCTGTCAGCCGCCGAGACTTGCGTCCCTCGGATTTGACGAAAGCACGCTCCTGGCTGTACCGCGTCGCGATTCGGCAGGTTTTGCAGTATCGAAGGAAGTCGGGACGTTACAGACGCCTGGTTGAAAACAATCAGGCACTCACTCCCCGATCGAACTTCGCTGTGGAAGATGACCCGCTCGCGTTTCTCGTGAGAACAGAACGCGCCGAAGTTCTTCGACAGGCACTGGCCGATCTCGGCGAACTCGACCGTGAGATCCTGCATTTGAAGTACGTGGAAAACTGGACTTATCAGGATTTGTCAGAAAACCTGGGAGTCTCGAAGAATACAATTGAGCATCGACTTGTTCGGTCCAAAAAACGATTAAGGAGTCTCCTTGCTCAGTACTCTGAGGAAGATGTCTGATGATGATTGATGATGTAGTAATTCAACGCTGTCTGGATGGCGAGCTCAGCGAGCCGGAGCAAATTGAACTGATCCGTCAGTTGGATTCGGAACCGAATCAGTCAGGCTGGAGAAAGCTGGCAATTGAGTATCTGGAGAACCAGCTGTTCCGCACCGCTCTGCAACATCGAGCCGAACAGCCCATTGCCAAAGTCGCAACAGTTCCCGCACCGGAAATCAGCCCGGAAGCGACGTCTATTTCGCCGTCGACTGCCCCCCCCAAGGTCAACTCTTCCGACCAGAGTCGAAGTAGCACTCCCGGGTTGCATCGAATTCTTCCGCTTGTCGCAGCGAGTTTGATGATCGGCCTGTTCTCCGGTGGCTTCGGTGTTCACCTCGCTTCCAATTCGTCATCGACTCCACCTGCCGATCCGTCTCAGATGGCGGGAACGTTTGATCTTGGAGCGATCAAGGATGGGATCGAATCAGGAGCCATCGCTGTGGGGACCGGGCATCCGCTTGGAAACGGAGGATGGGGCCTCAATCAGTCGGCGGGTAGAAACGAACTTCCTCCGGGTCATGCTCCGAGTGGAGTTCCCAATTTCACGCACCTTGTCGGAAACCGAAACGAACCGCCACCGAGCCGCTCACTCGTTCCATTCACGAGTCAGGATGTCCCATTAGACTGGCGTGAACAAATGGAAAGAAGCGGGTACGAGCTGAAGAGAACCCCGCAGCGGTCGTTCCGCGTGAATCTAGGGAATGGTCGTCAAGCGATCATTCCGGGACACAATGTTCAGGTCGTCCCGGCCGTTCAATAAACCATCACAGCACAGACAAGGCCGCGCAATTCTGAAAACTGAGTGTGAAGTCGGGAGTGTTTCCGCTAAACATTGCACGACCGAACAAGACTCAAATGAACAGCTCTAAATGCTGATGATCGCTCATGAGAGGAGATTCGACAGATGCTAACAACACAAAAGAGATGGAGTCAGACTAGTCTGATGTTAGCTCTGTTTGCATCGGTCCCACTCCTTTGGAGCGGTGGCAAAGCTGCGCATCTCAAAGCCGATCAACCTGCTGAAACAGATTCCTCAGAAACGGCTTCCGATCCGGCCGCACTATCTGAGGTCCCGGAAAACATTCGTGAGATCCTGATCTTCGATTCTTTCGGACGGCCTCGCTTATTCAGGATGGAGGGAGGTCGACCTGTCGAACTTCCGCCACCAGGAGCTGCGATTCCATTTCAGAATATGGAACAGGCAGTTGATCAAAACCGGATTGTGATCGGAGCTGTCCTGAAACCTCTCCCTGAGGGACTTCATGGGCTGCTGGGAATCGAAGAGGGTGTCGGGTTCTTGATCATTCACGTACTCGAAGATGGTCCGGCTGCTCAGGCGGGAATCCTCGAACACGACCTTCTTCTTGAACTGGACAGCACGCCAATTCGCTCGATTCCCGAATTCCGGGAGATCATCGAGAGATTCCACGATCGCGAGATGGACGTCAAAGTTCGTCGCAAACAGGAAGTCTTGAATCTCAAAGTCCGCCCGGTCACATGGTCACAAATCGAGGCTGACGATCTCCAGCGGATGGAACAGGAAGTACCCCCGGAGATGGAAATTCCCGGATTCGCATTTCCGGACGGTTCGAATCTGTTGAGCATTCAAAGTGCCGACGAAATCGAGACGAACGCTCCCCCATCGGATCATTCGAAACATGACGTCAGCGCGAGCGCCGCTGCCGAGATTCATCAAGCTTGTGAAGAACTTCGAGCAGAACGGGCACAGGTTCAGGAACTGCTCGATCAACTCCGAACTGCCATCAAACATCTTGAGATGAAGCAGGCACTTCAGAAGTCAAACGACTCTGAGTAAGTTTGTTGAGCACCCTCTTCTCGAAATGCTGACGTGGTTAAAGCACACGAGCAAATCAATCTGCTCAGCCGATTCTTGCTTGTGATTCCGACGGAACAACTACGAACAGAAATTTCGATGTGCTGAACCGTCGGTTTCTCAAGCTCTCAGCTGCTCGTCAAAACTGCGGTTCTTTCCACTCCGGAATCCCGACTGACGATGACTGTTTTTCGTATTGGACATGAAACGGTCGGTACGGCAGCATTGGGGCTGACTCGTTAACCATCAACGGAACAGTCTTCTTCCACCAGCGATCGTAGGCTTTCGTGAATCGCTCCACGACTTCCGGATGATCTTCGATCACATTGCTCGTCTGCCCGAGATCTTTCCGCATGTCGTAGAGTTCATTTTTTCCGACCATACGGAAACGCTGATTTCGGACAGCGAAGTCGCTCCACTGACTTTCGTTGGGATCTTCACCGGTTTTCCATCGACCTTTGTGCGTGTAGAGAAGTCGCCCTTTCCACTCGGCATCGGGATTTTCGATCAATGGCAACAAGCTACGACCTTCGACCTGTTCGGATGGGTTCTCGGCGCCTGCGAGGTTCGTCAACGTTGGGAACAAATCGATGTGGGCAGCGATGCGGTCAATGTCTTTCCCTTCCTCAATGCGACCAGTCCAGCGGATGAAAAACGGAACGCGCACTCCGCCTTCGTCGGCTGACCCTTTGAGCCCTTTCATGCCAGCATTGTAGGGATAAAGCTTCTCGCCTTCGGGAGTCGTGCCGATCATCTTGCCCATGCGTCCCGAGCCTCCGCCCGTCATTCCGTTATCGGACATGAAGATGACAACTGTGTTGTTGGCAAGATCCCATTCGTCGACCTGCTTCAGAAGTCGACCGAGATTTTCGTCAATATTTTCGATCATCCCGTAGAAGCCAGCTTCCTTGTCAGTGAAACCGAGATCGAGAAAGCGTTGAGCGTTTTCTTCCGGAGCGATGAACGGACCGTGCGGGGCGTTGGTCGCGATGTACGCGAAGAACGGTTCGTCCTTTTCCTTGACTGAATCAATCCATCCCAGAGCAGCGGAGAAGAACAGGTCGGTGCAGAACCCCTTCGTCTTCACAAACGACCCATTGTGCTTAATCACAGGATCGAAGTACTTGTTGCCAGGTGCATCTGCACAACTGCAATCGTAGGCTTGACCGATTCCGCCAGCTCCATGAATGAAGGCTTCGTCGAATCCACGGTGATGAGGTTGGTATTCGTCTTCATCTCCGAGGTGCCACTTCCCGAAAATCCCGGAAGTGTAGCCAGCGGTCTTCAGCACCTGCGGAAGTGTGACCGCATCCAACGTCATCCGTTCGCGTTCGAGAATGGTATGCGTGACACCGTTTCGCATCGGATGACGTCCGGTCATCAACGCAGAGCGAGTTGGGGAACAAGTCGGCGCGACGAGGAATCGCGTCAGTCGCGTGCTTTGATCGTAGAGTTGATCCATGTTCGGAGTTTCGATCCATGGATGTCCGTGTCGTCCCACCGGAGCATATCCCTGATCGTCTGTGATCACGAGAATGATGTTCGGTTTGGAACCAACCAGAGACTCCGCGAGGAGTTGAGAAGAGGAGAGGATCGCCACGATCGCAACAGCCAGTGTTCCGCGCATCATATCTATTTTTTCCTGAACGGACGGCGAGTTTCACATCAACGATTCGTTATCCTATCTCTTGTCTTCAAGCTTGTCGAATCAAGCAAATCCGACCAACGACGAGTTGAAGTTGTCACTCCCATTGATAGTGTGATCATCCACAGAGAAGAGATTCGGTGCTCAGAATTCAGTACTGCTTTGAAGTCATTTCATGGAGAGGGTAAGCTGAGACATTGGAGTTGAGTGGTGGCCAGGCTGATCGTTGTCACATCACTTCACATGCGTAGGAGCCCTTTCCATTCTGCGATAGACAAGAGCACCTCATGAATGAAGAAACCGCAATTCTTGAAGTTTACTCGGTGGGCCCAACCACTGTGGTCGGGTTTGGTGGGCGTGACGTTCTTGACACCGTCAACGTCGCTGTCTGTCGTGACGAGATCCTGAAGCTCATCGAAGACGTGCAGTGCGAAGTCCTCGCGTTCGATTTAACCGGCGTCAAACTTCTTCCAAGTGGCTTGCTCGGCTTACTTGCTTCAATCATGAAGCAAAGCGTCGACGTTCATCTCTATAACCCTTCACCGGACATTTCTGAAGTTCTGGAAACAACCAAGCTGAACACCATTATGGAAGTTCACTTTGTTGACGTTCCGCTCCCAGAAAACGAGTCGTAATTGACGCGGCAGCGGTCCGGTCTGTTTGCTTGATGTTGAAAAACCCAATCTCAACGACTTGGGCTAAAGGTCTATCCGATCGACGGGACATCTCCCGAACTTCGGCCCGAATGATTTGCTGTTATCCAACCTTAACTGATGAAGTTCTGACAGGAACGAAGACATACATGCCTCGACTTATTGAATCACCGACTGTCGTTCAAGCTGCCGGGAACAAACCTAAGCTCATTGAAGAATTCATCGGTCGAGTCAATTCGGGAGACGATTCCATCAGCATCGCTAGAATGAAGTCTCCCGAAGGCTGGGTTGAGCCGGGACAAACACCGCACTTCCGCGAAATGACGATTGTTCTCTCCGGCGAACTACACATC
The DNA here is from genome assembly GCF_040717535.1 of Thalassoglobus sp. JC818. NCBI lineage: Bacteria > Pseudomonadati > Planctomycetota > Planctomycetia > Planctomycetales > Planctomycetaceae > Thalassoglobus > Thalassoglobus sp. JC818. The sequence goes on from NZ_JBFEFI010000005.1 coordinate 242,469, forward strand.
GAATCGAAGACCGAAACTCTGAAAGTTCAATCCGGTCAGGCAGTCATCTGCGAACCCGGAGAGTGGGTCCGCTACAGCACTCCCGGAAAAGAAGGCGCTGAATATCTCGCCATCTGCCTGCCAGCATTCTCTCCGGAGTCCGTACATCGCGACGAGTAATCACGCCGAAAAGATTTATGCTATTAAGTCGTGATACTCAACCCGTCTTCATCGTCTTGTCGTTGCGTGAACTTGTTTCTGTCGATTTGAATTCATGCCACTCATTGCCAACTTAAGATGAAGATCCGCTGAACTCGCCAAGCGTGTAAAGAAGAAAGATTCATCGACTCTATTGACGTCGTTCGGGCTGCAAGTCACCTTCTCTGATCAAAGCGAACACATACGCTCCCGCCTCCCTTCCCTCCGATCACAAGAAGTCGAGAACATGCTCAGCAGAAAAATCCTCGCGGAGTTCATTGGAACGTTCAGCCTTGTTTTTGCTGGAACGGGTGCGATCGTGATCAATGATTTTTCCGCAGGAGCGGTCACACATGTCGGCATCGCGCTGACCTTCGGGCTGGTCGTGATGGCGATGATCTACGCAATCGGTGATATCTCGGGATGCCACATCAACCCAGCTGTGACGATTGCATTTACTGTGGACAAACGCTTTCCCGTTGAGCAGGTGATTCCCTACATCTTCGTTCAAATTCTCGGAGCGATTTCGGCGAGTCTCGTCTTGAAGTCAGTCTTTCCCGACAATCCAACTCTCGGAGCGACGCTACCCGCATTGAGTGCGTGGTCGTCCCTTGTCTTCGAGTTCCTGCTGACCTTCATCTTGATGTTCGTCATCCTGACCGTTTCCACGGGGGCGAAAGAGAAAGGCATCATGGCCGGCGCTGCGATCGGAGGAGTGGTCGCGTTCGAAGCAATGTTTGCCGGACCTCTGTGCGGTGCGTCAATGAACCCAGCTCGCTCCATTGGACCAGCTGTTGTGAGTGGTCAAACTGGCGACTTGTGGATTTATATTGTCGCCACAACTCTGGGTGCCGTCGCTGCCGTGCCGATCTGCCGTATTCTTCACGCTCAAGAACACGCAGCAACTCCCGAAACCGAGTCCGTTGAGAGCTGACGGACTGATGATGCGAGTCGTGGTTAGCTTCCGCTGTCGGACTCATCTCCCGATCGGACGATCCGGATTTTCAGGGGAATCCGATACTCGTGAAACCGCTCGCGCTCGATGAGTTGGCCGTCGTACTGGCCGAACACTAAGAACGATGTCTCGCGGCCGAATTTGGTTTGCCCCAGAAGATTGATCTCACGTCGTGGTGAACCATCCACGAGTTCCTGTGATTGCAGATGCCAGTCGGTCGAAGTTGCGATCTTCTCGGAATCCCAACTGGAAACGGTCTCACGGCGAGTCAGCTGCAACAGCATTTCCATCTGAGGTTGGGAATCGAATGGAGAACCGCGGCCGAAATCCCCGGACGGAGAAGCGACCAATTGAACCGAGCGTGTCTGCTGATCAGTCCAGGTGTGGCTGACCTTTCCCGGAACTCGCGGGTAGATCCATGTTTCGAGATTTCCAAGAAGATACGGCAAGATACCTGAAGCTGGATCGCGGAATTGATCCGATCCAAATTCGACAGTTTCGGGATCGACAGATTCCTGATAGGAAAACGGACCTCGGGGAAACGGCGGGCGAAATGAAGAGAACGGATGGATCGATGACTCTGAAGGTTCGACAGGCGAAGCGATTTTGGGAAGCGAAACACCCTCCCTCGCAGCCGTGCTCTTGTCGAGAGCAGTCTCGATCAGACTGAGAGCGGGTCGTCCCGCAGCGACAGCATCGACTCGAAAACCGATCGTCCCTGAATGCGTGTGTCTCTGGGTCGGATACTCCGCAGTCAGCTCGAGTGAGTACCTGTGTACGTCTCCTCGCTTCCACGAGTAGTTCAGTTCAAGGTCTCTCTCTGGAGAAGGCTGTTGTTGAGCTGCCGCTTGAACAACTTCCTGAGCATCTTGGGCTCGCTCGGGAGAATCCTCGTTCGACTCCTCAACTCCAGCTTCACGACTGTCGCCTGCCTTCGGAGATGACGTGAGTTTCTGATCCGATGTCGCTGAACCGCTTTGGTCAATCTTCGTAGCAACGGAAGCACTACGAGCCTGAATCGGAGCACCGGGCAGAATGATGAGTGCCAGCAGGATGGTCAGAACGGAAGTTCGTAAACGGGTATATGTTTCCGTCGCACTGCTGCGAGGCTGCATGATTTTTTGGAGACGTTGTCGGGTCACCTCAAGTGGACTCAGCCCGGCAAGTCCAGGTTGGTGGCGCAACTTTTGATGCAACTCCAGCATGTTGATGAGACAACGTGCGTAGCTGGCTGGTCGGCATTGAAGTTGAGTGACTACGTCGCGGTCACAACACTCTTCGCGAACACGCCGCATTTCACGGTTCAACCACCAGACGAATGGATGAAACCACCAGATGGTTTGGATCATCAGCTGAAGCGTGCCGACAATGGTATCTCCTCGCCTCAAGTGGGTCATTTCATGAGCGAGAATGAGCCGCATCTCTTCGGGTGTTGTCTTATCGACAAGATGCGAAGGGAGAACAACAAATGGCCGAAACACACCTGTCGCGAACGGAACGCTGGGATGCAGCGTTACGAGAACTCGCGGAATTTTTGTCAGGCCTAAATTCGCAGAAACGATTTCGACAGCTTCGAGCAACTCATCGGAAGGTTCGACTCGGGTATCCTGATGGAAACGCCGCATTTGCCCGAGTTTGCCTAACAGGTATCCAATTAATGAGATTGCGCCCGTGAACCAGACAAAGAGCGAAATCTGAATCCAGGAGATTTCGGCGGGTTTTGGTGAAGTCGAAAGAGCAGATGACTCAGCAAGCGAAGAAGAATGCTCGACTGCGTCTGTCGATCCGTGCTCAACTTGCGATTGTGCGATTGCTGGATCAGCAGGCTCTGAAATCACATCAGGACTTGGTGAGTCAATCTTCTGACTGGGAGTTTTGGCAGGTGTCGAAACTGCGGCTGTGCGATTCGGAGCGACCCAGCTAAAGACTCCTGTCGGTGAACTCCAGAGCGGAGGAGTGATCGTTTTGATGAGAATCAGAAGCAGAATTGCGTAGCTGAAATGACTGGCGTGTTTGGTCAACGTACGGACGGTGATTATGGCGACCGGGATCAGCAGCGTGATCTGCCAAAGTTGAGTCCACAGCAGTTCTATTACACGATCGCTCATTCGGGGATTGTCTGTTCCGATTCCAAATGCGAGAGCATGTCCTTCAGCTGTTGTAAGTCGTCGTCCTTCAGTCCCTGTTCGCGAATCAAATGTTCCACGAGGGGGAGTGCTTCTCCGTCGAACAACCGTCCGACGAAGTCTTTCACCGTCTCATGAATCACCTGACTGGGGCGAACTTTCGCTGTGTAAAGCAAGCTTCTGCCCGATCTCTTCGATGTCAGATACCCCTTGGTCTCGAGCCGCCTCAAGAATGTCTGCACAGTCTTGTAGTCGATCTCTCGTCCTTCCGGGAGAGATTCCAGGACATCGCGGACGGTGGCAGTTTGAAGGTCCCAGACAATCCTGGCAATTTCCATTTCGGCTTTGGATAAAGCAGGACGTTGGCTCATGGGAATTGGCCTTCGGTATTGAGTAAACAAACAACAGGCTTCGTCGAAAATCAGCCCGACGAATAGGCATACACACGTAAGAGATTATGCCACGAAGAATACGTCAGATGCAACGGAATCTCAAACGATTTCGCAATTGAGAGACTACCTCGCGGATCGGAACTCGTGCAGGAATCCGATGATCAGCCCAATCGAAAGCCCGATCAGCAGACCAGCGATGTGGCAGGCTGAACTAACGCGGGGAGTGACACGATCGAAGACGAACTGCAACATGACCATCATCAACAGCAAGTTGAAGTCTCGCGAAACGAATGAATTCCGTTTCAAAAGCATGCCTCTGCCCATGTATCCGAGGAGACACCCAATGATTCCCATCACTCCACCAGATGCTCCCACCATCGTGATAGGATTTGTCGGCGAAGCATCGACAAAGAATGTCATCAAAGCGATCGAAAGAACTGCACAGACGAGATAGCTGACGCCAGTGACAATCGATCCCCATGCCCGCTCGAGACGCGGCCCGAAAAGAATGAGTCCAAACAAGTTCATACAGAGATGAGTCAGCCCAAAGTGCAGGAACGCTGCATTAAAAACGCGCCACCAGTCATCAGGGTAAATCGACCAGGGAAGCACCAGAGCACCGCATTCCACCAGATTGTTGATGTCGCGGCTGTTCTCCAGCATTCGCTCCAACTTGTCGGTAAACGTCAGACCATTATCGAAGCTGAAAACTTGTTGAAACACCGGACCATGCAGCATTTCTGCAATGAAGGCAGCGATGAGTGTCAGCGAAAGAAGAATCGTCGCCCAGCTTCTTCGAACAACCGGATGTCCAAACAATGTGTAGCGAGATTCGTGTTCGACGGTGCTCTGAATTGACTCGAGAATCGCGGCATTATCTGTCGCGAAATCTTCCACAAGATGAACGGGAGTTGCCAATCGGCGTTTCGCAGCTAACACAATTTGTGAGTCGTCCACTTTTTCCAGAACACGGAAAACTTCGGCAGCCTCTTCACTTTCTCCACGTGCCTGCAGCGCGGTCGCTCTCCAGAACTCTCCGCTGTCACGATTCAACGACTTCAGTGGACCGTTCAGAATGGCCACAACCAAGTCGTCACGTCCTGCGAATGCGGAGACTTTCATTCGAGTCAGATTGAGATACTTCACCGAGAGGACTCGGCGTTGATCGCTCGAAAGCTTCTCATACGATTCGAGCATCGCTTCGAGCTGCCCAGTCTCACCAAGCGACTGCAAATACAGGTCAGCGACCAACGGGTCCTTGAGAAGTCTGCTTCGAACCTGCGAGGAATTGATCGAATTGATGAACGTTTCCCAGTTCGAAAGATGCCGAATCTTGAGCACAGCAGCAGCCCGGCCGATGGAGGTCGGCTTGTGCTCCATCATCTCCAGAATTCCCAAGCCCTCATTGACGGAACCTTGCTTGAGGAGGGCAATGGCCCGGCTGAGCTGGAGTTTATCGCGAGCATCATCGAACGGATGCAGGATCACCGCGATTCGAGTCACAGTGAGCGCCAGAGAATGATGCCCGTTCCCAAGGAGGGAATCCGACCACCGGAAGAGCAATCCAGGCAACAACATCACCGCAAACCAAACAATGCCAGCTGTGTAGCCAGCGATGTTCGGTGCGAAATAGTAGCTGATGCCCAGAACTGCCGAGACCAGAAGTGGGATGGTTAAGCGGACCGGTGATCGAAACCCGGTCATCGCAATCTGCCCGAATGCAGCAACGCAGCTGACCATCACCGTCCAGATCAACAGCCAGTTCGGTGTCATTCGTTGTCAGCCTGCGTGATCTCAAAGGTGAGTGACCAACGCCATCACCTGTCGACATTCCATTTCGAGAAGTTCGAAATCATCCGAGTTGAGCGAGACTCAACACAAGCGGGCTCACGCGGGTGTCTCTTCTTCTTCTCGATCAAATGACGGAGGTGAGAACTTCGGAGCTGTCACTTCCTGTTCGTGATCAGTCACTTCTGGACGAGGTGTTTTGGAAGGTGAGCTGGAGTGTGAACTCGATCGAACTTCGTCTTCGATCCCGCTGATTCCCTTCTTGAACTCAACGATTCCTTTTCCGAGGCTGCGGGCTACTTCCGGCAGGCGTTTTCCAAATAGCAGCAGTGCAATAATCCCGACAATCATCATTTCCGGGACACCGACTCCACCAGGCAGGAATGCCAATAGACCAGCAAACATAATGGACCTCACGTAATCTCTAAAAGACGTTTCTAAAAACAATTAATGCTGACAACTGAGTGCATGTCAACCGACGCACCTCAGGATTTTCCGCAGTCGCTGCTTGAGTCGGAAGTTCTTATGGAATGGACGCAATGGGAGGATTTTTTTCGTAGGGAACTAAGACTCATGAGTCGAACACGCAACGCTTTGTGCCATCGACCCTGTCCTGCTCAACGTCCATTCGATTGCAATGCCTAAAGCCTCAGACTCAAAAAGGATCAGTTGCACTCGCCGAGCGATTCAACCGAGAATCAAGTCACTCGAAGGACAGTCAAATGCCTCCGCGAATGATCCGTTCGACAGACGTGGCAATCACTTCACCGAGCACTCTTCGTCCTGAATTCCCTGACGAAATGATCGAAAACTTTGCCCAACCGATTTCATGGTTGAAGGAAGGCGATGACCGAATAACAGCAGGCCAACGAATAAGAAAAGAACCAGTTCTGCAGTTCCAAATCCGAACATTCTTCGAGTACTCCATCTGAACGCAACTCTAGAAACATCCCTCCGCGAGAGCGGCGAATCGACTGCCACCCGCAATAAATTGGGACGATAATGATGGATACTCAAGTTGTTCACGGAATGAACCGCGGACGATGAGAGCACTCAGATAATACCGTTTCTATCGATGAAGTCAATTATTTTCCATATCTGCCAACTTCATCAGCCTGAGCTCTGAACAACTCGACTGATTGACCGGATTCTTTCCATCGATTGAGATTTCAGCTGCCCAACATCGCCCGTCGCTGACAAAGTCAGTAATCTGCACAAAGAAGAGAATCAATGAGCGTCGATGAAGACTCACAGCATCCACTTTCTCCGTGTCTTCGTGACTGATTGGAGTGCCTCTACACGCCGAAACCTTCGGTGTTCACGACCTCGTCTCGTACGTCGAGACGATCAGAGGTTTTCAGTCGATGCCCGGCAGCCTGAACGACGCATTTGGCCAGATCCGAGTGATCAACAACGTCGTCGGAGTTCTGCTGAAATCAAGACGTCGAGTTGTGCGGATTTTTGACAAGAACCTGGATGGTACGGTTCGTCTCGAAACTGAATTGTGAAGAGGATTGTGTCGATGAAAGTCTCCATTGTCGGTGGCGGTGGTTTGGTCGGGTCCTGTGCAGCTTTTGCTCTCCAGTTTGGAGGGATCGCAAGCGAGATCGCTCTCGTCGATGTCAACGAAGATCTCGTCGGCGGACAGGTTCTCGATCTGCTGCATGGAGCGTCGTTGACCTCAGATCAGAGAATCGTCGGAGGAACTGCTGAGCAGTCCGCCGATGCCGACGTCATCTGCATTACTGCCGGATTGCGAAGAAAGCCGGAAGAGAGCCGTCTCGACCTCATCAATCGTAATGTCGCCCTGTTCAAGAACATCCTCGCCGACTTAAAGCGTGTTGGATACAAAAAAGACGCCATCATCTTCGTCGTCTCCAATCCTGTTGACGTTCTGACCTATCTGGCAGTCAAGGAACTGGGCCTTCCTCCGCAACAAGTGATCGGCCTCGGAACTGTTCTCGACACAACACGACTTCGCAGCATGCTCGCTCAACAGATCAGCGTTCCGCCAAGTCAGGTGCAGGTCACCATCTTCGGTGAACACGGCGACAGCATGGTTCCCATCTGGTCCAACGCACAAATCGCAGGTTTGCCACTTGAGAAGTTTCCCGGTGTCACTTCCGGTTTGATCGCTGAAGTTGAAAAGAAAACCCGCGGATCGGGAGCGGAAGTGATCAAGAAGAAAGGCGGAGCAGGATTCGCCGTGGGTGTTTCGATCGCTGACGTCATTCACTCGATCGCGCTGGATCAACAGCGAATCATGCCAGTCTCGTCGCTTCAGAACGGAGCATACGGACTGCACGACGTCTGCATCAGTGTTCCGACAGTCGTCGGCCGATCGGGAGCTGTCTCTCACCTCGAAATCGAGCTTTGGCCGAAAGAGCTGAGTGGACTGCAACGCTCTGGCCAAGTGCTTCGAGAAACGATCGACAAAGTGCTCGGCGGATAATCAAGAATTTCCAGTCTGACAGCACTCACCTGCAGGCTCTTCTGTTGTTGATAATTGTGTTTACTCGTGCGATTCGCTGTGCTTCGGAGATATCGATTCCCGAGCACATTTTCAGCGTAAGCTGCGCGATTTCGCACGAGTGAACAGGCTTCGGCAACTCGATCTACTTTTGACCCGGAGCGGACAGGCTCACTTCCGAACCCGGCGGAGTCTGGAGGAGCGAGCGAACAGATCGTTCCAACTGATTGAGATTTGTACGAGTCGTCACAACGACACCATTCGAATCGAGCAGCCAGTAAGATGGAATCTGTGTCACGCCGTAATAGTGTGCAACGGGATTGTTCGTTCCCCGCTTGTTTCGGTCGGAGAAGAACACATTTCGCCAGTCGAGATTCGTAAACTCGACAAATCTTCGGGCTGAGAGATCTTCGCGGTCCATGTTGACTCCCACGACCTGAAATCGGCCATCGAGTCGCTGCTGTGCGGAGTCAATCAGCGGGATGTCTTTCTGAAACTCTTCTGAGTTCGAAGCCCAAAACACCACCAGCACAGGTGCTCCCTGGAATTCTTGAATATTCAGGTGCTGGCCATCCAGCGTCGAGCCTCCGAATTCTTCCAGCTTCTGACCTTGCAGCCTGAGCCTTCGCATCATGCCAGCCACTTGCGAGGCGTAGGGCGTTTCGGCGAATTCAACTTCGATGACTGACAGGCAGGAGAGCGCCAAGGCCTGCAGGCCGTTGTGATCGCACAAACGTCCTGCGGACATGAGATGAATTGCTCCGCGATTTGATTCTTGTGGAAACCTCGCTGCGAACAGCTTCGCCTGCTGTGCATAGGCGATGATCCACTGTTCGTCGTCGATTGCGTTCTGCTGAGCTTGTGTCTGCGTGTACTGAAGAACTCTTGATGCAGTTTCAATTGCCGCAAAAGACTTCGGATCGTACTGGAAGAACGTTTCCGCATCGGACTTGAGGAGTTCAGCTTGCTCAAGATCACCTGCGATTGCCAGATGGAGACGTGCATCAGAGAGCGCATCGACCGCACTATTGAGGACTTTAATCTGCTCTGGGTCGCGATGAGTTTCTACGATCACAGGCTGAGCCAGCGCAACAACCTCACGTGCCCGACGTTCCCGTTCAACAACAACCTGTTCGGGAGTCAGAATGACAACCTTCTCGTCTTCGCTTTGAGTTGTCCCGGGCTGAACGACTCGGTCCAGCGGAGCGGAACGCAGTTGCGAAATTCGCTTCAGTCGATCGAGCGGAGTCGCCAGTGGTTTTTTCGGGTTCTGCTCAGACGTTTCACCGTCTGATCCGTTGGTCGCTTGAGATTCCTCAGCCTGAGCAACTTCATTCGACGTGATCGCAGGCGATGATGCAATTTGCGAACTCGATGACTCGCTCAAAGCCACATCGCTGTTAGCCACATTTTGTGACTCAATTTGAGCTGGAGAAGAGGTCTCACTCGATTCCTGAGTGATCTGCTGCGGTGTTGTTTCGGAACAACCACAGAAGGCAATAACCAGTCCAAGAGAAATCCAGACGGGATGCTTACAATTCATTGTTTTGCAATCCTTTGCGATTCACAGTGAAGCAAGTTCCAATGTCGTGACTTGCCGCATCAGCAGAATTTGCCGAACTTTTACATCAAATGACACATTCTCGACAAGATCCAATTCCAAATGAGACAAAATCTGTCCGCATCCCAGATCTCGGGACGGGGGACAAACCGATCGAGCTCGTCCATTGGCTGGTCGACGAACGAGCGCAAGTCATTTCAGGAGAACGCGTTGCGGAACTCCTCGCAGACTCGGTCCTGTTCTATCTCGAAGTGGAGCAGGATGGCGAATTGAGCGAATTTCGAGTCGGAGCTGGAACCCGGGTCAAGATCGGACAAGAGGTTGCAGTCATCACCGTCGCTGAAGATGCCTGACGTTCCAGTCAAACTCCACTTGCAGAAGCAACTGACTCAGAAACGTCTATTTGCTGGAAGGACTGCCAAAGCAGAGAATTTTCCCATTCGAGCTGTCAGTTCCGATGACCAGATAGCCAGCCGAAATAGCCGGCGATCCCGAGATCGACTGCTTCGCTGGATACTTCCAGACTTCTTTACCATCGCTCAAACTCACGCCATAGACGTTTCGGTCCGCTGAACCGAAGTAGATGTTGTTACCTGCGATCACAGGAGAGGAGTCAACGCGTCCGCGAGTCGCAAACGACCACTTCAGCTCCCCAGTCTTGCGGTCAATGCAATGGACATGTTTATCCCGGCTGCCAATGAGCACCAGTTCATCGGTGATCGCTGGGGAAGAGTGCATTTGCTGTTCGCGTCCGGGAATCGAGAACGTCCAGCCTTCCACGCCGTCCACGATTGGAAGTGCGTGAACGCTTCCGCCATCTGTGCCGAAGTAAAGAATGTCATCTTTCGCAGCAGCAGAGGCGATCAGGAGAGCATCCAACGGCACTTCAGAAACGCTCATCCCCTGCTCAATATCGAAGACTCGAAGAACAGGTTGATCACAACCGGTTGTGAATGTCTTCCCATCATGAATCGTGGGAGTTGCGTTCACAGGTCCTTGTGCTTCAGCTGTCCAGACCTTTTCTCCCGTATCCGCATTCAGGCAATAGAGCAGCCCATCATGTGAGCCGAAAATGACATTGTCGCCGACGACTTGAGCTCCGCCGACGATTTCCGCTTCTGTTTCCAACGTCCATTTTCTGGCTCCTGTTTTCCGATCGACCGCGTGAAAGGTGCCGAAATCATCCCCGCCAAAAACCGTTGTCGCGTTCAGCGTCAATGCCGCGTTAAAACCTGGTGGAATGTCATTGTCGGCAACTTCATCCACAGAGCGATAGGTCCAGACGAGTTCACCGGAACTGAGTTCAAAGCAATGAATGTCGCCGCTGAGAGTTCCGACATACGTTCGACCGTCAGCAATGACCGGGGTCGATGCAGTTCCGTCGGGCGTGGTGTATTCCCACTTCAGTTCCAATTCATCCGAGAGAGGACCATCGGCGATCCCAAGATTCTGATGTCCGTTTCGGAATGATGTCCAGCCTTGTGTGACACTGGCCGTCTCATCATCCGCATTTAACTGGGCGACGAGGCCGCATCCAAACCAGACGGCGACAATGATCGCAACAGCAATCGACACACGAATCGCCGCGTGCTTTTCTATTTCCTGACAGGCACTGAAAGTCCTGACGGATATTGAACTCAGTCTGTTGGATGAAGTGCGCATTGGTAGAGTTCCTTCAACGATTGAGCATTCACAGCACGAGGATTGTTCTTTCCCGTCCATTGTTCGGCCGCTTCTTCGGACATTGTTTCGAAGAGGGCAGGATCAACATCGCATTCAGCCAAAGTCGTCGGCTGGCCAGTCTGGCGAACCGTATCCGTGAGAAAGGCTGCGAGTTGTGAACTGGCTTCGGGATCATCATCCGCACACAACTTGGCGTCGGCGGCCAGAATTCCGTAAAGACGTGCAATTTCATCGAGTTCAGAATTGAACCGAACAACATGTGGCAACAGGATTCCTATCGCAATCCCGTGCGTCAGACCAAAATGAGCCGAAAGTGGATTCGCCAGGGCATGCGTTGCTCCCAGCATGGAATTCTCGATCGCTGCTCCCGCCAGATGGGCTCCGAGCAACATCGATCCTCGCGAATCGAGATCTTCAGGCGCCTTCATCGACTTCAGAAGAGCACCGGACAAAAGCTGCCATGCACTTCGACTGAATTGTTGTGAGAAGGGATTCCTCTTCACAGTGACGAAACTCTCGACAGCGTGACTGATGGCATCGACACCCGTCGCTGCGGTGACACTCGTCGGCATCGTGACTGTCAGTTCCGGATCGAGAATGGCAATTTTCGCGGCGGCTTTCTTGTCTCCGCAGGCCATCTTCATGTGCGTCACCGGATCGGCAATCACCGCAAACGATTGAGCTTCGCTGCCAGTTCCGGACGTCGTCGGCACAGCAATCAACGGCAGCATGTCTTGCTTGGCTTTGCCGACTCCCTTGTAGTCCGCCATTTCTCCTCCGTTGGTGAGGAGAAAATTAATGCCTTTCGCACAGTCCATGCTGCTTCCACCCCCAAGGCCGACAATGAAGTCGACCTCAGCACTTCGCGCAAACTCGACACCGGCCGCGATATCAAGAGTCGTGGGATTGCAGTGGACATCGTCGAAGACGAAAACAGAAAGGCCACAAAGTTTCAGTGATTCGACAGCCCGCAATTCGTGCCCAGCTTCCTTGATCCCCTGATCGGAGACGAGCAAAACCCGTCGCCCACCCAAATCGCGGACGGACGGGCCGAGCTGATTGAGTGTTCCCGGACCATACACGACCCGCGTTCGAGGGTCGAATTCAAACTCTGGGATCATCATATGACTGTATGCAGGAGGGAGTGGGGAATGAGCCGCGCAGGAAATCTCGTCGTTCCTATCCTATCGGTCCCGTCCCGCGACGGAAAGTCGAGAGTTGGAGTTTCTGACCGCGGATACGCCTGACGATTCCGCCCGATCGACCAACATTCTCCCAGCACGACAGATTCCAATCGCTGCCGATTTCATGATCTCGTAGCCGTCCACTTTCATAGACAAGCTGTCAGAAATGACGCGAAGTCAGGAGCCAAGCCGACCAAATTGCCGATCGAGTTCTTCACGCGTCAGCTTCAGAGCAGTCGGTCGACCATGCGGGCAGTGATGGTGGTCATCGCAAAGATGCCGCTGCGCGAGAAGTGATTCAATTTCTTCAAGCGAGAGTCGTTGGCCAGCCTTAATCGCTGCCTTGCACGACATCATATGCAAGAGTGAGTCGATCATGTCCCGCCGCTCAACTCTTCGACCCTGTGATTCAATCTGATCTGCGAGATCTCTCAAAAGCGACTGAGGATCAGCCCGCGACATCAACGTCGGATAGCCGGTGAGAGCAATCGTGCTTCCGCCAAACCCTTCGATGATGAGACCCAGTTCTGCCAGAACCTCCTGCTGATCAAGCAGTGTCTGTGATTCTCGGCTCGACAGCTCCACCATGACCGGCATGAGCATCTTCTGCACTTCGACTTTTCCGGAAAGCACGCGGCGACGCAGCTGTTCATACATGATTCGTTCGTGAAGTGCGTGCTGATCGATCACGGTCAATCCTTCACGCGTTTCTACGACCAGATAGCAATCGTGTACCTGCATGGCCCGGACATCATCGGCAATCGGTGATGATTCTTCGTTGGAATCGCCATCTGTAGAAGCCTGACCAGTTGAGGCCTGTTCAGAGTCGTTTCCAACTTCCGGTGAATGCCCCTCGAGTGGCAAACTCGAGTTCGAAGCGAACGTCTCATCGGACCGCTGTGAATCTTGTTCTCCGAGCTTCTGCTGCGGGGGAGCATTCAGGCTGTCGGCAGAAAACAAAACTTTTCCGGGTGGAGGTTGCAATTCTTTCTGCACCCAGCTGTTCAGTTCGTTTTTCAACTCTTCTGCAGGAATCGGGCCAGTCGCAGACTGAGCATTTGAGGATCGATTCGGCAGATCGAGCCGCGAGTCCAAATCCATCGAGAGGAACTGGTTTCGCAATGTCGACAACAGCAGCCGATACAGGATTTGACTGTTTTGGAACCGAACTTCCGACTTGGTCGGATGGACATTCACATCGACCTGATTCGGATCGACTTCCAGAAACAGAAATGAAATCGGATGCCGACCAACCATGACCAAACCGCGATAAGCTTCGCTCAACGCGTGCTGCAGAGATCGATCCTGAATCCAGCGACCATTCAAAAACAGATACTGTCCCTTGCGGGTCGCTTTGCTTTGTGACGGATGAGCCACGTATCCGCGAATGTGTGCTCCCTGATGTTCTGACTCGACCCAGATCAACTGCTCTGTGAGCTTAGAGCCATAGAACAGTTCGAGCCTTTCAATAAGTCGATGCGTGGCGGGAAGCTCGTAAACGATCTTGTCGTTGTGACGAAGCACCAGATGCAAGTTGGGATTAGCCAAAGCAATCCGCGTGAACTGTTCAGAGATGTGGCCGAACTCGGTTGCAGGAGTCTTCAGGAATTTGCGTCGGACAGGCGTGTTGAAGAAGAGCTGTCGAACTTCAATGCGCGTCCCTTCGGGACATCCACAAACGTGCGGTTCTTTCAGCAGACCGCCATGGACGTTGAGCTCCATTCCAATATCCGCTCCCCGTCGGCGGCTGCGGATCTGAAATTGAGAGACTTCAGCAATGGAAGCCAGAGCTTCTCCGCGAAATCCCATCGTCTGAACGCGAAACAAGTCATCGGCATCGATGATCTTGCTGGTGGCGTGACTGGCCACGGAGAGTTCGAAGTCGTCGGGGTGAATCCCTTCCCCGTCGTCTACAATTCGGATGCAATCGACTCCGCCGTTTTCAATCTCAACTTCAATGCGGTTCGAGAGCGCATCGACAGAATTCTCCAGCAACTCTTTAACGACACTCGCTGGGCGCTCGATCACCTCTCCCGCAGCAATTTTATTGATGACGCTGGGAGTGAGTTGACGAATCCGTGTTTCGACATCCGTGTGAGTGGGGGACATTCCTGGAATCAGATCAGAAAGGTGAAGTGACTGGGATCACCGAGAATTGATTTCAACGTCAAATGCTTCGTAAATCACCGGTTCAGCCACCGTGTGGACAAATCGCCCCGACCGAAACGACTGCAGTAGATCACTGAAGACTTTGTGGACGAGTGGCTGAGATCGAATCACCGAGCAATTTTCTGAGACTTCGATCGCTCCACAATTGGTTTTACGACGAGAGAATTGGATGAGCCCCAAGTCGTGCGCGTTGAATGGTTGCTCGAAATTCTCGTTGAATTCAAAACGAAATGCGGACCAACTTGCGGAGAAGTAATCATACTCGAATTGGCCGGGAATTGTCACATCTCGACGAGTTTTTCCCGTCACGCATTCGGTCGCGTGCTGCGCAGATTGCAGAGAATCTTCTTCCCCCAATCTACTTGTTCAGTCATCGCGCACTCAGTTACCTAAGCTCTCCTGGAACAACAAGTCAACGATTTGTCGTTGCAACCGATCACACGTCGCAAACAGCGACAGCTTCGGCGAGTCCGTCCCAGGGATCGCGCGTCGGAATGAATTCCTGACCGACGTATCCAGTGTACCCGACTTCGAGCAGCGCCCTCATGATCGGTGGATAGTTGATTTCCTGAGTGTCATCCAGTTCTCCACGGCCGGGGTTTCCAGCTGTGTGAATGTGACCGATCCAGTCCTTGTGCTCACGAATTCGCCGAATGACGTCGCCATCCATGATCTGGACGTGATAGATGTCGAACAACAGTTTCACGTGAGAGGAGTTCACCTCTTTGAGAATGTCGATGCAGTAGTCGCAGTGATCTCCCTGATACCCCGGGTGACCGGTCATCGGCTGCGAGGAGTCTCGAGTGTTCAACATCTCCAGACAGACGGTCACGTTGTTTTTCTCCGCATCCGGAGCAATCTCCTTAAGTCCGGCGACGCAGTTCTCAAAGCCTTCTTCTTTCGAAAGACCGTTGGCCATTCCGGTGAACGTGATAACTCGTTCGACTCCGAACTCCTTGCATTGCTGAATTCGCTCACGGAGCACTGCGAGGCACTCATCCCATTCATTGCGATTATTGAAGCCAGTGCGAAATCCGTGGCTGCCCGCAATTGCACATGTGAGTCCAAACTTCTTCAGAGTTGGCCAATGTTGTGGATCAATCAGCTCAATGCTTTGACATCCAAGCTTCGCCGCGACCTTGCAGTACTCCTCAACGTCGGGCCAGGTTTTGTTATAGCACCAGTTGACCAGCGACTGTTTGATGCGCTGATTCGAAGCGACAGGCTCTTTCGTTTCAGCAGACTTTACAGATGCGGACGTTCCGAGAACGGACGCTGCGGCCAAACTTCCAGCCGAAATCTGCATCCACTGACGGCGAGAAAATTCTGAAGAGTGCGTAGCATCTGACATGTTGTGACCTCGTTCTGTTCATTCATCCGCAAATGATGAATCGCTCAGTGATTCTGTGAAACAATGAGTGTATCGTATTTGAAAGCGTTGATCGATTCATCGAAGCGATGATCAGAGTCGTCCGCGTCCCCGTGATCATTTCGCTCGTCTGAGTTCCCACGATCCGGCGATCGCACGATCAGCGAATGCAAAGCAGTGTGCAAGAAAATGAGCACACTGGCAGCTTGATCGTCGTTGGACGAGACTTGCTTCTGAGCCCTAATCTTTCACACAAGCAGTCCAGCTCAACACTGGGTTTCGGGCGGCTGAGACTTCATCAGGACGGCGAATCGATGTGGACTCAGGAGCTTCGTGCAGTCGCTCTGCTTCCTCGGAGATAATCTGCTTGAACGTCTCAAAGAATGCGTCGAGTGTTTCTTTGGACTCAGTCTCCGTCGGCTCAATCATCATGGCCTCTGGAACAACAAGCGGGAAGTAAACCGTCGGAGCATGGAATCCGTAGTCGAGGAGCCGCTTTGCGATATCCATCGCGGTGATTCCCTTGTCCTCTTTCAACTTCTTCGCCGAAGCGACGAATTCGTGCATACACCGATCTGCGTTCGGAACCGGCATCAGCTCTTCGAGTTTAGTTCGCAGATAGTTCGCATTGAGAATCGCATGCTCGGAGACTCTTCGAAGGCCGTCTGCACCCAAAGTTCGGAGATAGAAATAGCCTCGCAGCAGAATCCCGACGTTCCCAAAGAATGATCTCATTCGACCGATGCTCTTTGGCGGGACAGACAGCTCATAGTAGGGCTGGCCGTCTTTTTCGGTCTTCGTCACGACTGGCCCGGGAAGATAATCGGCCAGGAATGAGCGGACAGCAATCGGCCCTGCCCCAGGCCCACCCGCTCCGTGAGGTCCGGTGAATGTTTTGTGAACGTTGTAGTGCATCATGTCGCCGCCGAAGTCTCCCGGACGAGTAATCCCGAGGATGGCATTCATGTTTGCACCGTCGATGTACACAAGCCCGCCGACGTCGTGCAGGACCGATGAAATCTTCGCGATGTCTTTTTCGAACAACCCAAGCGTGTTCGGATTGGTCACCATGAAGACAGCTGTTTGATCGTCGACGGCATTCTTCAAAGCCTCGACGTCGACGAGTCCATTCGACGAAGGAGGAAGCTGAATGCACTCAAAGCCAGCCAAAGCTGCGCTGGCCGGGTTGGTTCCGTGGGCACTACTTGGGAAGACAACTTTTGTTCGCGATTCTTTTCGATCAGCGAAATAAGCGGACGCCACGTGCAGTGCTGCCAATTCCCCCTGAGCCCCGGCAGCGGGTTGAAGTGAAACCGCTGGCAGCCCCGCGATTTCGCCGAGCATTTCCTGGAGTTCGTAAAGAATTTGAAGCATGCCCTGAGAGTCTTCGACGCGAGCATACGGGTGAAGATCACCGATCCCGTGAAGCTTCGCCAGTCGTTCATGCCGCTTCGGGTTGTACTTCATCGTACAACTCCCGAGCGGATAAAAGTGAGTGTCAACACACATGTTCAGCGTCGACAGATTCACGTAATGCCGAACGACATCTCCCTCTGAAAGCTCTGGGAGAGGAGGCGGAGATTTCGCAAGAATGCTCTCCGGCAACAGCTTGGAAAGTTCGGCGGTTGGAACGTCACACTTTGGAAAAGTGGCGGCGCGACGGCCCTTCTTGGAGAGTTCGAAAATAGAAGCCGTCGCTAAGTTGTTTCGCATAATGCACCGTGGAAATCGTTGAGTTCAAATTGATGCGGATGTCTTCGACCGTCTGAGATCGGGCCGCGTTCCCAGGTTGTCGAAGTCTGTTTTGAAGGCTTCGAAACAGGAGCGAGGCGACCACTGATGTCTCGACGGAATCACTCCTTCAACGCAGACACCAGCGCGTCAATCTGGTCTTTTGTTCGGGTCTCTGTCACAGCGATCAGAACCGAATCCTGCGCGGACTCAGGAGCTCCTGGGAACTGCTTGAGTGAAGGCCCGATATCGAAGCCTGCATCTGCAGCCCGCTGGACAAGTTTGTCAGGATTTCCGGAATAGCTGAGTGTGAATTCCTTGAAGAAGGGACCATCAAAAGCCAGTGCCAGACCATCCACTTCTTGAAGCCGTTCGGCAGCATAGTGAGCCTTTTGACAACTCAAGGTCGCAGCTTCACGGAGCCCCTCAGGTCCCATCAACGAGAGATAAACCGTCGCTCGCAGTGCAAGCAATCCCTGGTTTGTACAAATATTGCTCGTCGCTTTGTCTCGACGAATGTGTTGTTCACGTGTCTGCAAACCGAGCACGTAGCACTGTTTGCCATCGCGGTCTTTCGCAAGCGAAATCAATCGGCCCGGCATTTTGCGAACGAATTCTTCTCGGCAAGCGAGCACACCCAAATAAGGGCCGCCGTACTGCAGCGGAATTCCCAGTGATTGTCCTTCAGCAACTCCGATATCGGCTCCGTAATCGGCCGGACGTTTCAGGACTCCGAGGCTTAGAGGATCGAACGAAACGACCGAAAGTGCTCCGTGCTCTCGTGCGATTTCACAGATCTCTTCTCCAGGTTCGATGCACCCGAAGAAATTCGGTTGCTGAAAGACAACACAAGCCACCTGATCATCGATGACTTCCTTCAGTCGGTTCAGATCCGTGACACCATTCACAGTGGGGATCGTAATGACTTCAGTATCGAGCTCACGAGTGTATGTCTCAACTACCTGACGAAACTCTGGGTGAACGCCTTCGGACAGCAGGATCTTCCCTTCACGGCGGGTCACCCGCATGGCCATGAATGCTGCTTCGCTGACTGCCGTTCCCCCTTCGTAAAGGCTGGCGTTCGAGACATCAAAACCAGTCAAAGCACAGATGAGCGACTGGTATTCGAAGAATGCTTGCAGCGAACCCTGACTCGCTTCCGGCTGATACGGTGTGTAGGCGGTATAAAACTCACCACGACCGGCAATTTCGTCGACAACAGCGGGAACGAAGTGGTCATACGCTCCGCCGCCTCGAAAGCAGACTCGATCGCAATGATTCAAAGCTGCCAGACGGGTGAGATGCTGTTGCAAATCAAGTTCTGTCATCGGTTCTGGTAAATCGAGCTTGCCTTTCAATTGGAGGTCGGCCGGAACCTGCTCAAGCAGTTGCTCAATGTTTTCGCAGCCGATGACGTCCAGCATTTCCCGTTCTTGTTCGGGAGTGTTGTAAAGGTATCCCACTGATTTCTTTCCCAGTCAGCATTGATCGATCGAGAACGTAACCCGATTCGATTGCAAAAACACACAGACCGCATCCGTCTCAGTTCTGTGCTTCGTTAATTTCCAATTTCCAATTGAAGAGCCGGACACTTCGTACTCGCACTGAAACATTCTTCCGCGATGCTTCGTGTGCCTGCCTCTAGGCAGAAGGTGAGCAGGTGATCAAATGATCTTCATTCTTAACCGCAAGGATTGGCCGATGAAAACAGTTCCCTGCGAATTACTCGCTCGATTCAGCGAAAAAGTCGATCCGTGAGTTTCCGCACAGCAGAATGAACAGTTCGATGCGTGCTTCATATTCGCATCGACTGATTTGAAATGACGGACGATTCGAAATCGTGCTCCTCACACAAACCAATTTCGCTGATTCAAACCGACTCAGCCAGACAGTCAAACCGAGTGTTTCGCCCGCCGAATGTGCTAAACACAGCGAGCGAGTGAACCGCGTTCAAAGCAGTTCTTCTCGCTCTTGCGACAGGCTGCAACCGAGAACAAATGAAACTCGAGAACAAGTTGTCTTTTCTGTGCACTCGCTTGCGCGGTCTCACTCGCTGTAAACCTGAGCTTCTCGAGCGAGTCAGTGCAAACTAAGTACGAAGTTGTTCTAGTGACTCTCACACGATTTCTGATAAGCCTCGTAGTCCATCAAAGAACTCAACTCATCAGCATTCTCAACTTTGATTTTGATAATCCAACCGTTGCCGAAGGGATCGTCTGAGAGTGGCGCGGGATCATCTTCCAGAACCGAATTGACTTCAACAATCTCGCCGCCCACAGGAGCATAGAGATCACTGACAGCCTTCACACTCTCGACTTCGCCAAAGACTTCCCCAGCGGAGAAGGACTTACCTGAGTTGGGTAACTCAACGTGAACAACGTCGCTCAATTCTTTCACTGCAAATTCGCTGATTCCAATCGTCGCGATCTCGCCGTCGACGGAAACCCACTCGTGAGTCTTTGCAAATTTCAGGGATGATGGATCCACTCGTTTCTCCTGGACAATGACGAAGAGTTGTGCTCGTCTGGCAGTTTTTAGTCGTGTTGAGTCAACGCGCCAATGATTACGGGACTTGTTTTTCAGCAGCTCGGTTCGTGCGTCTGATCGCCGGTCGGCTGACAGCCATTACGAAGCTCGATCGACGAGATTTTTTCAATTCTCCGCTGATGTCGGCCCCCTTCGAATTCCGTCTTCAACCAGATCTCCACAATTCGTCCCAGGAGTCGATCCCCCAACATATCAGCGGAAAGACACATGATGTTCGTGTCGTTGTGCCGTCGACTGTATTCAGCGGTGACATCGTCATGGCACGTTGCCGCTCGGACCCCGCGAAACTTGTTCGCAGCGATGCACATCCCGACTCCAGTTCCACAGATCAGGATTCCTCGATCGACCTGACCAGTTGCCACTGCTTCAGCCACCTTCGCTGCAAAATCGGGATAGTCAACGCTCTCATCTTCAAAGGGGCCGAAATCGATCGCTTCGTAACCGATTTCCTCCAATTGAGAAAGAATCTGCCCTTTCACCCGTACGCCGCGATGGTCGCTGGCCAGTGCTACTTTCATTCCAACATCCCTCCAAAAATCGGTCGAAACCGAATCAGATCTGATCACTGAATTCCAGTGCGATCACTCCTCGTCAAATGCTGTCGACAACTTGACACAACCGAGCGATCTAAAACGCAAATGAGTCCCAACAAGAATGCTCTTTCGACACTCATCTCTGCGAACAAAACTGACATCGCCGTCTGATGGCGTGTGAAAATTCTGGAAAATCAGTTCAACTTTTGTTTTAAACCATTTTGATGGTGACTCGTCAGTCCCCTGAATTCGTGACATCCGATGAGGGGCTGCATTTGTTCTTGTGATTCGTCGCCAGCCAGAGATGAAACATCACTAGCTGGGCGTCGACAGTAGATTTTGTAAACAACTCTCAATCTCGGAACGACACCGAGAGTACTCTTCGGGTCCTCCTCCGATTGGATCGGAGACATCCCGCTTTTCGTGTGACAACAATCGTGCCTTTCCTTCCAATTCGGGGAAAGCACCCAAGATTGCTTCGAGATGATGACGAGTCATGGCCAGAATATGGTCGCTGTGGAATAGCAGTTCCTCAGTGACCGGCTGACTCTCATGTGAGCTCAGATCGACTCCCGCTTCTTTAAGCAATTCAATTGCCTCCGGGGCCGCTGGGGCTCCGGGGTATGCTGATAAACCTGCTGAAACGACAGCATATCCGCGATCCAAAAGCTCATCTTCCTGACACTTCAACTGCTCCGCAAGCATCTTTCGAAACAGCCCCTCCGCCATTGGGCTGCGACAGGTATTTCCGGTACAGACGAAAAGATAGACTTCACCGTTCATACGATCTAACACTCGCTGACTGACTGCTCCTGAGCGGATGACTTCGAACTGACCGTCTTTAACGGCTGCGACTGTCGGTCCCTCGGGATATCTCGGTTCCGAAGACTCGATTGCAACACTCACGCTGTGCACGTCTTCAGGAAGTTTGTGACTGCCCGGGATCAACAAGCCCAGTGCAGGACTGGTCCCACTCTCGAGCAAAAAACGGCAGAACGAGTTCCCAGGAACACACAATGCCCGACCATGTTTGCTCAAACCCCAGGCAACGTGTGTTTCGTTCCAGTTCTTCGTCAGACGTTCGGGTTCTTCGCTTCCCACCTGCAGAATGACCGGCCCCGGCCAGCATCTTCGCGAGAGCTTTTCAAATGTTGTGGAAGAAGTCTGCACGCAATCATCAGCCGAACTTGCATCGGCCAACGCAACAAACGGGATCCCCGCTGGCATCTGAGCGGTCAATTGCCCCAGCGACTCCCCGGCGGCGGCTTGCTCCGGTTTCCCCAGAACAAGGACTCCAACTTCATCCGGCACCGCGATGAGTCGTCCTGCTTCCAGTTCAGCGACCGCAGCGCGCACAACATCCTCGTACGAGGTGATTCCGTCGAGATCGATTCGTTGCGGCATCCGGGACACATCAATGAACTGTGATAAGACTGACGATTCGTCAGTCCCTAATCGTATCTCAGCCCGAACGCATGTTCAACTGGCGACGTTTATCGCTTCTTTCGTCGCGAGCACTTCAACAGGACACTTCGCAACTCGCGGAAAAGTGACCTTACGTGAAGCGGCCACAGCGCCCTCTCCTGTGGAGTCACCCCCAGCTACGTTTCAGTCGGTCACCGCTTCCGACAAGACCTGGGAATAGTATTCACGAGCCTGATCGTACGCCTTCTCAGCTTCTGCTCGTTCGGATTCACGAATCATCGGCGATTTGGACTTCCAGCAGACGTCGACACTGTCTCGACACCATTCAGCGCTGCGGCGGCTCGCTCGAATCGGCTTCCCGTCGACTTCGACGAAAACTGGATTCGTGTGGCAGGACGGAAGAATCCGCACTGCAACCCAGCTGGACTGATCGAGCTGTGTTTCGAACTTCAGATCATTGATTTCGCCATCAGCCTCAATTTCGACACGCTCAGCGACCTGTCCATTCACGATGAGTTCAACCGGAACTTTTCGAGTAGCGCCGACACGACACCTCTCGATGTGCCAGTACGGTTTCTGATCCAGTCGACGCTGGCGTATCAATTGAGCGGTCGTTGATGGTTCTGATTCAAGCAGAGCAGCAACCTCACATTGGACGGTGACAAGGCCAGCTTCTTTGAGTTCAAGTTGACTGATCTCGCCGGAAGTTCCCGGTTCTCCGACAGCCACATCATTGACGCGGAAGTTCATCAGATGACTGAGACCGTCTCCGCAGTAGCTTCTTCCATCTTTCACTCCCTGAATCCAGGTATCGAAATTGACTGGGCCGTCGCCATCTTGTTTGACGTAAATTCTACCGAGCCCAACTCGGTCCCCGTAAATGCAGGGGAAGTCGGTTTCTCCGCTGATGCGAGAACGCAACCCGCAATTCAACGTGTGGTACCAGATATTGAGTTCCCAGATCGCCGGAGTGTCAACCGCCGAGATAAAGTCACACACCCCATGAGCAGCTGTGACGATGTATTCGTTGGCTCCAATTCCATCAAAGGGAGGGATTTCATAGTCGGGCAGTGTCGCGACAGCACTTCCCTGAACCTGTTGATTCGCCCCTGACCTTAGGCGTTGACCATTTGGGCCAACATCGGGAAGGGCAAGTCCCCAACCTGAGTGGCTATATCCGACGACACCTCCTTGTTCTTTTCCCCATTTGAGAACCGGAAGCGTCCAGCTGGGCCATTCTTCGATCAGTGTTGTCCCGGGGTAGTCGTCTTCAATCAGGCGAAGAAGACACAGATGCCCGGCGTGAGAAGACGGAAAACCACTGACTTCCACGTCGTACCGCATCAGATACTTCTCTGTTGAAAGTTCGTGAGTGGCCCCTTCAAAGTATTCTTTCTGCGTGTACCAGCATGGTCCCCAGCTGAGAACGCACCCCACGTTCAAGTCTTCGCCCAGAATGTGCCGCATCATATCTTCCGGTCCAACACCTTCCGTCGGGCTGTCATAGTGAGCACACCCGGCAGCATGAACGTGATGATCGCCCGAAATCCATCCCTTCTTGGCGGGATGAATCCAACGTGTCAGCTGGAATGGAACTCTCTGGTTTGGAGATGCGGAGACGGTGAAACTTGTCCGTTCGACTTCGTACTCCGGGCCACGTGAGATCGCCACGGTGTAGTCCCCCGGTGGGAGGCGAACGGTTTCGCCATCTTGTCGGTAGACCTGCTCGTGAAAGAAAAAGTCTGGAGCGAGTCGTTTTGAAGGATTCGGATATACACGGCCGAATCGATCCCGGATGACGAGAGCTGCCATGGTTGGAGAACCATCGTGATCGAGAATTCCAAGCGTCACTTCAACTGCTGGTTGACACTCAAACAAAATTGGGACGGAGTTGCGGAAGCCAATGTCCTGTGTTCCCTGACCGACATGAAATGAAATCTGAGCTTCCCGCTTCCCGGTATCCCGCGAGTACAGCTGCGCGATTCGATATTCGAGTTCCAATCCAGAGAGCCTTCCCCGCATCGGCTGCGAATCGTACATCGAGACATCGAGAAATCTCCGCTCGACTTCGGGGCGATCGATCAGATCCTGATCGGTCTTGGGACGCTGTCGCGCTCCGCGGCCTCGCTCGTAGACGGCGAGGGCATTCGGGCTTTCAATCGCCAGTTTCGGATTGATTCCAGCCTCGTTGTGAACTTTGACCAGAAACGACCGCCAGCCGTGCTCCATCAATTCCTTCGGGCAGGGCCCCTCTGAAACTTTGACACGACTCTCCGCATTAATATGCACTCCAGCGAGACAGTGCGGGTCCAGCACATCCTGAATCGCTTCGGTCACTTCTCGATCGGTTTCTAACTCAAAAGCTGCACTGAGAGCCTGCTTCTCTTCGGCGGAAAGTGGTTCGCCGATGAAGTCCAGTGTCTCGACCAGACGTTTCGTCGCTTCAATCAATGGTTGACGCTCAACGCGTACGACTTCCGGGAAGTCCTGACTGAACGCCACGGAAACCGAACCCAAGACACAGCACGTGATGACTAATCCTCGAAACATGAATCTATCTCCCGACGGTTTCCGATTCTGAGTTCGTCAACTGACAACGCTTTGAATGACGTTTCCATGCACATCTGTCAGGCGCATGTCTCTGCCGCTGTAGCGAAAAGTCAGTTGCTCATGGTCGACCCCAAGTTGATGTAGCACTGTCGCCCATAAATCATAAAACGTTTGCTTGTGTTCCACGACGTGATAGCCGTAGTCGTCGGTCGCTCCATGAACAACACCTCCACGAATTCCGCCGCCTGCCATCCAGACACTGAACCCGAAGGGATTGTGATCCCGTCCATTGCTACCCTGCGAAAACGGCGTTCTTCCGAACTCGCCTGCCCAGATGACAAGCGTTGAGTCCAGCAAACCGCGAGATTTGAGATCCTTCAGCAGACCGCCAATCGGCTGGTCGACTTGTTCAGCCATCCTGCGATGCCCCTCCTCAAGCCCTCCATGCTGATCCCACGGATTCGCCGCCTGACTTCCTCCGGGAACTTGAGGCAGACACGTCAACTCGACAAATCGGACTCCGCGCTCGACAAGCCGTCTCGCCAACAGACACTGCCGGGCATAGCCTGCAGTTTGCGAGTTCGCAGAACGTGTGCCATAAAGATCGTGAATGGAATCGGATTCCTGGGACAGATCACAGAGTTCGGGAACGGCAGTCTGCATGCGATAAGCCGTTTCGTAGTTGCGAATGGCTGCTTCAACTTGCGAGTTGTGTTGAACTCGGCCGGAGAACTTACCATCGAATTCAGCAATCAATGCCATGCGTCGACGTTGAACGTCATCGAGTTCCCGAGGCTGAATATTCGGCACGGGTTCGTCCGAGTCGAGATCGACAACCGAAGCCTGGTGTTCGGCCGGGAGGTAACCGCTGCTCCACTGACCAACTCCGCCGTGTGGAACTCCGGACTGACCACTTCTCAAGACAACGTAACCGGGAATGTTTTCGTTCTCGGTTCCAAGTCCATAGTTGATCCACGCTCCCGCACTTGGGTGACCGATGAATGGAAAACCGGTGTGGAACGCAAAGTTCCCCTGAGCATGCTCATTCACAGGAGTCGTCATCGATCGAATGATTGCGAGGTCATCCGCAGACTCTGCGATGTGCGGAAACATCGAGCTGATCGGAATTCCGCTCTCGCCCCACTGCTTAAATGAGAAAGGACTGGGAAAGATGTTGCCGTTGTTGTTGAACTGTGTCCGTTCAACCTTCACCGGCATTGGCTTTCCCGCTTCTCGTTCGAGTCGGGGTTTAGGATCGAAGGAGTCAATGTGAGAGACACCTCCCGACATGTAGCAAAGAATGACATTCTTCGCGCAGGCAGGAAGACGATTCGCTGCTTGCGATTCAGCGGAGACCGAACGTGCGAGATGCGACAGCGCTAACCAACCGAATCCGCACGATGTCGACTGGAGCATCCGCCGTCGTGAAAAGTGTTGAGTGATCATTTCACTTTCTTATCGTACTTATCGTATGTAAATAAACTCTTTGAGATTCAATAACCCGTGAGCAAAATCTGCCCAGGCATCCTGCTCTGACTTCACTGCACCGAGCACCGAAAGCTGCTCGCCAAGCTCATCAATGAGCTCGCGATACTCTTCAGCCTGCTTTCGCTCTTCCGGAGTCATCGCTGCCGAAAGTTCTTCCGCTGAAACAAACGTTGAATCTTCGCTGGCGAGTGCTTGAACTTCTTCCGCACTCAATGCCGATTCGTAAAGTCGTGCCAGCTCAATGCGACCAGTCAGAAATCGATTTCCCAACGGAGGGCCATGTCGCAAACCGAACAGTATCTGGCTACCTCCCCCTTTAAAGGGTCGCAGCTCTGACTTCTTATATGGCGTTCCATAGAGAACTCCGTTGCGATAACAACTGATGGTCCCATCGTCTTCATAGGTCATGACAAGATGAACCGGATTTTTCATCGCTTCATCTTCTGCTGGCCCCTGCAGACTGCTCGTTCTTTCAAATGTATTTGACCCCGCCAACCAGTGTCGCGGTTCCTGTTCGCCGAAAACAATTGAATCGAAGTGAACACCAGACACGGTTTGCACGGACATCACTCCGCCGCCACGTTGTTCCAGATTTGACAATTGAACAATGACTTCAAACGACTTCGCACGTAGGTTTCGTTCTAGCGGTCCGGTCGAAACATATCCGCTTCCATCAAGAACGAGAGCACCGCCCTCGATTCGGCAGCCCCCATGAGCGGTTCCGTGCAGGCGCCCCGACGAGTCATTGAAGTCATGGTCAAAATTCCACTCTGCGACGAGCGACGGCAATTGGAGTTTGGCTTCACTGCCGTTGTTGCGAGTGCCCAACACTCTGTTTTTTGCGAGGTTTTCCAGATTCTCCAAGTGACTCTTGTGCTCGTCCAACTGAGTCATTAGCCGTTCACGTTTTACCGATTGCTGTTGATAGAACGCTCGAAGCTCTGCAATGAACTGACTCGCTGCACTCAGTTCTCCAGAATCGGCGGGACGGCCGAGAACAGAACTCATCAAATGTTGAATGCGTTCTTCATCTTCCAAATGCTTTGTCGATGTTCCTAAAACTTGAGCTGCTTGAAGAACAAACGGATCGTTTAAGAGTGTCAAAGATTGGGCTGGGACATTTGTAATGTCTCGGCGTCCCTGTGTTGCAAATGGAACCGGCATGTTAAACGTTGTCAAAAACGGATCCATATCGTTACGAATGACCGAGAGATAGATGCTTCTTCGTTTCGACTTTCCGCCGACTTTATCCGGCGGGCCAAACGACGTCTGATCGAGTTGCCCGGAAGCCATCAGAATTGAATCACGAAGCATTTCACCAGTCATTCGCCGAATCGAAGCATGTGACAATAGCCGATTCTCGGGATCGATTTCCTTGGCTTTGGCTGTTCCTTCGCTGGAACGCTGCCATGTCTCCGTCAGCACGAGTTCGCGAATCATTCGTTTAATCGACCACCCCTGTTCGGCGAAACGATTCGCGAGATAGTCCAGTAACTCGGGATGCGATGGCTCTTCGCCCAGCAACCCGAAGTTATCGACTGTTCGAACAAGACCTGCACCGAACGTGTAGTGCCAGATGCGGTTGACGATCACTCGCCGGGTTAAGGGGTTGTCTTCGCGAATGAGATCTTCTGCAAGCTGCCGGCGTCCACTTGTTCCGTTACTGTTTGTGTATTCGTACGGGCTCGAGTCGACACACTCGAGGAACCTCCGCTCGACCACACTTCCTGGATGTCGATGTTGTCCGCGAATGAAGAGCGCCTGATCGGTTGAATCGGCATCCAGCTGTCCAGGAATTCGATCGGGCAACGGAACTTCTTCCTCAAGCGAACGATACTCGGAGACCAACGTCTGCAGACGCTCCGAACCAGTTCCCAGCTTTGTCAGAAAGCCGTTCGAAACAAGGTTGTTGAGGAGGTCGACTTGCTTGTCGGAACACCTGCCTTGCCCCCAGTCTTCGACAGCTTGTCGAATGACTGCCGCAATCTGATGCTTCAGTACCGATGCTTCGAAGCTGACTTCGGGGCCGATGAGAGACAAGAGAACGGCAGCTGGTGTTGATGTAGGTGGAGGGGTGAAGCTGCCTGTTGGAGCAACGAGAACTTCCTGGACTCCAAACCATGATCGGTCGACAGGTTTAGCAAGCACCGGCGAGTCGGCTGCCGTTGTCAGCTCGATGTGAATGTCATCGCCGTCCCAGTAGCTTGCATCGTATCGAATCCATTGCGGCTTTCCGTTTTTCAATGATGAAACTGGATACACCGTTCCGTTGCGTGGATAGTGATGAACGGAATACCGCAGCATCGCGTCTCCGGAGCCTTGAACACGAACCCACACTTCGTGCTTCCCATCAAGGTGCAGCTTTGGTGACATCAATGTCGCACGGTGTTTCGTCGAGAGCCCGTGAGAATAAACTCCGGTATTGAGCAACGGAGCGTCGCTGGTGATTGATTCAAGAAGTGAAAAGTCGCCAGCTTGGGTCACTCCATCGGCAGTTCCGTTCCCATATGAAAACCACTCCGAGGTCGACTCCGGATTCCTCAGATCCCAGTGGGCATAGAATTCGTCATTGCTTTCGGAGTGGGAAGCGCGATCATTCGCTACGGAGGCAGCTTGCAGCAGCTTCTGCCAATCTTCTTTCTTCGATTCCCCTTCACTCGCTGAAAGTTTGAGTGGATAGAAAACGTCTGTATCGCTCGTCGCTTGTTCAATGAATTCGTTGGCAACTTCGTCGAAGGATTCCGCTCGCTCCATCCAGACTTTTGCCTGTTCCGATCGAACGTCTTGCTTGAGTTTTATTAACTCCTCGCGATTCCGGTTTTGCAGCTCCTCGGAATTTGCATCGAGGATTCCCGGCCTTGGCGAACCAATGATTCCGAACAGAGCGTAGTAGTCTTCCTGACTAATCGGATCGAATTTGTGGTTGTGGCAACGAGCGCACGAGACCGTGAGTCCCATGAATGCTTTGGAGAAAACATTGATCTGATCGTCGACGAATTTCACCTTCTCATCGAGGGCATCCGTCGGTGCAAATCCATGAAAGCACATCCGCCAGTGAGCTGTGCCAATCGCTGACTGATTGACTTGCGTCTCGGGATCAATCCGAGGATTTTCAAGCAAGTCCCCCGCCACATGTTCACGGACAAGTTGATCATACGGAACATCGCCATTGAGCGATTGAATGAGATAGTCGCGATACTTCCATGCATAAGGAATTGCAGGATCGCCTTCGCTTCCGTGCGACTCTGCATATCGAATGACGTCCATCCAGTGACGCGCCCAGTGCTCTCCGAACTCGCGTGAATTCAACCACCGGTCAACGAGTTTTTCATAAGCCTCAGGACTCTCATCAGCGATGAATGTTTCCGTCTCTTCGACGGTTGGAATGACTCCTCGAATGACGAGACTCAACCTGCGGACCAATTCTCGTTGAGTTGCACGAGGTGCGGCACTTAAGCCAGCTTCGTCTAACTTCGCATCAATGAATCGATCAATGGGATTTCGTTCGACGTCAGAATCATCGGCAAGCGGAGGGGCTACTGGACTGAGTGGACGAAAGCTCCACCAGGTCATCCGATCCTGAAACTGGCTTTCCCAGGTTTCAACATTCGCTAAATTTGAACCGGCCGGAGGACTCGCTCGCGGATCGGGGGCTCCCATGGCGATCCACTTTTCGAAGTCTGCAATCACTGACTCATCGAGCGGATCTTCACCCAGCGGCATTTCGAAACCTTCAATCTCATGCCGCATCACGCGCAGCAGGAGACTTGCGTGCGGGTCTTTCAAATTCAATGCCTTGCCCGATTGCCCACCCTTCAGAAAACGGGATCGGTGATCGAGGATCAAATCGCCTTCGGCAGTATCCTGGCTGTTATGGCATCCGTAACAGCGTTCGACCAAAACCGGTCGAATTCGTGTTTCGAAGAATTCTAGTTGATCGGATGGAATCTCCGGTTCTGCAGCAACCGCGACCGAACATGTCATCACAGCCAACAGGGCAAATCTTCGCAGCAGCAACATCGACAATTCCTGTACTGACACGGTTATCTCAACAGGCTCTGGTCTGGAGGGAGGGCGTCTTGGAACGGTGTTGGAATCGATGGTGGGTTCTGAAAGTCAGTTCGATTCGCAAGGTTTGGGATCATTTGAAGTCCACCCGTGTGAACCGAGCAGGAAAGGCCCCGGACGATTCACTCGCGCGACCCATCAAGTCACCGTTTGAAAAGATGCGTTTTTTAGGATACCGATTTTTCGATGCATTGAGAACTGCTGATCCGAAATTCACTACCGTAGAAAATTGCAAGCAGTTGACCGAAATTGTCGCGTCGACAAAACTTGTGGTCTTGTGTCCAAGAATCACCCTTCAAGGAAAGAATTTACGGATGTCGAAAGTTGCTCTGATTACCGGCGGTGCACGCGGAATTGGCCTCGGAATCGCCAAGTCACTCATCGAAGCTGGCTGGTCACTCATGTTGAATGGTGTCCGCCCAGCTGATCAGGTGAGCGACGTCATCAAACAACTCGACATTGAACCGGAGCGGATTGATTATTGTGCTGCCAACATCGGACTGTCGGAAGATCGTTCACGACTGATCGACACAACACGAGAACGTTTTGGGCGACTCGATGCACTGATCAACAATGCCGGGATCACGTCACCGGGTCGGAAAGACATCCTAGAAGCTGATGAGGAAGCATTCGATACCGTCGTTGGAGTCAACCTGAAAGGGCCATTCTTTCTCACGAAGCTCGCTGCCCCCTTGATCATTGAATCTCAATCAGATTCGTCCGTTCGCGGAAGCGTCATTTTCGTCTCGTCGATCTCTGCCGAATTTGTATCCGTCAATCGGGGAGACTATTGCTTGACGAAAGCAGCTCTGGGCATGTGCACTAAGCTTTGGGCAACCCGTCTTGCTGAGTTCGGGATCGATGTCTACGAAGTTCGCCCGGGCGTCATCAAAAGCGATATGACATCTGCAGTGACAGAGAAATACGACAAGCTGATCGAAGAGGGTTTGACACTGGACCGCCGCTGGGGTGACCCGTCGGATATCGGTCTCGCTGTCCGATCACTTGTCGACGGACAGATTCCCTATGCGACTGGGCAGGTTCTCAAGATCGACGGTGGAATGACGATCACAAGCTTGTAATCGGTCTGTCAATCTCGACTAATTCCCGCCAGCGTCTTCCGTCAGCGAACGACTATCGAGAAGCCCGCCTGACTTATGCGCATCGCGGAAGAACGTTCTCATCTCAAGCATCGGCGGTCCGAGAAGGAGAATCAATATCGGTGGAGCTAGGCAAATGACCACGGGAAACAACATCTTGATCGTTGTTTGATTCGCTCTCTCCTCAGAACGTTGTCGAGACTGGCGGCGAATTCCATCTGCAAATTCAGTCACTGCTGTCGCAACGTGCGTCCCCGTTTTCTCTGATTGACTTAAAAGCGTCGCCAGTGTTTTGACATCGTCTGCGTCGACTCGATTGGCGAATTCTTTGAGTGCCTTCGTCATCGTGGCAGCGTCCGCATGTCGACGCACAACTTCCAGTTCCACTGCGAGATCAGGATGAAAGAACTCAATTTCCCGCGACACCTGATAGAGAGATTCGCGCAGCCCGAGCCCGCCACTTAAACACATCCGCACGATGTCCAAAGCATCCGGCAACCCCTTCTGAATACGAGCCAGTCGCAACCCCGCTTGTCGATTGATGATCACGCGTGGAATAACGTACGCAATCGAGACTGCGATGAGCGTGATGAAGAGAACGGTCTTGGGAAGCGGAGTCGTTGGAGGAGCAGCGATTGCCAAGACTCCCCCGACGATCAGCAGAAGAACGACAATTGTATTTCGCGCTGAGAGATACTCGATCAGCGCGTATGAACTGTAGAAGCCGGCCCGTTTCAGATCACGCTCCAACAGATCATACTCACTGCCGATGCCCGGAATCGCACCAGCCATTGACCTGCGAAGAAAGTTCGGGCGAGCAACTTCCAATCGTGGTTTTACCTCCGAAATGTTCCTCACACGCGATCGTGCTCGCAGGACGGTCATTCCCGCGATCAGAACGAGCAGGGTGGAACTCGCAAACCCAATGAATATTGAAAGGTCTTGTGAAGACATAATTCACTCACACTCTTGGCTTCGTGACTCGTCTTGATCACTGGTGATCATTTCGACATCCGGGTTGAGTCAGGCCCCGGACTTACACTTTTGAAAGTTAACCATCTTCGCGAATCAGCATCACGATCCACAGGATTCCAACAATCTCCAGGGCAATCGCTGCTGCGAGAAGAGTTTTTCCGAGTGGGTCTTCAAAGAACACCTGGACGTGGGCGGGATTCAAAACCATCACAGCACACAGAGCAATGGGTGCCATCGCAGCGATGATCATCGACGACATCCGCCCAGCGCTTGTCGTGACACGAACCTGATTCTGTGCGGCTGTTCGTTCGCGAATCACGGTTGCCAGTCGTTCGAGAGTACTGGAAAGATGACCTCCCGATCGGCGTTGAACGATGAGCGTCGTGGTGAAGATTCTCGCTTCGATGACAGGCAGACGCACTGCCATACGCTTGAGTGTTCGATCAAGAGCCGCCCCAACTCCCAGTTGCTGAACGACTCTTTCGATTTCCTTCGACAGGATGCCATCGGTCTCTTCAGCGACGAGAGTCAGTGCCTGCTCGACGCTTCGCCCTGAACGTGTTGACCGAGCCACCATGTCAATCACTGAGGGAAGCTGTTGTCGAATTTCGATCATTCGCTGGCGACGCTTGAATACAAAAACACCGATCGGAACCACCATTCCAATCATTCCTGCACCGCAGCTGAACAGTTCGTTGTCGGTGGCCACCCATGTCCCTCCGCCGAGGATCAATCCACTGGCAACGACCATCAGAAATCCCGTCCAGGGACTGATTTCCAGACCGGTTTCTAAGACCAGTCGATCGAATCCGTGATTGAGCTTGCCTGCAATCGAAGCATCAATAGCACGCTCGTATCCGTTTCTTCTGCGTCGCAGAGAGCGCTTCGACGCCCGCAGAGCGTCGCTACCGAAGATGAGATCCTTCATCAACAGCCCAAACGCAGTCGCGACCATGGACAACGAACCGAATGCCACAAATGTGAGTTCTGCACTTCCCATTCGATTCTCTTCTCACCTTCCAGAATCTGAATGTCTGATTTGATTGGCAGTCATTCGGCGTTGCTGAAACAGGTCTTCAGCCAAGTGAACTCCCGCTGCCTCCAACCTTGAGAGGCACTTGGGACGATAACCTGTGAAGTAATATTCACCACGAGCAACACCGTTCTCGTCGACTCCGGTTTGCTGGAATCCAAAAATGTCTTCGAGGACAAACTCCCCATCCTTCAGTCCTGTAATTTCAGAGACCTGCATCACTCTCCTCACACCTCCTTTCAGACGTGCAAGATGAACAACCAGTGTCAGCCCCGATTTGATGTATTGTCGAATTACGGGAATCGAGAGTTCATATCCACTCATCGCGACCATCATTTCGAGACGGCTGAGCGAGTCTCGAGCATCGTTCGCATGAATCGTCGTCAGAGATCCTTCGTGACCGGTATTCATCGCCTGCAACATGTCCAGGGCTTCAGGTCCGCGAACCTCACCGACGATGATTCGATCGGGTCGCATTCGCAGGCTGTTGCGAACGAGCATTCGTTGACTGATTTCCCCAACACCTTCGTTGTTCTCTGGGCGTGTTTCCATTCGGACTACATGTCGGTGCTGCAATCGAAGTTCCGCAGAGTCTTCAATGGTGATGATTCGCTCATCACTCGGAATGTATTGTGTCAGGGCATTCAAGAACGTCGTTTTACCGGCACCTGTCCCTCCGGAAATCAGAAAGCTGATACGCGCATCAATCGCTGCTGCCAGAAATTCGACGACCTCCGAGACGACAGTTTGATTGTCGACGAGATCAGCCACCTTGAGCGGGTTTCGTCCGAAGCGGCGAATCGAAAGGGTTGGCCCATTCAGAGACATCGGCGGGATGACTGCGTTAATTCGTGAACCATCCGGCAGCCTCGCATCGACCATCGGATTCACTTCATCGATTCGGCGACCGACACGCGAAACAATCCGTTGAATGATCCGAATCAAATGCTTCTCGTCAGCGAAGACAACGTTGGTCAATTCCATCCGTCCTCGACACTCAACATAAACTTCATGTTGATGGTTGACCAAAATGTCATTGACGGAGTCGTCTCGCATTAAACGTTCAAGCGGGCCGAGGCCGAAGACTTCATCGAACAGCTCTTGCAGCATCCGCTCATCATCAGCTTCGGAAAGCTTCGCCCCATCCTCACGCAGCAGGTCTCGTGAGATTGCCCGGACTTCATCTGCCAAATCTTCCTGAGAAACATGAGCGAGCATCGACAGATCTAATTCATCAATGAGCCGTTCATGAATACGGATCTTCAGCTGCTGGAATGCCAGTTCGGTTTCATCGACCGCTTCGAAGCTATTAGCCCCGAATTGAAACGTTTGTTCCGTTGATGATGTCAGCAACATTCCGCAATCCTTTTAAACCTTGGCTTCCACACTCAATTGCTTGCAAACTAAAGAGTGTCGACACAAGACTCTAATCGACCCCGTAACTGCTCAGCGCACAACATTCGGCTCCACTCCACCCTGTACTTGTGGAGCGCGAAGTCCGCGAGCAACGGGTGTCGACACGCGTCCTGGCTGTTGAGTGATCATTGGTTTGGGAGACGACGACTGTTGAAACTCGACAACCTCTTTGGCCCCCGCCATGTAAATCTGCATTTGTTTCTTAACTGGTTTCGTCGGAA
Source organism: Thalassoglobus sp. JC818 (assembly GCF_040717535.1). Classification (NCBI taxonomy): domain Bacteria; kingdom Pseudomonadati; phylum Planctomycetota; class Planctomycetia; order Planctomycetales; family Planctomycetaceae; genus Thalassoglobus; species Thalassoglobus sp. JC818. Next base: position 277,430 of record NZ_JBFEFI010000005.1, read on the forward strand.
CGCCAATCAAGTCGTCCAATGTGATTCTTTCTCCTGCGTCATGGAGAACACCGTTGACCGAGATCAACATCGACGAATCCGCCCCCGAAAAATCTGCTTTCGACTGACCGATTCGGGCGATGTTCTGTCCCTGCGAATCCGGCAGGTCGCTGGGATTCCGTAGTGTCAGTGTCAATTCCCCTCTTCCCTCGACGACCTTCAAGACTTTCGCTTGTGGCGGAGTCACGGAAAGCGTGACTGTCCCCTGCGAATCAACGTCGACTCGTTGCCCAGCCAGCACGTTGCGATTCAATGCCAGAACTTCAACACCCTCCAGCAGAGTCATCGTAACCTCAGGACGTTCTCCTTCCGGCTCGGAACGAAACAAAACATCAACGACCGAACCTGGAGCGGCAAACCCGTGAACCGCTCCGACATTTTCAATGGGAACCGTTACCGCTCGGAAACCAGGCTGTAAACGATCGGCAACACCGGGACCAAATCCTTCTGGATAAAAGTTATCAGGCAGGAAGAGGCTGCCCTTCGGAAGATCTTCGTTGAGCGTCCGCCCGAACAGTTGCCGAGTATCTCGCATGAATTGGCTGCCAGAATACGGCGACTTGGCATACTGCTCTGGAGTGAAGCTGTGAATCACAATGTCGTGAAGCGACAATGTTCGTCCCTTTTTCAGGTCAATCCCCGCAACCGGAACAATGATCCGCTCCTTCGGCGGCTCGGTCTTCAACTCCGTAAGTGGAGGGAGTTCCGGCTGTTTCAGTTGTTGACGAACCAGAAATGCCCCTCCCAACCCTACAAGGATTGCGAAGACGACAACCGTCATCGTTCCCGAACTCACACGATTCATCCGACACTCCGATTATGAATTGAGATCACGGCGGCACGTCTCACACTAATTGTTATGTTCTTCGATTTCGTCGACACACAATTTCAACAGTCCAATTGACAGCGGTTCGCTCTAACGACTGTCTGACTTCGGCTTAGACTTCACTACGGTCTTCGACTCAGCAAAGAACCCCAGTCGCTCGAACGATTGAAATTGCAGTTGATTTCGATCGATTGCACTCTGATTGGCTGGAATGTCACTCGTATTCACATAAGAGGACACCTTGTATCCCTGCGGATTCTCGGGATTAAATGGAACATCTGGGTCATAACCTTCTCCCGGAACGACATAAACAAACGACTGATCAAGGACGTCAATCGCCGTTCCAACATCGACTGCTTCTTGAGCCAACTGATCGCGGAAAGCAACCACTCCGACCACTCCGCCAATTGCGATCACACACGTCAAAAAGAGATAGTCGAGAGAATGAACCATTCCGCGCTGATCAGTGAGCAACTGGCGAAGCATTGAAGAATCCACTCAAGCATGATCGAACAATGTACCCGCACCGCATGGACTTAGACTCCCTCAATCTGTGCAGCCAATTAACCAACAGGATGAGTAAATCGTTTGTATTAAGAAGCCATGCTTATGCGTCGGAGAGCAACCTACTCTCACGACAAGGGACGCTCTGAGTGATACAAATGTTGTGCCGGAATTTGGCAATATCAGAGTTGTAATCTCTGCAACATTACTTCGAGCGTACGGATTTCATTGATGCCAATTCGCCAGCAAGCGAACAGAAGAGATTCGGCATCCAGCAATCGCTGCCGGCGATGCCTAACGCCAGCAACGGATGATTGTTGAGAAGACTGTCATTGCAGAACAGACAGCTTCGCAAAAGAGACAAAGAAGAGCTTACGGCTTGCCAACGGAATCTGTGCGAACGACTGGGGAAATCAACCCTGCGGAATCGTCTCCTCGGTCGATAAGGATGCAGGTTCCGTTTTCATTGAGGCCGACACTCTGAGCACCGCTGTCCGTAAGATCGCAAAAGTCTGCTGTATCGTCAAAATTTGTGCCAGCGGTTTGTGAAGAATGACCGGTGAGATCACTGGTCGCGTAGCTCTGATCTAATGCTGAGACAGAGTCAGCAACGTCAGCCAACTCAGTCACCACCTGGTCACGCAACGTGGTTTGCCCAACGATCAGGCCGAGAACGAGAATTGTTGCGACAAGAACGAGTTCCGTGGAGACAACGAACCCAGCTTCATCGTCAATTAGGGAAACCAACATTTTCTACCTCTGAAGACTTAAGACACTGCTTGTAATTCGGCCCGAGTCTTGTTGTAAACATCAGCCAGTATCGGTCTGCGAAAATCATTCCGTACAAACACCCTCCGAGCGTCATTTGTAACAAACAACGAAGGGAAACTTTCGCAGCCAGCCCTCATTCTCAATCGTTGCCCACTCCAATGCTCTCTACATATCTCAAATGGATTCAGCGATGACGAGTACTGACTCGTCATCGCTTTCCGTAATTGTGTACGGATCCATTTGCTCTGCGGAGCAACATTATCCAGCCATCACATCAACGGTCATTACGGACCAGCAGAATCGCCAACACCTGGGAGAACGCTTTGAGTTCCCGCAGCGTCAATTCCACCGTCGATCAAAACACAAGTTCCGCTGTTGGCTAGTCCCTGTTGTCCGTTGTCTGACTGATCGCAGAAATCAGCTGCGTCGTCAAAGTTTGTTCCAGCAGTGAACGAAGCGTGGCCAGTGATGTCGCTGAACGCGTAGCTCTGGTCGAGAGCAGAAACAGCGTCGGCAACGTCGGCAAGTTCAGTCACAACTTGATCGCGGAGAGTCGTCTGTCCGACGATCATTCCGATCACGAGGATTGTCGCAACCAGAACGAGTTCGGTTGAGACGACGAATCCCGCTTCGTCATTCATCAGGGTGCGTAGCATTTTTTTGTCCTTTTACGATTCACAAGAATGAGTTGGGGACGATTCCCCGAGCATCGTTGATTGCCACTGAAGAACTCATCTCGCTGGGAGGAGGGTCTCTTGCACGACTTATGCCAAACGTCCAAGAGTGCAGCGTCTTGAGGAATTCTTCCGGCAACATGATCTAAGTCTGAAAATCCACGCGTGTCGTTGTTATCGCGTGGAAACATGCAAATCAGAGACTGACAACCATTGGAACAGAGTTGTATTCCGCGCGTCGTGTAGATTCCGAACGCTGCACTTAGTTGTGTTAACTGAAGCAGCCCGCACGTCCTGAACAATCGACGTCTCACCGTAGCGATTGTCACTTTGAATCGCTCCGTAACGATCAGCGCAGTTTGGATGGCGACGCCCCAAAGGCAATTCACTCGCCGACTAACCTCGTTCAAAAGAAAGCATCAATCATGCTCGATGCAAGATTGTGACTTCGCCGGCAGGTTGTCACAATGCCTTCCAGAGTTGACCGTTCCGAATGGTCTTGCCATTCCACACTAACGCGCCGAACGAACAGGATGAAAACTGTTCAACGAAGTTTGGAAGCATCGGCAACAGGCTCTAGATGAATTCTGCAGCACGACAGGAGTGACGATTTGGAGGGAATACGACATCGCGCGGAAACATCTCCTGCGAGGAATCGACACCCGTATGTTGACGGCACTCGCATTACAAAGTCTCAACATCTCGCTCCTATGCGGCACAGTGTGCAGTTGGTGAGATCTTTTCTGGTCGGACTTTTCCTCTTCCTCTCTTGCGGATGTTCAGAGAACGCGTTGACGGGTAACTCCCAAGAGCGAGAGTTTCCGCAAAAGGCGATCAAAGTCATCGTTCCATTTTCTGCAGGAGGTGGCAGCGACACGTTTGCTCGAATCATTCAACAGGCGATCGACGAACAGGAACTGCTTCCTGAACCGATCGTCATCATCAATGTTCCTGGTGCTGGAGGAACGATTGGATCACGCCGAGTCAAAAACGCACGTCCTGATGGCTACACCATCATGCAGCTTCATGACGGAATTCTAACATCGAAGTATTCAGGAGTTGCCAATTACGGGCCGGAAGCTTTCACACCGATCGCTGCCACTGGAGAGTCGATCATGATCATCGGGGTCGGTGAAAACTCCCCGTACGAATCTCTTCAGGAACTTATGAAAGACGTCGCAGATAGACCCGATGAAGTTGTCTTCGCTTCGAACATCGGAGCTCCTAGCCAATACGCCGGACTGATGCTTGAGAAAACGACTCCGGGCGCCAGATTTCGCTATTCACAAACCGGTGATGGAGCAAAACGTTTCGCCGGACTCCACGGTGGTCACACGGATGTCTCCGCCTTTTCCCTTGCCGAGTACATTCAATTTCGTCCCTCGGGATTGAAAGCACTGGCACTGCTTGGAAAGTCGCGACATCCGGAAGCGAAGGACGTCCCGACGGCCCGCGAACAGGGCTTCGATGTTGTTAACACCAACATGATTTTCTGGTGGGCCCCGATTGGTGCTCCGCCTGATCGCATGGCAACTATTTCCGAAGCACTCGAGAAGGCGATGCAGAGTGAACACGTCCGGGAACGACTGGCCCAACTCAAGACCGACCCGGTATTCCTCTCGGGAAATGAACTCGAACAAGAACTGAAAACGAGAAGCGAACTGATCGCGTCTGTCTCCGTCCGTCCGACAATCGAACTTCCTGACTTTCCGCGCTGGATTGCCGGAACCGTATCTGTCTTCGCAATTCTCGCTCTGACACAGAATACGATCGGGTTCGGTCGGACTTCTGAAGCCCCCTCAACCAATTCTCCACAAAACAACTTCATGTCATGGCGAAATGCAGCACTGACGTTACTCACCACCGTCGTCTATGTGGTTGCGCTCGGAATAAACGTGATCAGCTACATTCCCTGCACTTTGGCCTTTATCGTTTTCATTGGGTTGGGACTCAATCCTACGACTAAGAAAATGCTGGTGATGAATGGTGTTTTGGCTCTGTTTCTGAGCGTGAGTCTGCATTTGATCTTCACTCGAGTTTTCGTCATCGATTTACCATAGAAGGCGACATGCTGGATTCGCTCGCAACACTCTTTAGCCTTGAAGCTCTTCTGCTGATGTTCCTGGGAACTTCTCTGGGAGTCATTGTCGGCGCGATTCCCGGTCTCACGGGAGCAATGCTGATCGCGTTATCGCTCCCATTGACTTTCGGAATGTCCGGCGAGATGGCACTCGTCCTGCTGATTTCGATGTATGTCGGAACAGTTTCCGGAGGGCTTGTCACTGCCACGCTTCTGCGCATTCCGGGAACCCCCGCGTCGATGATGACCACCCTCGACGGCTATCCGCTGGCTCTGCAAGGCAAGTCGGGCCGCGCGTTGGGGCTGGGAGTAATGGCTTCTCTCGTGGGAGGTCTTGTGAGTTGGGGATTCCTCGTGATTCTCTCCGCCCCACTGGCAAAACTTTCCCTCCAGTTTGGCCCCTTCGACTTCTTCGCACTCGTGATGATGGCGTTGATTCTCATTGTTTCAGTGAGCGGAGAGTCGCTCATCAATGGGCTTCTCTCTGGTACACTCGGACTTCTCGCCGCCATGCCGGGAGCCTCGGCAGCGACCGGACAGCCGAGATGGACACTCGGGTTCCACGAGTTGAACGACGGGCTAAAGCTGCTGCCTGTTTTGATTGGTTTGTTCGCTGTGAATCAAGTTCTCAGTGAGGCCTGGAATTTGAATCGCGGGCAGGCAGCATCGATTCTTCACTCGAACCGAATATCACTGAATATCTCCGACTGGTTCACCAATCGTGTGAATCTGTTGCGATCTTCCCTCATCGGAACGTTCATCGGAATCCTGCCAGGCATTGGAGCGAACATCGGTTCTGTGGTGGCTTACTCGGTTGCCAAGAGTCAGTCTTCTCATCCAGAAAAATTCGGAACCGGCACCGAAGAAGGCATCATCGCATCGGAAGCTGCCAACAACGCAACCGTCGGCGGAGCGCTCATCCCTCTCATCGCAATGGGAATTCCTGGAAGCGTCATCGACGCAATATTACTCGGTGCTCTTGTCATTCACGGACTGCAACCGGGCCCGCTGCTAATGGAACAAAATCCAGAAGTTGTTCACATTATCATGTGGACGATGCTCTTCTCGAATTTGCTGATGTTTGGCCTGATGACATTTTCAATCGGTTGGCTGGCCAAGTTGGCGAGTCTTCCAAAGCAACTCCTGATTCCAACAATTCTCACGTTCTGCGTGATCGGGTCGTATGCGCTCGCGAACCGAATGTTCGATGTCTGGGTGATGCTGGGATTCGGCGTGATCGGATTCTTCATGGAACGCTCAAAAATCCCACTCGCTCCGTTCGTCATTGGATTCGTGCTCGCTCCGATTGGAGAGGAGCATCTCAGCGAAGGCCTAATGCAGACGAACGGAGACTGGTGGCCGCTGCTCACTCGACCGATCGCTGGGACGCTGACTACCCTGACGATTGCTCTTCTCGTGTTTACCATGTACCAGCATTATCGCGGCCATCAACTTCAGGCAAAATCCCAAGATGACTGAACGCCCCAACATCCTCTGGTACTGCACGGACCAGCAGCGATTTGACACCATCGGAGCCCTCGGTAACGAGTTCGTCCAAACACCGACGATTGACTCACTTGTCAATTCGGGAACTGCTTTCACTCATGCTTTTTGTCAAAGTCCAATCTGCACACCCAGCAGATCGAGCCTGATGACAGGCATGTATCCGTCTCGAGTTCACAACACCCGAAACGGAAACCGTTCGTTTCCGGAATCGACTCCTCTCATTTCAAAGTTAATTGCAGACAACGGTTACAGCTGTGGAATGATTGGCAAGTTTCACTTGCAGAGTTCAGGACATCGAACTGAACCTCGCCTCGACGACGGGTTTAACTTCTGGAAGTTCAGCCACGCTCCACGCGATGACTGGCCGACAGGTCATGACTATGCCGATTGGGTCCGCGACCAGGATGCCGACCTCGATCAACTCCGCAACAGCCCGGATCGTGTGCCGCCGGAGTTGCATCAAACCAAGTGGGCCAGCGATATGGCCTTTGAATTTCTCAATCAGCAGACTCCCACCACCCCATGGCTTCTCAACATCAACGTTTACGATCCGCACCCACCATTCATCCCTCCTAGAGCTTACGCAGATCGCTTCGATCCGGAACAGATGCCGGGTCCGTATTTTCAGGACTCTGACCTTGATCAACAGCGACTTCTCAGTGGCGTCGATTTTCAGGACGAAGTCCGTTCACCAGAGGAACATAAGGCAAAGCAAAAACAGGCCGACTACTATGCCATGATTGCTCAAATCGACGACCAGTTGAGTCGAATTTTGAAACAGCTTGAGACGACCGGCCAACTCGAAAACACATTGGTCGTTTTCACCAGTGATCATGGCGAATCGCTCGGCGATCACGGCTTGATGTACAAAGGCTGTCGATTCTACGAGGGTCTGGTCCGGGTGCCTCTCATCTTCTCATGGCCGGGCCAAATTCAAGCGGGACTTCAAAGCCACGGGCTTGTTGAACTCCTCGATCTGACCGCGACTCTGCTCGATTACACTCATACGCCGACCCCTTCCACGCTTCAGGGGAAGTCGCTGCGCCCGATTCTTGAGGGATCAACTCCCAGCGATCATCATCGCGATTCTGTGCGTTGCGAATATTTCGAAGCTCTTGATCCGCACTTCACACATGGAACCGGGTCCATGGCAACAATGTATCGGACAGAGCACTATAAGTTATGCGTTTACCACGACCAAAACCTCGGCGAACTCTATGACCTCGAAGCCGACCCGTGGGAATTCCGCAACCTGTGGGATGAATCTGCTCATGCAGAAATTAAGAATCGACTGATTCTCGAAAGCTTCAATTCCCACGTCTGCCTGACAACGGATGTCGGATCCGAGAGAATCGCCCCCATGTAGAACTGAAACCAAAATTTTGGTGCGAGCGCTAGCAGCATCACTCCATGACTTCCAATTCAATCGATTGAAGACCAAACGAACATGACGAAGCCTCTCCTCCGATACCTGTTGAGCGTTTTTCTTATTGCGACGATCGTTCTCCCCGCTGTACTTTCAGCAGACGACCAAGTCCCAACTCGACGTGCATTGTTAATCGGCATCGATGGGCTTCGCGCTGACGCACTCAAAGCTGCCAAAACACCTCACATCGATGCACTCATCGAGAGTGGCGCGTTTACCGAAAACACCCAGATACTTGGTGAAAGATATCAGGAGAACGACACGATCAGCGGGCCAGGCTGGTCCAGCTTCCTGACTGGCGTCTGGGCAGACAAACACGGGGTTCACGACAACTCATTCACCGGGAAGAATTACACGGAGTACCCGCATTTTTTCCACTACGTGAAAGTTCAGTTTCCTCAAGCTAAAACTCACTCGTTTGTCGACTGGAGCCCGATCGATGAACACATCGTTTCCGATGCGGATGTCCACAAGGTTTACCCTGCGCATGGACACGAGGAATACACCAAACAGGATCGCGAAGTCACTCGCGACGCCGTGAAGACTCTTCGCGAAGATGACTGTCATGTCGTCATGGCGTATCTGGGAGCGGTAGACGAAACCGGACATCGTTACGGGTTTCATCCGTCAGTCAGCGCGTACACGACCGCGATCGAACGTGTGGATGCCCAGGTTGGCCTGATGATTCGTGCGATGCGATCGCGTCCGAACTTCGATGCAGAAGACTGGCTGGTCGTGATCTCTACCGATCATGGAGGCCAAGGGCTGGGACATGGAGGTGGCCACAGCATCGACGAGATTCGAACGACTTTCCTGATCGTCAGCGGACAACCGGCAAAAGTCGGAAAAATTGAGGAGCAGACCTACCTCGTCGACGTCCCGGTGACGGTGTTGACTCATGTCGGAGTCAAAATTGATCCCGAATGGGAACTCGACGGTCAAGCACGCGGATTGAAGTAGCGAATACAAAACTCGATCGCAGAACTCAGGCTATCTGCTGGAACTCGCTGCTGAGTTCATAGCGTTCGTTAAAGCTCTTCCGGAATCAGGTTCAGCCGGTGGCACAGGTTGTTCAGGAACTGCTCTGCAAATCGATCAACGGGGATTTCGATCCCTGTCAATTCGCTGACTCCTGGCAATTCTTTCGCGAAGTTTGATTGAGCGAGCAGAAGTGATCCGTGTTGCAAGATGGCGCCCTGTCGGCGCCGCTGCGCGCTCCCAACGACTTTGTGATTCCCGATGATGATGTCGCGAGCGTCACCACGCAGGAAGCATAAGAACGATTCATCTTCAAACGCATCATCTCCACGCATTCGAGCATTAATTCCAGCCTCCGCGAGGAGCTCAATAATGATTTCGTGAGCGATTTCGTAAAGTTGCGTCGGGTGTTCTCGGAGCGAATGTGATTTGGGAAGAGCAATCGAGTAGGTCAGCTCGTGGTGATGCAAAATGGCCCCGCCGCCTGACAATCGACGCACGACCGGCAAGTCTCGAAACTGATCGGGAAGCGAAACAGGTCCTCGAGCTTGAAAGTGTCCGAGTGAAACAGTCGGCTCTGACCAGAAGTACGTTCGAACAGTTGCGAGATCTTCTTCGACAGCAACTCTCAACATTTCGGCGTCGACTGCCATATTCTCCTCGCCAGTCTGAGCATCACCTCGAACCAGACGGGATTGAGTCGCAGGCAGCATCAGGATACCTGTTCAACAGTGCGACCGAGAGCGGATTGTGCAATCGCAAAAATGTCAGCACCGATCGACTCCATGGATCGCAATCCATGATCGTCGACGACATTGATCAACGACCAATTCTCGTCCAGAGCTGCCAGAGTCTGATAGGCATCACGCACTTTTTTCATGTACGGCACATTCGACTCTTGCAGGTCTTTCGCCTGATCGGTGTAAGTTCGCTTCTCTTTCCGATCGATCAATTCCTGAGACACATCGACTGGTGTGTCCAGCAGGATCACCCGATCTGGTCGCGGAAGTCGGAAGATCTCGTACTCGATGTGCTCGATCCACTCGCGAAGCTCCGCCCGCTCATTTGCCGCAACTTTGGCCGTCTGATGGGCAATATTCGACGGGACGTATCGATCGAAGATCACCAGTTCGGCGGATCGGCACTTTTCGAGAATGACCTCTCGCGACTCGTACCGATCACCTGAGTAGAGCAGCGAAACCAGAAACGGATCGAGCTCTGACAACTCACCAAACCGACCATTCAGAAAGTCCCCGACGCGGCGTCCGAAGAAGGTCTCCCCGTAACGCGGGAAGCTCATCAGTTCGACTTTGACTCCCCCGGCTGCCATCGCTTGAGCCAGACGTTTCGCCTGCGTCCCTTTTCCGGAACCGTCAATTCCCTCGACAGCGACGATGACCGCCGTACCTCGTTCGTCTGTCATTGGTCTCTACTTCAACTTCTTAATCGCCTGAGAAGTGTCGTCCGTGACATGAAAATACTTGAGCAAATGGCTCGTCGCGAGAATGTCTTTCACCGCAGACTGGAGCCCGCACAAAATCAATTGACCGTTCGTACGCATCATTTTGCGATGCAGCGAAATGAACTTCCCAATTGCCGAACTGGACATATACCGCACGCTGGACAGGTCACACACCATATGACATGGCGTGGAAGTTTCCACAATGGACGAGAGTTCCTGATCGAACTGCTCGAGATTCTCTTCATCGGTGAGCATATCAACGCGCAGAGTCACAACATGGATTTTTCCGTCCTGCTTCCAGTCGAAAAAATTGGAGCGGTTCAATGTCATGATTCTCGCACTGCTTGAAGAGAATGAGTGAGTGGAAGTTGACCGGTGCAATTGACGAACTCTCCGACTTCCTCAGCTGTGCCACGCAAAGTCACTGGGATGTAATGTTCGTCAGTTCCCTGAATCCATCCTTCCCGATCTTCCACTTGCTTCTCGACAAGAACCTGAAGTGGCTTGCCAACTTGCGTCTGGTAATAGTCCATCGCAAGTTCACGTTCAATTTGACTCAACGTCTGGCAGCGTGCTTTCCGCACTTCGGCTGGAACCTGGTCAGGATAGGTGGCTGCCGGCGTTCCCTTCCGTTGACTGAACGGAAAGATGTGGATCTTCATGAACTTCGCACGTCGGCAAACGTCGATCGTCTCCTGAAACTCCTCGTCTGTCTCTCCAGGAAATCCAATAATCAGGTCGGTTGTGAACGCCACATCGGGCATGACTTCCCGAAATTGATCGAGTTTGTCGAGAAATCGACCGGTGCGGTAGCGTCTTCGCATTCTTGCGAGGACAGTGTCCGATCCGCTTTGAAGTGCCGGATGAAACTGAGGACACAGGTGTTCACAGTCAACAGATGCGCTTATGAAATCGTCGTCGATCTCGTTGGCTTCAATGGACGAGAGTCTCATTCGCCAGTCACCGGGAATTGCATCGAGTTTTTTCAGCAGATGCCACAATCGGAACGGCGGTTTCCCTGACTTTTTACGTGTCGTGTCGACTCCGAAGTGTCCGACGTGAATTCCACTGATGACAATTTCCTTGTGGCCGTTATCGACCAGACGTCGGACTTCATCAGCAATGGATTCTGGATCTCGACTTCTAAGGCCGGGACGCACACTCGGAATGATGCAGTACGTACATTTGAGGAGACATCCATCCTGAACTTTGACGTACGCCCGCTTGCGTCCGTCGAAGTAAGAGATTCCATCCGGAATGTCGTAGATCCCCTGCCGGTCGAGAACGTCGGGAAGTTCGCGTTTGTCGGTGACAACTTCGAAGACGCTGGGCAAACTTGAAACAGATTCCGGATCTCGCGTGGCATAACAGCCCATCACGATTGTTCGTGTTCCGGGATTCTGCCTTGAAAGCTGCCGAATGACCTTTCGAGATTTTGCATCGCCCTCAGAAGTGACCGTGCACGTGTTGACAAAGCACAAGTCGGCAGACTCGTCCTCGAGCGCTTCACGATACCCGTTCTGTTCCAAAGCTTCTTTGACGAGTTGCGTCTCGTACTGGTTCACCTTGCAACCAAGTGTCACAAGGCGACAAGTCTTAGAAGTTTGAGTTTCAACAGCGTTCACGATCAGATCCCCCCCAGCCTGTTTACTGCTTGACCGTACAGTTCGGGAGAGCGGCTTTGAACTTCTCGACCCCATCGTTCGTCACGCTGCTGCGGCCGACTGAGATTGACTTCAGGTTTGAGAGCGCAGTCAGCTTCAAGAGTCCCTCGTCGTTAAAGCTGGTTTCGGCCAGATTCAGTGACTCGAGGTCCTTTATGTTCAACAGATGATCTGCCGACGCGGACGTCACACTTTGACATCCTTGCAGATCAAGCGTTTTAAGCTTTGTCAGACCAGTCAGGAATCCGATTCCTTCGTCATCCATGCTGCCGTTCCACAGAATGAGCGTCTCCAGATTCGTGAAGGGAGCGATCTTGGAAACCCCGTCGTTATCGATGAGAGTTTCACTGATGTCGAGGTACTTCAGCGATTCGTGAGATCCTTCCAGCGACTCGAGTCCGGGCCCGGTCACGGCGGTTTCTCGTACGCGGAGATCCTGCAGCTTCTGATCGCCCATGTGAGTCAATCCCTCATCACCGACGACTGTTCGCATCACATTCAAAACGCGGAGATCTTTCAGAACTTCCAGAGCTTGCATTCCGTCGTCACCGACTCCGCAGTCCTCCATCGCCAGATAGCGAAGCTTTGTGAGCTTCCCGACCGAATCCATTCCCGCGTCAGTCACGGCATACGATCGCAATTTCAGGTCGACGAGATTGTTGAGCGATTCCAGATGCTTCAGCCCTTCGTCTCCGACTTCCATACATCCACGCAGATCAAGGACCTTGAGCTTGTTGAGTTCACCGACATGAGCGAGGCCGTCGTTATTGGTACGAGTATAGAGAAGATAAAGGCGTTCAAGGTTCGGCAGCTTCTTGAGGTGTTCCAAACCAGAAGCATCAACGTTACTACAACGTCGAAGACTCAGCTCTGTGATCTGCGGAAGGGATTCCAGCACGACCAAACCGTCGCTGGTGATTTCTCCATTCTCCAGGCTCAACTTGACGAGGCTGGGCAATCCTTTGAAGTGTTCGAGGTCCGCATCCGTAATCGAAGCATTTTTACAGTCGGCAGCGACGACGTTTCCGTTGGAATCGGTCGTCAATTTCACTTCGAGAGCCTCGAGCGCTTCCACAGCTGCGGGATCGTCCGCCGGAGTTTCCTCAACGGTCGCTTCTTCTGTCAGCGTAACTTCCGTCGGTTCCAGATCGGGGCGAGGTTCTCGCTCCGCTGGCTTGGAGTCGTTGTTCTTTGGACATCCGGACAATGTCGTCAACAGGCAGACTGCAGAGAGAGTCAAGACAAGTGAAAACGTGAGGTGCATGGTTGTGTAAAGTCTTTTTCAATTGGGTGAGGATGCCCGGATTCTGGACATTCAATTGTCGGAGTGTAAACAAACTCAGCGGGTGAGGACTCGTCCTCGGCAACTCTGAAGAGAGTCGCTTTTCCGCGAGTTTTCTCGTGTAGGATTCGCCGACGCTGCCAGAATCGTTGAACAAAGTGCTACGTAACTTGATACGCAGTAAACATTTGTGAATCTTCGACTTCGATTCTTCAATTGATCGACGCTCTCACAAGCGAATCAATTAGAACAATTCAGGATTGGATCCGAAAAGAATGCCAAAGAATTGAGGACAACGCCAACCAACATCTTAGAGAACTTCCCCGACGACGAAAAGAAACTCGCCATCACCGTCACATTCGAATCGATTCGATCGCCGTCGAATTGATTGAATTTCTCGTTGGAAGCGGTGACTCAGCCCCAAAGCACTCGGTCTAAACGAGTGGTTTTCGATCGGAGTTGGTTCGGTGTTGCCAGTTTAGTCGATCCGTCGTCAAGATACCGTGACGAACAGCGCAGGTGAGGCAGTACTTTTCGTCCCCGTGCTGCACAAAGATCTCGCCGCTCATGAGGAGGTGAAAGTAGTCCTCACCGGGATGTTTAGAGAAACAGTACTCTTTATCCCAACTTTGCTTGATATGGGCAGCCCATCCTTCCGGAGACGCGGCATAGAGACGTGCATCATTTCTGACTTCTGGCGCTGAGTCATCACGATTCATGAGTCCTGCTCCGAAGAAGCACGGTTTTGAGCTTGTCGAAGCTGCTCGGCGACATTCTCAAGTTCCCGTTGTTGGCGCTTGATCTGGTTCAGTTCAATGGAAGTGTGCGCATGGGTGGCAGCGATATCCGCGAATGCGAGGATGATCGTCCAGAATGCCAACGCGAGGACGATCAACCAGTAGACCGCGAACGTCGCTGCGGCATTTCGCCAGTCGATGAGCGAATCGCCGATTGGAATCATCAGCCCGATGATCCCGATCATCCCAGCGACTTGAGTTCGTCGGCGAACGCGATTTCCGAGAAACTGCTTTTCAGCCCGACTCTCTTCCGACTCATTGAGAACTCGAAAAGCTTTCCTCTGTGCCCGGAGCATGAAGATCGAGAGAACGACCAACGCTCCCCCGAAAATCAGACCGGGAACTTCGGGATTCTTCATGACGACCTGTCTTGACTGAGTGAGTCGAACCAAAATCTCTTCTTAGTGGCAGACGAAACAACCTCAACGACGCGGTCTCGAACAGCAAGTGCTCAACACCGCACCGTGAAGGCAAATGTTGTCGTCAGCCTTTGTCTTTCACAGATCATGATAGACAAAGTCTCGGTAAAAACCGACTCTGCTGACCAATTTCTCGACCATCAATGCGTTGTGTGAATTGGTGTCGCTCCGGTCGTTCCGACGAGATCATCGAGGTAAGACGGCGCTTCAACTCGCTTCAATTCTTCTTCAGCATAACTCAGCCGGCCACGAAGCTCATCAAGGAATGAAGCTTCCAGATCGGTTTCGCTCTCGAGGAACGTTTTGAGGGAGTTGACATGTTTGGTCCACAAAGCAATCTCTCGCTGCTGCTGAGTTTTGAGACGTTCTTTGTACCATTCGCTGGCGAGGACCGTTTCGCGATCGAACATCTTTCGAATCTCAGGATCGCGTTCGTCTTTGCCTTCGTAATTCCCTTCCGCCATGATTGTGAGCAGTGCTCGCAGCGGAGGACAAGCTTCCTCGACGGAACCATCGTCGAAGTAGCCTTTCGCCACTCGTTGATACGCTTCCATGATGTACTTCACGCCATCGATGAATGCTTCTGGATTTTGAGTTTCCGGCTTGAGCATCGTCTCGTCGAAAACGGTTTCTGGGTTGTCGAAGACGCGTCCCAAATACTTACGCATGAACCGACGAGTAATTCGGAAACCAAGTCGTCGCGACGGAACCTCTGTTCCGTCTGCGTCTTTGAGGTCCGGAACCGGCTCGATGAGGCGGTTCTCGAGCAGCTTCTTCGGATCACGTTCTTCAACTGAGAGGCGACACCAGATCTCGGGAACCAGCAGACTGATATCGTGATCGAACCGATTGTTCGTTCCGATATGGCCAGCAGCTGTCGAAAAACCAGGTGTGCCGGTCAGGATCATACTGACGAGTGCGGTGTTCAAATCCGCAGTCGGCCGCAGGGCGTTAAATGGTCCCTTCGTCAGGGCACCTTCAGAACCGGCTCCTGTCGTCGATGGACTCTTTCCCGTCAGGGAGCAGATATAGTCCATGAAGAGTTCAGGCAATTCCTGATAATGGATTGGTCCGTAGACAGCGAGTCCGCGAATCCCCTTCTCTGGTTCGGGCGGATTGTTTCGACGTCCAGAAAGGACAGCCGACACTGGCATCGGGACAAACTGGCCTGCAGGAATTCTGCGGAACAGTCGCGTCCCCATCTCTCCGACATAGCGATGCATCGGATTGACCATATCTGGTCGGTCCTGCAGATAACGAGGATTCTTGGTCGGTACGCCTCCGACACGTCGTGGGTTGTCGGAGCAGACGACGTACTCGCCTTCGCCTTTATCAACTGCGTTCAGCAGTCGTTTCACTGGGGCAGTGTAGGCATCGAAGTCGACGACTTTCATTTTCATTTCGTTCACTTCGCTCCGGGTCATCGGTTCGAAGTTTGAGATGAAGTTCACGTCGCGACGAGAGAGGTCGTATTCCGCCTGCTTGTCGAAACCTCGATGAATCGCATCGTCTGGACGTTGGAAGAGCCGATATTCACAGTTCTGAGCGAACTTCTGAGCATAAGCTTCGAAGTAGTCGGGAATGCCTTTCAGCAAACGTCCCGGAACAACTGTTGAAGCAGTGATGTCATCCTCGGTTTGCACTTTGAATGCAGCTGCGAAGTCTTGGCGGACCTTGAACAGTCGCCACAAGTTGCCTTGTGTAAATCCGACGCGGAGGTAAGTTCCGACCAATCGACGGTTGAACATTTTCAGTTCATGGCCCATCGATCCGTTAACGAAATCAACTCCGAAATACTTCCGCCACTCGTTGACTTCCCAGTCCGGATTGTGGAATCGCTTAATCGCGTAGACGAGTGCATAAACGTGGTTCGGGATCTCTTTAAGCCACGCGTTGTACTCGTCTGTGTAATCCTCAGAAGGAGTCAACAGCTTAATCACACTTCCGAGTGAACGGCGAGGACTGAGAACCGATCGGCTTGGGTACTCTCCATAGTTCTGTTCAGCTGCGACTTCGGGCTTCCACCGGTCCTGATACTTCTGTGTGAAGATTTCGTTGACCTTCTCCATGTCCTTGTCGAAGTCAGCAACGAAGATCGAACCGTACTGCATGTAGTCAACAAGCGACTTACTGATTTCGCTCTTTCCACCACCAGAGACCGTACATGGTTTGTGGCAGAAGACCCCTTCTCCGCCGGTTCCAATGAGTCTCCAGGAAGGAGCTGACGGGTGCTTTTCCATCCGCAGTCGATACCCCGACGGAGCCATGTAGACTTTCTCAGGGAGGAGCGGAATCGACTGCTTTTCACCGTCTTTCGTCCACGAAATCGTCTGTTCTCGCAGATCGGCTCTTGCGTCTTCCGGGATGTAGAACAGGTTCGGGAACTGGTGATCGATTCCATAACCTTCAGGCTGAAGAGCGAAGGCATCGCCGTACTCTTTCACCACATCATCGAATGTCTGACCGTTGTAACGGCGGCTGTTGAACTGGAATTCTTCCCCGACATTCCAACTCGGGAAGACGAGTGCGCCACCAGCATGTTCTTCCTCAGCATTCCCCATCAGGTTGGCGGAATAGCTGATCTGGGTTTTCACTTCTTTCTTGCAGTAGCCGAAGTAGTTGTCGGCAATCATCGTGACGATGACGCCTTCGTCGGTCCGACAGGTAATCTTAAAGGCCGACCCATCGTTGTAGATTTCGTCTTCTTTCTCCCAGCACATGCGATCACGTTGCTGACGTGGAGTCGCCTCGCTGATATGTGGGAGCCCCAGTTCTTTCTTCGTCAGATGGAGAAGGTGCGGAGCGAGAATGACACACCCGGTGTGTCCGGACCAGTGTTCAACATCGAGAGCGGAATTGTTGGTTGGGATCAAAGGATCTCCGGCGTTGCCGAAAATTGACTCCACAAAATCGAGGTTCGCTACGAACCCACCCGGCACGAAGAAGCGAACTTCATACTTCTTCTCTGGTGAAAATCCGGGAACTTCCGGGCGGACGAGCGGACGCATGAACAACGAAACCCAGGTCCGGCTCGGTTCATCATTTTCTGAGGTGAATGGCAACTGGAGGAACGATTCCGGAACTCGCTCGAAGACAGCTCGGAACATTCTTTCGAAGGCGACCCTTGGGACAGCCCGTTTGTCACCCGGGATCGGCAAGCCCCCTTCGACAACATGGAATGTGCCTGCAGTCGTTCGACGATCAGCTGCCGGGTTGTGCAAAACTCCGTTTCGAACGCGAAACGACTGGATGTAATCAGTTTCGAAAACGTCTCCGTTGGCTGGGAGAGATAACTCGCGAGCCAGTCCGTGCCGGTCGAGAACAAAAGTAGCGTTGGGGAGTCGCAGCGGCTTCTCGAGTTTCAAATCGGAGAAGTGAGAATTGAGGAACGTTTCAATGCGCTGATCGATTGGGGATCGTTGCGTATTTCCCAGTTGCCGAGTCTTCTCGTGAAAACTCTGTAACAGGCCCGACCCGAATTCGACCAGATCCGCTCCACCTGCCCCTTCAGCAATTGGAAGCCCATATGCTGCAAGCTTCAGATTGACGTACTTCCGCATCTCACGTCGGCGTTCTGCATACTCGGAGGAGGAAGTGAAACCAAGTGCAAGTTCGTAGTCCATGGTCTGAATCGATCGCTAGAGAAAGTGAGCACATTCGGGATAGGCGTCCCTATCATAGCTATCTTCGATTCGGTTTCGACGTAAACCAGCGTCTCCAGTTGGAAGAATTGCAAACAGGTCTTCACACATATGAGATCATTGATCGATCGCCGATAGAGATCGTGACAACATCGCAGACGATTGATTGGCCGGTCCAACAGTTCCGAATTGATCAATCGAGTGGAGAAGTAATTTCGAGTAAATCAACGGCGGGTCGACGGTTGCAGAAGATCGTCGCCATCCGCCCGTAGGTCTCAGCCCCTTCCTCCATCTTCATGACCTCAGCCAGTTTCGGCCCTGCTTCGATGTGGAGAATGGCTCCCAGATCGATATGTCTCAATACGTTATGTGTGATCAAAACCCGACCGAGAGGAATCTGACCACCTTCAATCTCTTCGCGAACCTGTTTGGTCACGTATTGAAAATCGAATCGAACGATTCCGAATTGAACCGGCATCCCGTTGTCCGACCGTGTCAGAATGATCTGACGTGCATAGACATCGCCGTGCGACACTTCATCCAGAACCGAAACGTTGACCGGGCAACCGTGGTAATTTTCCATGGTTACCGTCATATGGTGCTCGTGAACCAGCATTTTCTTGTACGGCTCAGGAGTCGTCGACGAAGGAATGTGATCGCATTTCTGGAACAAACCCTCATTGTTCGGGATGAGGGAGACCATGCGTTTCAGTTCATCAATCGGATTCACAAGGCATCTCTGTCTGGAGAAGTTGCATCAAGGGCGACGAATTCGTGAAGCTGGTCATTCAACAGAAAGTCTAATTGTGAGCAGCTGTTGAACGCACCTTCCCGGACTCATTTAGTCAGGAATTGAAATGGCATGTTTCAGCCATTCTAGTCAAAGCACATCGTGCACTCATTTCTGCCCAAGATTGAAGAAAGAGGCGGCAGCGTGCAACCCTCGGGTCAACTCATCATCGACGATCTTCTCAACTTGAGATGCTCTCAGGTGAAGATGAGTCGACCGGTAGGATTCTTCCGGTCAGGAAATTTGGGTTAGTTCAATCCCTCAAATCGTTGCTCATCAGTAGCGATTGGAACGGTTGAACGAGGCGATTCGATGGAAGTCTCGATCATCGCTCGATCGAGGATCGGAAATTCGAGGGGAGTTGCCGATGCCTAGACTGGATCATGCACACCACACAGGATTTGAATGTTGTGCGGACCGAGATGAAGACCTCTATGAATCACCACCTGTTCCGCTGCTCTTCCTTGCTTCCTTCACTTCTGATGGTAATTGCGATTGCCGGACGAGGGGAGGCTGGACTGCCTATTCACAGTCCTCAATTTCAGCCCATTCACCTCGGACGTTTTCTCCTTCCTGTTGAGGAAGTGGAGATCACCGTCCCGGAAGCAGAGTCAGTGAGTGGAGATCGCACTCAGTCGTCGCCTGGAAAACTGAGAACATTCGTCAACTCAATCAAGTCGATGCCGTGGATTCCCATCAGTGGCAGCGAAGATGAGACTCCGGAAGTCCGAGCGATCGCCGTTGAAGCTGGTGACAACCGCGTGACGCTCACAAAATCGACGACGAAAGATGGTCAGAAGTCATCGACATCACGGCTCGAATCGCTGCTGCGAAGAATGGGTTACCAGTCCGAGTAATCCAGCCCTTCAAGTGATTATTCACACTCAGCGCGCGACTTCTGAAGGCTTCATTCAGAACGATCATCGACGGTGGCTTCATTTAGTTCCCTGAGAAGTCAGTGAACGCCTCTTCGGAGTTTTGAAAGTCGATGAATTCGATGTTCGGCCCGTTAAATGGCTCGATGTTCTCAATCTGGTGAATTGCTGGCTCACAGCGAGTTGCTGAGAATGGAACAGTGGTGGTCGAGACCATCAGCACGAGAGTTTGAAAGAAGAGCAACATCTGTTCATCCTTGAACGGGCGGCGGCGAAGACTGATCGGGCCGGGAGCCTACAGACGCGTCTCTTGACGAACAACACGAGAGCAGATGCATTCACTCAGCGTCTGCAGGGACTTTTTGATGCTGATCGTCCGAAGCTCTGAAAAGCTCAGACTTTGTCTCAGAAAGAATCTCTCGAATAGCTGATCGATCGTCTTGCGATAAGTGGCCGAAATTGCCGGAAGTATCATCTCCGCTGAGAATTTCCTGTAAACGTCGGCCGACATACGCGAAAGCTGTGGGTGGAAGGGCATCGAATGAATCTGAGTAGATCAGGTAGCTGCACGGATAGCGAAACAGTCGCCCCTCCAATTTGAATTGACGAAGTGACCGCCCCTGCTTATCGAACGGGCCGCGAGCTTCGAACTCTTCTCGGAAGCGTCCGCTGCCTTCAATCACTTCCCCAAGCGGCGCTTCATCCGCAAACAGCAGGCACTGCAGGAGTTTTTCGCCTGCAGATGCGATTCTTCGCTCTGTGCTTTCGCTACGGTAGTCCGCAGGTCGGTCGAGCGCGGCATTCATGATCGTGTCGTAGTGCTCTGCACTTCGGGTCTCATAGACGGCCCGTGTGATCAGATTGTGCATTTCCAACTGATGAGTGAGCACAAGCAACGCGACGATATCGCTCGTCGATTCGAGATATGGATCAACATCGAACAGCTCTGAGAGATCCGTCACATTCGCCCCCGGCTCGCGATCAAGTGTCTCCAGCCGGTCATTTCGATTCGCAATGACATTTCCCATGTGACGCAACGCCCCATGCTGACCGGTGACGTACCACCCTCCCCATCGCTTTTCGAAGGGGCTCGCTTGAGTGGTCGTGTATGTTCCCGACCCGAAATGTGGTTGGCCCGAATGATCGACGAAGACGGAACGCATTAAGTGTCCGGGGACGCGGTGCGTTCGTGAAGACTCGTGACAGGCAAGGCACTGCCCCTGATCTCGTACGAACTCCGGTCGGTCCGGCATCGAATTCGAGAGAGTGTAAAAGACCGCCCCGAGCGAAGGATCGACGGTCGATATTTCAATCACGTCGCCCCCTTGCACCCAACCGACGTACGTGTCGTCATTGAAGTAAAGCGCCCGAGGACGTTTGGGCGAGATCTTCCTCAGTTGCAAACTCGTCTTTGAGAAGACAAGCGCCTGAGAAGACTTCGGGATGTCGAGAGCATCGAGCAACGATCCCAAGTAATCGCGAGGATTGTCACCACGCAGTGTGACTTCTTGTTCATCGAGTTGTTTTTGCAGCTTCGTAATCGGATTGTCCGTCGGGGCACTCGAATACGAAATCGGTGGTTCATCAAAATCCACCTGAGCCATCACTTCGACGTTCAGACTCAGACAGATGATCAGAGACATGAACAACTTCATGCGACCGAATCCCGGACAGTTCTTCACGAGTGGCATCCTCCGAATAAAAATTGGACATCATTGTCCATTTTACGACAGGCTGATCTATTCGCGATCCTCTTTCTTGCTTTCCCAAAGATTGAGAATCAACGAATCCGGCATTCGATTACGGAATCTGCCATGACCAACTAAGTCCATCGACAGCTACTCGATGCAATCACTTCCCCGTTCGGCGATCAAATGGTGTTTCACCATCCGTTCCACCATCTCGGTAAATTCGCTGCGAGGTCTCCAGCCGAGTTTGGCTTTGATTTTCGACGCGTCACCGACGAGCCGCGGAGCATCGACTGGGCGATAGAGTTCGGAACTGCTCTCAACGTAGTCCCGCCAATCGAGACCCACGACACGAAACGCCACATCCAGAAACTCCGTCAGTGGTCGCCACTCTCCTGTGGCCACAACAAAATCTTCCGGACTTGAAGCGCTCAACATCAGCCTCATTGCTTCAACAGTATCAGAGGCATCACCCCAGTCTCTTCCGATACCCAGATTGCCCAACACGAGTTTCTGATCCAACCCAAGGGCAATGCGTGCCACTCCTTTGACGATCTTGCCAGTGACGAAATCTGCAGAACGAAGCGGAGACTCATGATTAAAGAGAATCGCCGTGCAGGCAAATAAGCCGTAGCTTTCACGATAGGTCTCGACCAGCATTTGTGCGCTCAACTTGGAAGCAGCATACGGAGAGCGGGGTGCGTACCGGGATGTCTCGGAAAGAATTTGCTCGTCGCTGCCACCGAAGATCTCTGCGCTTCCAGCCAGCAAGAACCGAGGTTTGTCCGTCAGCTTCGATTGCCGGACAGCTTCGAGCAGATTCATCGTTGACTGCGTGTTCGCTTCGAAAGTTTCGACTGGAATCTCGAATGATCGACCGACTCGGCTTTGCCCAGCGAGATGGTAGATCTCATCAGGGGCAACTTCGTCGACGAGATTCCCAACAGCTTCTGCATCGAGAAGTGAAACCTCGACGAGTTTGAGTTGCTGGTCGATCGCTTCCGTCAAGTGCTGACTAATGAGGTAACTTCGCACGCGTTCAATATGCGAAGTCGAACAGTGACGAGTTGTTCCATGCACAACATACCCATCTCGAATCAACTGCCCAGTCAGCAGCAATCCATCCTGCCCGGAGATTCCAGTGATCAA